>JAFGHF010000018.1 GCA_016939375.1 Candidatus Omnitrophota bacterium | reverse complement strand
GCCACGGCCAGGGGATTATCAAGATAAAAGATCTGGTTTGTGTATTCCATGTGTAGATCAAAAGGCGCGAACAAAAGCCTGATATAGCTGGCCAAGGCTACTAAAAAGCCTGGTATCCTCTGGTATAGACGAGTATGGTAAACGCCCCCGGCAAGAAGGAATCTAAGCAGAGTAAATCTGATGATTATATAGAAAGCGGTAAGCGATAATACAGAAAGAAATGGCTTTAATCTTATTTTCTCTTTAAAAATATAATGGTACAAGAGCAATATAAGCGGAAGAATAAGCGAGTTTTCTCTTGATAAAAGCGAAAGGACATAACTTATTATAATCAGCAAAAAGCTGGCCATATTTTCTTTTCTTAGATATCTTATGTAGAAGATAAAAGACAAAAGCATAAAAAGACAGGCCAATGGGTCTGCCCTGCCTGAGATATAGGCCACTGCCTCGGTATGTATAGGATGGCTAAGGAAGAAAAGGCTCGCCAAAAGAGAAAGCAGGCGGTTATTATAGAGCATATTGATCAGCCAAAACAGGCTCAAAGAGACTAAAATATGCAATAACACATTGCTCAGGTGATAGCCTTTAGGATCCAGGCGCCAAAGGGAATAATCAAACATGTAGGTGAGCATCTGCAAGGGCCGGTAGAAGGTGCTTCCTGTCTCCACGCTGGCGGCTATATCTTCGCTGAAGATTTTAGGGATATTTGACCAACGTTTTATAGAGAGGTTGTCCCTTACCAGGGCCTCATCGTCTAGGATAAATTCACCGCCTAAGCAGTTGCCATAGACACTAAAGCCCAGCAGCACGATAGCCGCAATAGATAGCAATGTATAGAATAGGTCTTTTTTCATATTATTTTTTAAGTTTAGCGATAAACTTTCAATGCCCGGCTTAAAGTCTCGTTGACACAACCCATGGCCTCTGCCTTATCGGCATATTCAACCGCCAATGTGTATTTTTTCTGATAATAATAGACCACGGCTAAGTTGCTGTAGGCCTGGGCAAAGTCAGGGTTTATCTCAATAGCCTTTTTAAAGGCGGCCACTGATTTTTCATAATCCCCTCTTTCATAATACATATTGCCCAGGTTTACATGCACCTCGACAAAGTTAGGGTCTAAATCTTTGGCCTTCTCATAGGTCGCTATAGCCCGGTCTTTTCTGCCCATCTTAGAGTATATATTGCCGGCGTTATTATAGGCCTTGGCATAGTCTGGTTTCAGCTCTATCGCCTTCTCATAAGCCCCCAAGGCCTTTTCCTCTTCTCCCATATCAAGGTAAGCGCTGCCCATATTATTATAGGCCATCGCGTATGTAGGCCTGATAGCGATCGCCTTTTTATATAGAGAAACGGCTTCATTGTTTTTACCCTGCAATTGGTATTCAAGAGCCAGGTTATTATACATCCTGGGATTCTTGACATAAAAGCGCAACGTTGTCTCATAAAAAGACACGGCACTCTGCCAGTACCGGTTTTGCCTGATAGTCGAGACTGAATAAAAGCCTAAAATGGTTATGCTCAAAAGCAAAGCCAAAATACGCATGCCCCTTTTCTTAAATAAAAATTCCAAACCTTTGGCTAGAATTAAGAAAAACCCCACGGCCGGTAAATACAGCCAGTGCTCGGCCATATAGGCATTGAGAGGATAAAAGTTGGCCGAAGGAAAAAGCGTGATGAAAAACCAGCCGATTGAGAAAAATACTATGCCGCGGTCTTTGCTTTCTTTAAGAAGTAGCGCTATTAAAGCCAAGAACAGCGCCAGGCCCCAAAGGACTTGAGGATTCATCAAGGCAAAGGTCAAGTTTCCGTATTCCATATGCAGGCCCAATGGTAAAATGAGTATCCTCAAATATTTGCTCAAGGCCACAAAAAATCCGGGTATCCTCTGCCAGAGATTAGCATCAAATCCGGAATGCACAAAGGGAAACTTAAGATATGTAAGCCTTAAAAATATATAGACCAAGGAAATCGCCAAAAGCGGTATGATCTCTTTACGCTCCAGCTTCTTTCTAAAGCTAAAGTGATATAAAAGGACAAGGGCTGGTAAGATGAGTGCACTCTCCCGCGATAAAAGGGCCAATAGATAGCATAAAAGCGCGGCAAAATAATAATATTTTTTCTCTTGGATGTGCTTGATATAAAAGACCAAAGTTAAGACTAGAAAAAAAGCGGCCAGAGGGTCTGCCCGGCCGGAGATATATGATACTGCTTCTGTATGCACAGGATGGACCACAAATAACGCCCCGGCCAAAAAAGAAAGCAGATAATCCTTAAATAAAATATTGAGCAGCCAAAATATACTTAAGGCCACCAGAATATGTAACGCGATATTGACGATATGATAACCCTGGGGGCTTAAGCCCCAGAGCCGATATTCAAGCATATAGCTAAGTATCTGCAAGGGCCTGTAAAATCCGAATGTCTTGGCCCCTCCTCCCCTTACCGGCTTAGTGAAGATATCGCCTACTCCGGATAAGTGCTTGATATAGCTATTTTCACTCACCAGGTGTATATCATCCCAGATAAACTCACCTCCGAGCACATTGGCATAAGAGATGCCGCCTAAGGCTACTATGGCAAATATATAGATTAAGAGTCTTGTCTTATCCATTTATAATTTTTAAATGCCTTCTCTATCTGAGGATCAAAAAATCCCAAACTCTTGGCCTTCTTGTAATATTCCAAAGCCAGGTCAAACCTTCCCATTCTATAATAGACATAACACAGTCCGCTATATGCCTGTACAAGTCCTGGGTCAAGCTCTATTGCTTTTTCAAAAGATGCTATAGCCTCTTTATACCTTTTAGTCGCATAATATACAGCGCCCAGGTTATTATGTGCCCTTACATATCCGGGGTCTATCTCTAGCGCCTTTTTAAACATCTTGATTGCCTCTTGGGGTTTATCTGTCAAATAGGCTACGCCGATATTATAGTAGGCCTGTATGAGTCCGGGGTCTATCTCTAGCGCCTTTTTATAAGCGGCCAAGGCCTGGTCATTTTTTCCAAGGGCAAAATAGACCTGGCCTAAATTATTATACGCATCCGCATAATCAGGATTTAGTCCTATCGCCTTTTTATATAAGCTAATCGCCTTTTGATATTGCTCGCTGTTTTTATAGGCCCCAGCTAAGTTAAAGTAGGCCCGCCAATTATCGGGCGAACTTAGCGCCGCTTGCTTATAGATTAGCAAGGGGTCCTTCCAGCGCCTGTTCTGCTTTATAGTAAGGTAAGACCAAAAGCCTAAAAGCGTAAAAGACAGAAGTATGCTTACTATTCTCAGCTTCTCTCTTTGATAAAAGTACTTTAAGCCTGCAGCTAAGATTAGGAAAAATCCCATAGAGGGCATATATAACCAGTGCTCGGCCATGTAGGCATTGATGGGATAGATGTTGGAAAGTGGAAGGAGCGCCGCGAAAAACCAGAGAATAGAAAAAGAGACTATATTCTTCTTTGTCCTAAAGCCTAAAATCAAAAACCCGCTAAAAAGCAAAAGGCCTAAAATGGCTCGGGGCTCGCTGAAGCCAAAGACCCTGTTTGCATACTCCATATGCAAGGCTAAAGGTAGAATCAGAAGCTTAAAATAATTAAAGATAGCCACAAACACCCCTGGGATCCTTTGGGCAAGTACAGTCTCATGATCCGCCGACATAATATGACTTAATACACTTAAACGCAGGATAATATAGAGTATGGCCAAAGCCAAAAGAGAACAAAATGGCTTAATGGCCGGCTTCTTTTTGAAACTGAAATGATAGACCAGCAAAAGCACAGGTACGATAAGTGAGTTTTCCCTGGATAAAAGGGCAAACGCATAGCTTAAAAGCATCAGTAAAAATGGAGCTGGCCCGGGTTTTCTTAGATAGTGAAGATAGAAAATAAAGCAAAACAAAACCCATAAAAATACCAGACAATCTGCCCGGCCGGAGATATAGGCCACGGCCGCCGTATGCAGAGGGTGTACAATAAACAATATGCTTGCTAAAAATGATATAAATAGATCATCGAAGATCATATTCAGCAGCCAAAAAAGCGAAAGCCCGACTAAAATATGCAGTATGATATTGGTCAGGTGATAGCCCTTAGGGTCAAGGTGCCAAAGATTATAATCAAAGGCATACGAGAGGATCTGTAGCGGCCGGTAGGCAGCAGTCTCTACCCTTGAGCCGGCGGCGATGTTGCGGCTGAACATTTTAGAGAGGTGAGAGAAATTACGTATATATTCGTTATTCTGCACCAACGCCTCATCGTCCCAGATAAAGATACCGTTTAGGGTATTTCCATAGATTAAAAAACCCAAGGCGATGATACCGATAACTGCTAGGATTATGGCTTTTTTATTTTCTGTGCTCATTTCTGTATATAGGCCCTGAGGGCTCTTTCTACATTGGGATTGACCACACCCATATCTTTTGCCCGGTTAAATGCCTCAAGGGCCTGTTTGTATTGCTTGTTCTTCAAATAGGAAAAAGCCATATTGCTGTAGGCCTGGGGATAAACGGGCTTGACCTCTATGGCCTTTTTATAGTTGGCAATGGCCTGTTCATATTTTTGCAGCGAGAAATAGACATTGGCCAGGTTATTATATGTCTTCTCATTCGCGGGGTCGCTGGCTAGGGCCTTTTTATATGATTCTATGGACTGTTCGAATTTACCCATTTTGTAATATACCAGGCCTAAGTTATAGTGGGCCTTGGCATATTGAGGGTCTATCTCTGTGGCCTTCTTATAAGCGGCGATGGACTTTTGCACATCCAGAGGATAATAGGCTATGCCCATGTTATAATAAGCGGTCGAATAATCCGGGTCGATCTCGATGGCTTTAGTATAATATGTTATTGCCTTCTGATTCTGCCCTTTATCTTCATATACCCTTCCTAAGTTATTATATGGCTTGGCGTATTCGGGGTCGATCTCGATGGTCTTTAGATACACCGCCTCGGCCTGGTCTTTCTCATCGATCGAATGATAAGCCAGGCCAAGGTTATTATAGGCCTTTATGTATTCGGGGTCGATCTCGATGGTCTTTTTGTACAACGCAATAGCCTTTTGGTAATCCTCATTTGCCTTATATTCGTTGCCCAGGTTGTAATGAGCCTTTTCGCTGTAGGGTGCGTATTTCAAAGTCCTCTGGTAAAAAGATATCGGCTCGTTCCAATAGGTATTCTGCCTTATTGTCAAGCTGGAATAAAATACCAATAACACTACAAAAGGTATTGTCGAGAGGACTCTGCCCTTTTTCTCTCTCAAGACACTAAGACCCTTAGCTACTATCAAGAAAATACCGATCGAAGGAAGATATAGCCAGTGCTCGGCCATATAGGCATTTATGGGATAGAGCCCGGAAACAGGTACTAGCCCTAAGAAAAACCAAAATAGGCCAAATGAGACCAGAGAGTTGCTCTGTCTCTTTTTATAGGCATAGACCAAAAGGCCCCCTAAGATGAAAATCCCGATTATCGCCTTGGTATTGGCCAGAGGAAAAAGCCTGTTGCTGTATTCCATGTGCAGCCCCAAAGGCAAAAATAAAAGCCTTATATAATTTACTATGGCTATAAAAAACCCGGGCAGCCTCTGCCAAAGCGTAGAGGTATGGGTGAGGTAAGTCTGTAATTCCTTTAGAAAGGTAAATCTGACCACAAGATATATGAAAGCAATGCCTGCGATAGGCATAAAGCTCAGCAGATTAAAGCGTTTCCCAAAACAATAGTGATAGAGCAAAATGAATAAAGGTAGGATAAGTGCGCTTTCTCTGGATAAAAGGGCCAACACATAGGCCAACAGCGCCAGAAGATAAGAAACAATATTTCCTGAAGTCAGTGTCTTTAGATAAAAGACAAGGCAAAGAAGCATAAAAAGAAGGGTCAGGGAATCCGAGCGTCCGGATATATAGGTCACGGCCTCGGTATGAACCGGGTGGACCACAAATAACAAAGCTGTGGACAAGGAAATCAACCAATCATCAAAAAGGATATGCACCAGCCAAAATAGGCTTAAGGCCGCCAAGATATGGTATATGATACTGCCGATATGATATCCTTTGACGTCTAACTTCCAAAAAGCATAATCTATCATATAAGTTACCATCTGTAAGGGGCGGTAAAAACCATACTTTTCCCCCGCTCCCGCGCCTATCCCCCGGTCAAAAAATTTGCCTATATGCGAGAGATCTTTTATAAATATGTTCTCCTGCACCAAAAACTCGTCGTCCCAGATGAACTTTCCGCCAAGGGAATTTCCATATACGGCAAAGCCTAATATCACGATAAGGATAAGCGAACCGGCAACGGCTTTCTTTCCATTATCCTGAGATATATTGTCTTTATTTTCCTTATTCACCTTTATCTCTGTGCGGTTCCAGCAACTTTAAAAGATTAGGGTCCACAAAACCCAAAGCCCTTGCTTTGTCGAAATATGCGATGGCGATCTTATAGTCTCCCTGGCGGTAATGGATCAGGGCCAGATTACTATATGTCTTGGCCAGGTAAGGATCGAGTTCCACTGCTTTTCGATATGAGACAATGGCGTCCTTTGTCTTACCTTGAGCAAATTGAGCCAATCCCAGATTATGGTAGGCCTGGGCAAAATCGGGATTTACCTCTATTGCCTTTTTATATGCTTCTATTGCCAGCTGCATCTGCTCAAGATCATAATAAACTAACCCCAGGTTGTAATATGCCCCTTCAAGGTTGGGGTTTATCTGTATTGTCTTTTTATATGCCTCTATTGCTTTTTGACGCAAGCCCATCTGGTTATATACAAGCCCGAGCTTATAATACGCTTCTATATAATCAGGCCTGACTTTTATCGCCTGTTGGTAGAATTCCAGCGCCTTTTCATTTTCCCCGGCATCGCTGTATAAATTGGCCAGGTTATAGTATGGCTCAGGAATATCGGGATTGAGGCTCTGGGCCTTCTGAAAAAGCCCCTTGGCCTTTTCTTTCTCTTTCAGCGCGTAATAATAGCTAAGGCCCAGGTTGTTATAGGCTTCGGCTAAAAAAGGATTGATCTCGATGGCCCTGCTGCATAAGGCTATGGACATCTCTTCATCCGTAAGGGTATGATAGATATACCCCAGGTTGCTGTAGGCCTCGGCATATTCGGGGTCGAGCTCTATCGCCTTTTCATATGCGGCTATCGCCAAGGGACTGCTACCCAGGCTAAAATATACAAACCCTAGATTGCTGTAGGCCTCGGCATATTCGGGGTCGAGCTCTATCGCCTTTTCAAAAAGCGCTATTGCTTCTTTTTGCCTGCTTCTGGTGGCGTATTCCTTGGCCAGATTATGATATGTACGCGAACTCTGAGGATTGAGTTTTAGAGTCCGCTCGTAAAAAGAAATGGGTTCCCTCCAGTATTCGTTTTGCCTGATCAGAGAATAGAAATAGAATGCCGAAAGCGAAAGCGCTATTATTATGCTTATAATCCTCAGTCTTTTTTCCTGCCAAAGAAGGTCCAATAATCGGGCCAGGATAATAAAGAAACCGATGGAAGGCAGGTAAAGCCAGTGCTCGGCCATAAAGGCGTTTACCGGATAGAGGTTTGCCGAAGGCAACAGTGTGACCAAAAACCAGCTAGCGGCAAAGAAATAAACATTGCCTGCCTTATTCATCTTAAAGAGAAATACCAGAAAAATAAAAAAAGCTAAGATACCGATCAGTACCTGGGGATTGCTAAAGGCGAATATCTTGTTTCCGTATTCCATGTGTAGACCGAAAGGAGCAATCAAAAGCCTTAGATATTGTAAGAAGGCCACAAAAGACCCGGGCACCCTCTGGACAAAGGTAGTCTGAGCTCCTACGCTGCCCAAGGCAAAGCGTAAAAGACTAAAGCGGATGGTAATATAAAGTAGGGCCAGAGATAATATCGGCAAAAACTTTTTTGCCTTTAGCTTTTCCTTAAAGCTATAGTGATAGATAAGAAAAAGTAGGGGTAAAATCAGTGCGTTTTCCCTGGATAAAAGAGCCAAGGCGTAAGTCAAAAGACAGACGACATACAAGGATATCTTATTGTTCTTAAGGCTTTTGACATAAAAGACAAAGCACAATAGCATAAAAAGGCTCACCAGAGAATCGGCCCGGCCTGATATATAACTTACCGCTTCGCTATGGACAGGGTGGAGCACAAAGAGAAGTCCCACCAAAAGCGAGATAAACCAATTGCCAAAGAGCAGGCTGACTAACCAAAACAGGCTTAAGGACGTGAGGATATGCAAGACCACACTGCTTAAATGATAGCCTCTTACATCCAGGCCCCAGAGCCTATAATCCAGCATATAAGTCAGAAGCTGCAGGGGCCGATAGGAGGCAGACTTGCCCCCTGCCCCGGCATCGATACTGCCGGTAAAGAGTCTGGTCATATGGCTGGGATCTTTGATGTAGATATTGCTTAAGATCAGAGTCTCATCATCTAAAAGAAACTTGCCCCGCAAGGAATTCGCATAGGCGGCAAAACCCACGATCAGAATCAAAGCCAAGGAAAGCCAAAGCAAACCTTTACTATGTTTTTGTTGATTCATATTATTTCCTGTATGGTTTTAGTTGTTCTAAAAGTTCGGGATTGATAAAACCCAGTGCCTGGGCTTGGTCAGCATATTTGATAGCTAAGCCGTATTTTCTGTTATAAAAATAAAAAATGGCCAGGTTGTTATAAGCCCGGGCATAATTCGGATTTATCTCTATTGCTTTTTTAAACATCCTCTCGGCGTCCTTTGTCCGGCCGGCGGCATCGTATACAGAGCCCAGGCTATTATATGCTTCAGTATATTTAGGGTCGATCTCTATCGCCTTCTCAAGTATCACTATGGCCCGGTCAGTCTTCCCCGCCGCGTTATATTCTAGACCCAGATCGACATAGAGATTAGTACATTCCGGAGAAAAACGCAAAGTCCGCTCATAGAACGGTATGGGCTCTCGCCAATATGTGTTTTGCCTTATCGTAAGAAAAGAATAGAAACAAAACAAAAATAGACTCAAGAATATCGCCACGATCTTAAGTTTCCTAAGTCTATATAGACTGCTTAAAATATAGGCCAGGCTTAAGAAAAACCCCATAGAAGGCAGATAAAGCCAGTGCTCGGCCATATAGGCGTTTATGGGATAAAGATTAGACACAGGAATAAGCGCTATGAAAAACCAGCATATCGAGAAAAAGACGATCCTATCTTCTTTTCTCTTTCGCCAAGCCAGGTACAATAGAAGAAAAACGATAAATATCCCCCCTATCGCCCGGGGATCAGTAATGCTAAATGGACCTTTACCGTATATCATATGCAGATCAAAAGGCAGGATCAATAATTTAATATAGGTGCTTATGGCTATAAAAACACCGGGGATCCTCTGTACAAACGTAGTCTTGTAGCTAAGGTGGGAGAGCATAAACCTCAAGGCGGTAAATCTGAAGAGGATATAGGCAAAAGCTACCCCTGAAATCGGCAAAAAAGTGATTCTTTTGATCTTTTTTTGAAAAGATATATGATAGATAATCAAAAGTAGCGGCAGGATAAGCGCATTCTCCCGGGATAAAAGGGCCATAATATAGCTCACTAATATCAGTGCATAACTCAATTTATTCTGGTTGCGTTCATATCTTATGTAAAAGATAAAACAAAGTAGAATAAAAAGTGCGGCTAAAGGATCGGCACGTCCCGAGATATAGGCCACGGCCTCAGTATGGATTGGATGGGCGATAAACAATACGCCGGCTAAAAAGCTAAGCAGCCAGTCATCAAAAAGAAGCGCCAAGAACCAAAACAGCGCAAGGGCCACCAGGATATGCAGCATAATATTAGTCAGGTGATAGCCCCTGACATCTAAGCCCCAAAGACAATGGCCTAAAAAGTAGCTTAACATCTGCACCGGCCGGTAAAAGCTCGATTCTGAACCGGCTCCGGAACTTATCCCCCCGGTCAGAAACCTAAAGAAACCCGAGAGATCCCTAATATAGAAATTATCCCTGATGAGATTTCTGTCATCCCAGATGAATTCCCCCTTAAGCGCGTTCGAGTAAAGGATAACCCCTGAGATGGAGATAAGCACAATGGATAATATTATATTTTTTTTCGTCATTTCCCGTATGTTTTTAAAATCTCGATAAGCGCGGGGATATCACAACCTAAATCCCCGGCTTTTTTGTAAGCGGCCTTGGCCTTGTCTTTTCTATTGAGGGCATTGTAGGCATTGCCCAGATTGTAATATATCTGGGCAATCTTCGGGTCTAGCTCTATTACCTTCTTATAGAACCCTATCGCCTTTTCATATTGCCTTAGGGAGTAATATACATTGCCCAAATTATTATATGCCTCGATAAACTCCGGATCCAGATTTATTGCCTCTTGATATGCGGCTATAGCCTCTTTTCTCTTTTTGGAACGCTCATAGACCAATCCCAGGTTATAATGGCCTTGGGCCAGCTCAGGCTCCAGCTCCACCGCCTTTTTATATAAAGAAAAGGCTTCTGCGTCTTTGCCTCTTTCGTCATATATTAGTCCCAGGTTGTTGTAGGTCTGAGCAAACTGCGGGTTGAGTGATATTACTTTTTTGTATGCCGATTCGGCCTTCTCCGATTCGTTTATATCCCTATAAGTATTGCCGAGGTTATAATATGTCCTCCAGCTATTGGGGGCATATTTCAATGTCCTTACGTAAAAAAGTATCGCTTCCGACCAGTATTCATTTTGTCTGATACTCAGACAGATATTGGAAAGCAAAAGGGCCATAAAAAGTATAGCCGCTAAAACGCGCAGCCGCTGATTGCGGTAGAGCAGGCTCAAGGCCCTGGCCAGGATGATAAAAAACCCTATGGAAGGGAAATACAACCAGTGCTCGGCCATATAGGCATTGATGGGATAAAGGCTGGAATACGGTATCAGTGCCGCAAAAAACCACAATATAGAAAAAGAAACCAAACTGTCTTTTTGTCTTAACTTTATGGCGAAATATATAAAAGCACAAAGTAAAAAAAGTCCGATGAGTACCTGCACGTCTCTAAAGCTAAAAAGCTCATTGACATATTCCATGTGCAGGTCGAAAGGCACAATAAGGAGCCTAAAATAAGCAGCTATCGCCTTTAAGAAACCGGGGATTCTTTGCAGCAGAGTAGTGGAGCAAGTAAGATGAGACAAAAATCCTCTAAATAAGGTAAGTCTTAAGACCATATAGGCAAACGCTAAGGCCGATAAAGACACAAACGTATTTAGGTCTATCTTCTTTTTAAAACAATAGTGGTAGATGAGCAAAAGCACCGGCAAAATAATGCTGCTTTCCCGGGATAAAAGGGCCAAGATATAGGCACAAAGCATCAAAAGATATGATAAGGTATTTCTTAGCTTGCCATATCTGATATAGAAGATAAAAGTAAGTAGCAGAAAGATCGCAGCCAATGAGTCTGATCTACCGGAGATATAGGCTACGGCCTCACTATGTATGGGATGGACCACAAATAAAACACCGCTCAGCAAAGAGACGAACCAATCATCATAGAGCAGATTTATGAACCAAAAGACCATCAAGGCTGCCAACAGGTGTAAAATAAGATTAGTCAGGTGATAGCCTCGGGAATCCAGAGTCCAAAACGAATAGTCGAGCATATAGCTAAACACCTGCAAGGGCCTGTAAAAGCTAGTCTCTTTCCTTGCTCCCGCCTCGATATTCTCCGTAAAGGCCTTGGGCCAGTATGACCAATCTTTTATATACTTATTCTCCTTGATCAAAAAGTTATCGTCCCAGAGGAATTCACCCTTTAGCGAATTGCCGTAGGCGACTACCCCTAAGAGGGCTATTAACACAAAACTTATGATTATCTGCTTATATTTCATATCCTTTTATCTGTAGGATTCAAGGAGCTTTAATAACCGGGGATTGACAAAACCAAGCTCCTTGGCCTTATCACAATATTGTACAGCCAATGGGTATTTTTTTAGTTTAAAATAAGTTAGCGATAGGTTATTGTATGCTCCGGCGTAGTCTGGTTTCAGTTCTATGGCCTTTTTGAAGGCCTCTATCGCTTTATCGTCCCGGCCCGCTCCCCCATAAGCACTGCCAAGGTTGTTGTAGGCGCCGGCATCATCTGGCCTGAGCCTTATCGCCTTCTCCAAATAAGGTATGGCCTCTTCGTTTTTTCCCCAGGCCTGATAGGCAAGCCCCACGTTATTATGGGCTTCGGTCAAAGCAGGGCTTAAGGCTATGGCTTTCTTGCCGGCCTTTACGGCATCTTCGTACCTGCCTAGATCAAAATAGGCTATAGCCAACGTATTATATGCCTTGGCATACTGCGGATTCAATTTTATCGCCTTCTCCAAAAGGGCGACTGCCTCTTCGTCTCTGTCCACTTTAATATAAGAGGTGGCCAGGTTATTATATGCCTTGTCGTAAGCGGGATTAAGCTTGAGAGCCTTTTCAAAATAAGGTATAGCCTTTTTGTATTCTTCCATAAGTCCGTAAGTAATGCCTACCTCATTGTATACCCGCTCAGCATCAGGGTTATATTTGAGCAATCTCTCATATAAAGGCAAAGGCTTCTGCCAGTATTTATTCTGATTAAACGTCAATACACCGTAAAAGATCAGCAAAACCAGGCCCAGGACAAGATAGACCATCTTGGGACTCTTTTTATAAAAAGCTGCAAAACCATGGGCTACTATCAGGAAAAATCCTATAGAAGGCAGATATAACCAATGCTCTGACATATAGGCGTTAATGGGATAAAGGTTGGATACTGGCAAAAGCGCTATCAGAAACCAGAGGATCCCAAATAAAGCTAGATTATGTTCTTTCCTTCTTTTAAAAACATAGAACAATAAGGCTAAAAATATCAATAACCCCAGGATCGCCTTGGGGTGTGTCATCGCAAAAATATCATTGCCATATTCCATATGTAGATTGACAGGCAAGAATAATAATCTCAGATAGTTGGTGAGTGCAATAAAAAATCCGGGCAGCCTCTGCGGGAGGCTAGTGGTGTAGGTAAGATGGGCAAAGAGAAATCTCAAGACTGTAAATCTTAAGATGATATAGAAAATGGCCAAAGTCAATATCGGCAAGAAACGGCTTAAAGCCAATTTCTTTCTAAAACCAAAGTGATATAAAAGCAAAAGAAGCGGCAGGATCAGGCTGTTTTCCCGGGATAAAATGGCGCATGCATAAGCCGCCAGCATCAAGATATAGAACCCGGGCTTTGGTGAATCCAAGGACTTGATATAGAAAATAAGACAAAGCAGCATAAAAATCGCTGCTAAAGGATCGGCCCTGCCTGAGATATAGGCCACGGCTTCGGTGTGTATAGGATGGACCACAAAAAGCAAACTCGCGGATAGTGAAAACAGCCAATTGTCATAAAGGATATTTATCAGCCAAAAGAGCACCAAGGCCGCCAGGATGTGAAAGATGATATTGCTTAAATGGTAGCCTCTTTCATCCAGCTGCCAGAGAGAATAATCAAGGATATAGGTAAGTGTCTGCATGGGGCGATAGAAACTATATTGCGAGCCCGCCCCAGCGCCGATGCTGGCGCTAAAAGCGTAAGGAAAATTATCCCAACTCCTTATAAAGCCGTTGTCTATCACCAGATTTCTGTCATCCCAGATAAACTCACCCGTCAGCGCATTGCTATAAAAGACAAAGCCAAAAAAGGCGATCAGGATTATCGAAAGCCATATCTTTTTCTGGCCCAGAGAGACCCTTTCTTTTTTGGCTGCCGTTTGTTTTTTTTGTTCTTCTCTGGCTTTTTGCAAGACCTTCCTTATCTTCCTCTCTTTTAAGCCCAACTCCCTGGCTATCTCTTGGGCGGATTTCCTATTTAAGTTATCCAGGATAAATTTTTTCTGTTGCGGGTCCATTATCGCCTCTATCTATATTCTTTTAGCTTATCAATAAGCTCTTGGTTTATGAGACCGGCCTCCTTGGCCTTATCGCAATTTTCGATCGCCAATTTATAGTTCTTATCCTTAAAATAGACCAAGGCCAGATTGCTATATGCCTCGGCATAGCCGGGGTCTAACTCTACCGCTTTATAAAACATCGACATCGCCGGCTCGGCCTTCCCCAGAGAATAATAAACAGCACCCAGATTATTATACAGAAGGGCTTCTTTAGGGAATACTTTTGTCGCCCATTTAAAAGCGGCTATGGCCTCCTGCTGCCTGCCGGCACGGTAATAGGCAAACCCCAGTCCATTGTGCATCCTGATACTACGCGGAGAAAAGTGCAAAGTGCGCTGATAGAAATTGATCTGGCTCTGCCAATATCTATTTTGCATGATCGTCAAAGTAGAATAAAATATCAATACCCCCGCTAAAACTACTATAAAGACATCCTTGAGGCCTTTGTCATAAATATTTTTCAAGCCACGGGCGGCGATCAAGAAGATACCTATTGAAGGAAGATAAAGCCAGTGCTCGGCCATATAGGCATTGATGGGAAATAAGTTAGATACGGGCAAAAGGGCTATAAAGAACCAAAGCAGCCCAAAGAAAATCAATCCCCTTTTATGCCTATTGGCCAAGACATAGGTTAAGCAAGATAAGACTATTAACATCCCTACCAGCGCCTTAGAGTCTGTGAAGGCGAAAAACTTATTTCCATATTCCATATGCAGGTCAAAGGGAAAAATCAAGATCCTGGCATACTGCATTATGGCCACAAAGGCTCCCGGCAACCTCTGTGCCAATGAACTGATAGGGATATTTCCTGGTACGCGTAAGTCAAACACTGTCATCCTCAGCAGCGAATAGAAACACGTCAGAAGTAAGAGGGGCAAAAACTGCTTAAGTATGAGCCTGCGTTTAAACGAATAATGATATAGTAATACTAAAATCGGTAAGATCAAGGCATTTTCCTTTGACAAAACCGCGCAGATAAAGGCAGCAATCATCGCAAGGTAGAAACAAAAATTTGGTCTATCCAGGTTTTTGATATAAAATACAAAGCAAAGCAATAAAAAGCACAAAGATAAGGGATCGGACCTGCCTGAAATGTATGATACAGCTTCTGTATGCACAGGGTGGACTACAAAGAGTATGCTGGTCAAAAGCGATAAAACGCTGTCTTTAAAAAGTATCAATACCAGCCAATAAAGGGACAGTGCCACTAAAACATGCAAAATAACACTGCTTAAATGGTAGCCCAAAGTATTCAAACCCCATAAAGCATTGTCTATCATATAGGTCAACATCTGTAAGGGCCGATAAAAATTGAACTGATGCCCGGCGCCCGCGCCGATGTCTTTTGTGAAAACATCGGTGATACCGGATAGAGTTTTAATATGGGGATTGCCTATTATCAAATATTCGTCGTCCCAGATAAATTCACCGTCCAGCGAATTTGCGTAGACCACAAACCCTAAGGTGATGATCAGTATCAGGGAAAGCCATATTTCTCTTTTGCTCTCAGTTGGCATTCTCAAGGTTTCTTTCTATATTTCTCAAGGGCCCTCAAAAGATTAAAATTGATCACGCCCAATTCCTTTGCCTTATCGCAATATTGGATAGCCAGGCGATACTGCTTTTGTTTAAAATAGACCAAGGCCAGGTTATTAAAGACGGAACCGTTTGTAGGTTCTAGCTCTATGGCCCTTTTATATGAGGCTATGGCCTGCGTGTTTTGGCCAAGGCTTGCGTATGCATCAGCGAGGTTTCTATAAGCGTTGGCGTAATCCGGTTTTAGCTCTATCGCTTTTTCATGCCAGGATATCGCCTCTTTGCGCTTGTTCGTCTTCTGGTATGCCAGGCCCAAGTTGTTATATGCTTCTACTAAGCCCGGAGCGAACTCTATTGCCTTCTTATACGCAGAAATAGCCTGGGTAAACTTTTGCGTGCGAAGATATATAGTACCTAGAGTATTATACGCCTTGGCATACTTTGGCTCTATCTCTATCGCCTTCTCCAGATACTCTATTGCTTCCTCGTTCTTGCCAATGCGCACATAGGCAATAGCAAGATTATTGTAGGCCTTGTAATAATCCGGTTTTAACTCTATCGCTTTCTTTAAATATGGTATGGCCTTTTCATTTTCCTTCCGAGCCCAATACGTCAGACCTATTTCATTGTATACCCTTTGCGCGGTGGGGTCGAATTCAAGCAACCTTTGGTAAAAAGCAATTGGTTCTCTCCAATAGGTGTTCTGTTTGACGGTAAGCCAGCCATAAAGAGCCAAGAGCAAAATTGCCAAGACTGCTGCAGACATTCTTAAATTAATTTTTTTATAGGCAGAGACTAGACCAAAACTAAATATAAGAAAAAATCCTATAGAAGGCAGATATAACCAATGCTCTGCCATATAGGCATTCAAGGGGTAAATGTTTGAGTTGGGCAATAGCGCTACCAAAAACCATGAAATAGAGAAAAAGACCAGGCCGCGCCCTTTTCTCTGTTTGATGACCAAGGTTATCAAGGCTATAAATATGAAAAGGCCGACAATGGCCGCCGGTTCAGCCATCAAAAATACCTTTTTGCCATATTCCATATGCAGCCCCAAAGGCAAAAATAGGAGTCTCAGATAATTGGCTAAGGCCACAAAGAAGCCGGGTATCCTTTGTAAAATAGAACTCTCTACAGGCGCTTTATTGGATAATATGGGCCTTAAAGCAGTAAACCTCAATATAATATAGCTGATGGCTATGATAAGTATGATCAGAAACTGACCTATGCGCACTTTTTTCCTGAAAGTATAATGATATAACAGTAAAATAAGAGGAAAGACAAGGCTGATCTCCCGGCTAAGCAAAGCGAATATATAACCAAGCGACATTAATACATAGAAAGGTGCCTCACCGGTATATAGGCATTTTATGTAGAAGATAAGGCAGGATATCAAGAAAAAGGCGGCCAAGGGATCTGACCTGCCTGAGATATACGTGACGGCTTCGGTATGGATGGGGTGAGCTACAAAAAACAAGCTCACCAGCAAAGAAAGCAAGCAATTATCATAAAGGATATTCACCAGCCAAAATATGGATAAAGCTACCAAGATATGCAGGACAATATTGGTTAGATGATACCCCCTGACGTCTAGCCCCCAGAGCGAATAGTCTAACATATAGCTAAATGTCTGCAGCGGCCGATAAAAAGCGTACTTTGTGGCCGCGCCTTCCCCTATGTTTTTGCTGAAGACATCCGGGATATTAGACCAGCTCCTTAGATGCGCGTTATCCCTGATGAGATTTCTATCGTCCCAGATAAATCCATTGTTGAGAGAGTTTGTGTAGACCGCAAAACCGGTAATAACGATCAGGGCTACGGATAGCCATAACCTTGCTTTATTTATCCGGGTATTTTCGCTGTTCCCTGACATATATTTTTCTTCACCAGCCATCAAAACCTGCCGTTTTTTAAGCTTTATATATGTTTACCGGGGTTTTAAACCAAATTATCACCGAGCAAATCAGACAACCGATAATGGAATATTTCGCTACATTATACACTTTTAACCAGATATCTTCTTCTGACTTAAGGATCCTAAAATCAGTTACATAGACTGTCTCACAAGATTTAAGACCTTTGTCGTAGAGACTGGTACTGCTCTGGCGCGAAAATTCACCCCCGCTATGTGAATATTCCGCCAAATATCCCTGCATGTATATCTGATCTCCCCTTTTTGCCTTTTTCACCATAACAGCCACTTTCTCGTTACCCACCAAGAGATGATTGTAGGACAAACAGTGGGATTTAAAATTGCGCCAGACATCACAGCTGGCGTGGGCTTCCCAGGTAAAACTGCCGGTCTTAAACCTTACCTTTTTATAATCCAGATCTTTAAGGTTATCTCCCCAAATGACACAAATATCCTTGATGTTCAAAAAATCACCCCACTGCCTGTGATAGTAATCAATAAATCTTACATTGTTATGGTAAGCGACGAGCAGGCCGTAAAGTCGGTAGCTGTGCAGCGGCTTGATGCTATAGGTGAGGCCTTTTCTTTCTACTTCAAAAGGCTCCTCATAAGTCTTGGCGATGACCGGCACCTGGTACAATTGTGGCAGAATATCTTTTTTATCAGGAAGCCTGCCTTTTTGAAACACAGATATTATAAAAAGCATGCTACTTAACAGTAAGATAAGTTTTATTATCTTATTGGCCTTGGTCATGCTTTTTCTTTCTTCGCCTTTTTGCACTCCTGTTCGTAGAAGTACTCTATGGCCTTCTGTGTCTCAAAATAGACTTTGGAAAGCGCCCGGTGGAACTTTTCCCTGTCCATCTTATCTAGATTGCCCAACTTCACGCTGTTTTCTAGGTTCTTTTTGTTGACATTCGACTTATACTTAGGACAGTTGATCTCCACAAGCTCGATTATCTTGATAGATAAAACACACCTGAGCATCTCCGAAAAACTCATGTCGTATCGTTCCGCCATATCCTTTACATGGTCTGCCATCCAATGTTCCAAAAGCACCTGGTATCTTTTAAGCATACTTCTCTCCTTTCTATCGCACCTTTATAGCATCCGCCGCCAGAAAGTGTTGTCTAAACCCGTTGTCCTGGCGCACGATCAAGGCGCCCTTTTTATCTATGCCCAAAGCCTGGCCTTCTACTGATTTATTGGCCAGATAGACTTTCACCCTTTTTCCGGAGAGTGCGGAAAAATCGCTCCAACATTCGATTATATGCTCAGGGCCCTTATGCACTAAATAAGCATATTCCTTGTCCAGATGGCGCAAGAGCTCCTGAGACAGCTGAATACGGCAGATCGGGCTTTTATCCCGGCATTCCTCACGCAGAGAACTAGCTTCTCGGGGCAGCTTGCTGGTGCCGGTATTGACATTTATCCCTATACCCAAAATTATAAATTCAAGCGAATTGTCGCGTACATACATCTGGGTAAGGATACCGCATACCTTTTTATCATTTACTAAGATATCATTGGGCCATCTTATCAACGCATTCAGCCCGCACATCTTTCTTATGGCTTGGGCGCAGCTGACTGCCGCCATCAAAGTTACGATCGCCGCTTGGTCGGGACTTATCTTTGGCCGCAGGATCAAGGAACAGTAGATACCTTTTGACTTTGGAGAGACCCACTGTCTTCCCAGCCGGCCCCTTCCTTTTTTCTGCCCTTCGGCAAATACCGCTGTATGCTCGCTAGCACCCCTCTGGGCCAAAGCAAAGGCTACGGCATTGGTAGAATCAACTACATCGTAAGCGAGTATCTTTTTAGCGATCGTCTTAGTGTGCAGGCGCCAACCGAGCTCTTGAGCCGAAAGCCTATCCGGGATGTTCACCAGCCTATATCCGCCATGGGGCTGGGATTGGATGTCATAGCCTTCCTCGCGCAGCTTATGTATATGCCGAAACACGGTCGTTTTAGACATCTCGGCCCTAGCGCCTATTTCTTCAGCAGTAACAAAACTTTCTCTGCGGGCGCGCAGGATCTCTAGTATCTTTTCATCCATTTAAATTCTTCTTCAACTTTGATATTTCATCACGTATTACAGCTGCCCTTTCGAATTCCAGATTACGCGCGTAGACATGCATCTGCTCCTGCAATTGGGCTATGGCGACTTCGATGTCGTATTGCTTGTCTTTCTGGCCGGTGCGCTCGATCACAAACTCTTCTGCCTGTTGTATAGACTCAATGCCCTCTCTAATGGCTTTTTTGATCGTGCGGGGAGTGATATTATTCTTGCGGTTGAACTCAAGCTGGATCTTCCTCCTTCTTCCGGTTTCATCGATCGCCTTTTTCATCGAACCGGTAATATTGTCGGCGTAAAGCACAACCTGGCCGTTTATATTTCTGGCCGCGCGGCCGGCTACCTGGATCAAAGATGTGGCCGAACGCAAAAATCCCTCCTTATCCGCGTCCAAGACAGCCACCAAGGACACCTCGGGTAAATCGAGGCCTTCACGCAAGAGATTCACTCCTACCAGACAATCGAATTTACGCATCCTCAGGTCGCGCAAAATCTTCACTCTCTCAATGGCATCGATCTCTGAATGTAAATATTTGACCTGCAGGTCGACTTCTTTCAAATATGTCGCCAAATCCTCGGCCATGCGCTTGGTAAGCGTAGTCACCAAAACGCGCTCTTTGCGTTTAGCCCTTTCTTTGACCAGCCCGATCAAGTCATCGACCTGATTGGTTAATGGTCTTACCATTATCTCCGGATCGATGAGCCCCGTAGGCCGGATCACCTGCTCTACCGCCTCTCCGCTTTTGGACAATTCATACTCTTCGGGAGTAGCTGAGACAAAGATGACTTGTTTTGCTAACTTTTCGAACTCATCAAACCGTAAAGGACGGTTATCCAGGGCCGAAGGCAGGCGAAAGCCGTATTTTACCAATGTCTCTTTTCGCGAGCGGTCTCCGTTGTACATACCGCGTATTTGGGGTACCGTTACATGGGATTCGTCTATGATGACGAGGAAGCTTTGGGGAAAATAATCGATCAGGCAGTAGGGCCTTGAATCGGGGGGCCTGCCGCTTAAATGGCGGGAATAGTTTTCTATACCATGACAATAACCCAATTCCTGGAGCATCTCTATATCATAATGCGTACGCGACTCCAAGCGTTGGGCTTCCAATAACTTATTTTCCTTGCGTAATTTGGCCAGGTGTTCCTCTAATTCCTTCTCGATCGAGCCTATCGCCTTCTCGATACGCTCCTGCGTGGTCACGAAATGTTTGGCCGGATAAAGAGCGAACTTATCCACTGCATTGATAGATTTACCTGTTAAAGGGTCTATCTCATGGATCTTCTCGATCGTATTGCCAAACTGTTCTATTCTAAAAGCTGTCTGTCGATAGGCCGGGAATATATCGATCACATCACCGCGCACTCTAAACTTACCGCGCTCAAAAGCGACGTCATTCCTTTCATATTGCACATCGACAAAGCGCCTGATGAGCTCGTCGCGCGGTATTTGCGTTCCTTTTTCTATGCGCAATAACATATCTTCATAGTCCTGGGGCGAGCCGAGGTTATAAATACAGGAGACACTGGCCACAATGATCACATCGGACCTGCTCATTAAAGAGCTGGTCGCCGAAAGCCGCAGGCGGTCTAACTCGTCATTGATGGAAGCGTCTTTCTCTATATAAGTGTCTGTCTGGGGGATATAGGCTTCAGGTTGGTAGTAATCATAATAGCTGACAAAATATTCTACGGCATTATGGGGGAAAAACTCTCTGAATTCGCTATATAGCTGGGCGGCAAGGGTCTTATTGTGGGAAATCACCAAGGTAGGCAGATTGATGTTGGCGATGACATTGGCTAAGGTAAAGGTCTTGCCAGAACCGGTAACGCCTAAGAGGGTCTGATTAGACTTGTTTTCTCGCAACCCCCGGCTTAATTCTTCAATTGCCTGGGGCTGGTCTCCGCAAGGCTTAAAATCACTGACAAGTTTAAATTTATTCACAATTTAAAGCGATATCTAATGCCTTGACCGAATGGGTCAATTCTCCTACTGAAATCCTCTCTACGCCAGTTGCGGCAATCTCACGGACATTGTCCAAGCTTACTCCGCCAGATGCCTCAAGCTTCACTGCTCTGCATCTAGTATCTGGTATCTGGTTTCTTATTTGCACTGCCTTTTTTATATCTTTAATGTCAAAATTATCTAACATTATAATATCCACTTTTGTTAAAAGTGTTTCTTTAAATTCTCGGAGGTTTTTCACCTCAATTTCTATTTTCATTCCTTTAGGCCTCTTCTTTTTAATCTTTCTAATTATATCTTTCAGGCTGATAGCTGAAAGCTGATAGCTGAAAGCTGAAAGATGGTTATCCTTAATCAAGACCTGGTCCCATAACCCCATGCGATGGTTAGAGCCTCCTCCACAACGCACCGCGTATTTCTCTAAAGTCCTTAAGCCTGGGGTGGTCTTTCGTGTATCCATGATCTTTACATCATATCCTCTGACGCGCTCTACATATTTTGCGGTCAAAGTGGCGATACCGCTTAAGTGGCTCAAAAAATTCAAAGCTACTCTTTCCGCGCTCAAAATACTCCCCGCGGCTCCTTCTAAATGGACAAAAGCCGTATTCGCCTTGATCTTATCTCCATCTTGTTTTTGGATCCGAAAACGCAGATTCTTATCCACCTTTTTAAAGACCAGCCTGGCTACATCAAGACCACATACAACGCCTTCCTCTTTGGCCACTATAGTGGCTTGAGTCTTCTTCATCGAAGGGACCGTCAGTTTAGTCGTAATGTCGCAGGAGCCGATGTCTTCTTTCAAGGCGGCCTTGACTATATGTAAGATCTCTTCCTGATCTAGATTTTTCATTGCTTATACCTTAAGGGAATACTTTTTTTGATTGGCTAAAGAACCGGTCTTAAGTTAGAAGCCTTTGAGGCTGTCTTTCAGCTTCTTTATAGAATCTTTATATTCTTTTTTCTTCTCTTTTGTCTGGGCGACTACTTCAACAGGCGCCTTTTTTAAGAATTGCTTATTTTTCAGCCTGGCTTCTGTGTTTTTGAGCAGACTCTCCAGCTCTTTTATCTTTTGCTTTAGGCGAGTGGCTTCCTTTTTAACGTCGATGATCCCTTCTAAAGGCACAAATATCTCTATATCCGGCAATACCGCCACGGCTGATAATTTCGGCCTTTTAAAAGCCTTCTTCACCTCTATGGTCCCTACCTTTGCCAGCCTCTGGATATAAGAGGCTTGGGGAGCCAGTGAGTTCTCCAGAGATTTTTGTGCCACCCTGATCTTGACATTGATCTCTTTGGATTGTTCGATCTGCCAAACTGAGCGGATATTCCTTATCGCCCCGATACAAGCGATTATAGTCTTCATCTGGTTGTCGGCCTTTTTATCAACAAGTTTTTTCTGCATCTCCGGCCAGATCGTGGCCATAATCGATTTACCCTGGTGGGGGATGCGCTGCCATATGTCTTCAGTAATATAAGGCATGATGGGATGCAAGATACGTAAGGTCTTTTCCAAGATCTGGTGTAATACTACTTGCGTTTCTTTAGTGTCAATAGTCGATTTGGCCAATTCGATATACCAGTCACAGAATTCATGCCAGAAAAACTCATATATGATCCTTGCTGCATCGTTAAACCGGAAATTCTCTAAAGCCCTGGTAGCCGCGTCCAAAGTCTGATAGTAACGGCTGATGATCCATCTTTCCTTCAAGTCTTTTACCTCTCGGGCAAAGCTTTCTAGGCTGGGACTAACTCTACCTTGGTCTAAGTTGCTTAAAATATAACGTGAGGCGTTCCAGATCTTATTGGCAAAGTTGCGTCCTGAACCGAACTTTTCTTTGGATAAGAACACATCCTGACCGGTGGCTACAAGCGAGATTATACTGAAGCGCAACGCGTCACAGCCATACTGGTCTATAATATCCAGAGGATCGATGATGTTGCCCAGGGATTTGGACATCTTGGTACCGGTGATATCCCTTACCGTACCATGTATGTATACATCGCTAAACGGTATCTCCTTCATAAAATACATCCCGGCCATGATCATTCTAGCTACCCAGAAAAAGATTATCTCCTGGGCGGTGACCAAGACCTGTGTGGGATAAAAGTAGTTGAGCTCTTCTTCCTCCTTCTTTCCCAATACAGGCCAACCAAAAGTGGCAAAAGGCCAAAGCCAAGAGGAAAACCAGGTATCCAAGACATCCTCGTCCTGCTTCATATTGGAACCACCGCATTTGGTACAGAATTTAGGGTTTTCCTGGGAAATCACGATTCCGGCATCGGCCAGGTTGATCCTCTCCGAAGCAATGACTTCACTTTTGCGCATCTTGTCGTAGGCGGTCTTGCAATCTTCGCAATACCAGGCCGGTATGCGGTGTCCCCACCAGATCTGACGGCTGATACACCAGCCCCGCAAGTCCCTCATCCAGTTAAGATAGACTTTCTTCCAGCGTGGCGGATGAAACTTTATCTTGTTTTTCTTGACCACCTCTTCGGCCGCCAGGCCTAATCTTTTCATATCCACAAACCATTGTTCGGACAGATAAGGCTCAACCATGGTATGACAACGGTAACAATGGCCTACGGAGTGTTCATAATCAACGATTTTTTGCACCAGCCCTCTTTCTTTTAGGTCTTCGATGATCGCCTCGCGGGCTTCGAATCTATCCATATCCTGATAATCCAGGGGTGCGTTTTTGTTCATCGTAGCATCATCGTTCATCACTATTTTGGCCGGAAGCTTATGGCGTATAGCTATCTCAAAGTCATTGGGATCGTGCGCGGGAGTGACTTTTACTATACCCGTACCAAACTTGGGGTCGATAGCGCTATCAGCGATGATGGGGATCTCCTCCTCTACCAAAGGAAGGATAACAGAGCGACCGATCAATTTATTATAGCGTTTATCCTTGGGGTTGACGGCTACCGCTGTATCACCAAGCATCGTCTCCGGCCTGGTAGTGGCCACAGTAACATATTTATTTTCCTCGCCCTTTAAAGGATATCGTAAATAATACAAAAAACCTTTTACGTCTTTATGCTGCGATTCTTCATCGGATAGAGCTGTTTGGCAACGCGGGCACCAATTGATGATATAATTTGCCTTATAGATCAAGTTTTTCTTGGCCAGCTCGATAAACACCTCGCTCACTGCCACACTGTACCCATCGTCCATAGTAAAACGGGTCCTTTCCCAATCACAGGAACAGCCTAATTTTTTCAGCTGGTTGATGATGGTAGAACCGTACTTTTCCTTCCACAGCCATACCTTTTCTAAGAATTCCTCTCTGCCTAAATCCTGTCGGCCTAAGCCCTCCTGAGCGATCTCTTTTTCCACCACATTCTGAGTGGCTATTCCGGCATGGTCGGTGCCCGGCATCCATAAAGTAGAATATCCCTGCATGCGCCGAAAGCGGATAAGTATATCCTGGATGGTATTATTGAGGGCATGGCCCATATGCAAGATGCCTGTTACATTAGGCGGAGGGATCACTATGCAATAGGGCTTTCTCCTGGAATCGACCTCAGCATGGAAAAAGTTGTGCTCTTCCCAAAATGAATACCACTTATCCTCACACTCCTGCGGATTGTATTTAGAGGGAATCTCCGTCATATCTGCTCCTTATCAAGCTCTGCATTGAGGACCTGGCCCCGCAGTGTTTAAACCACCAAGGGACCTGGTCCCAATTAAACCAATCTGCGATGCCAAAATCCTAAAGCAAAAAAATTACCTCTTATCCTTTATCAGTTTATACTCAATGGAATCTATCAAGGCCTGCCAGGAAGCTTCGATTATGTTTTCCGAAACACCTACAGTGCCCCAGGAATCCTTGGCGTCCTGCGATTGGATCAAGACACGCACCTTGGCGGCTGTGCCCGCTTTCTCATCCAATACGCGGACCTTGAAATCGGTAAGGTGCATCTTGGCCAAGGCCGGATAAAATTCCAAAAGCGCCTTTCTTATAGCGCTGTCTAAAGCATTGACCGGGCCGTCGCCTTCGGCAACGGTATATTTATCAATATTATCGACTTTTAACTTGATTGCCGCTTCAGAGACGACTTCGCCTTGCTCGTTCTTCTCGATGATCACGCGGAAACCCTGCAAGTCGAAAAAGCGCTCGTATTTCTTAAAAGCCTTTTTTATCATCAGATCAAAAGAACCTTCCGCGGCCTCAAACTGATAGCCCTGATGTTCCATATCCTGCAGGAGCTTAAGTATTTTTTTAGTGTGGACTGCGTCTTTTTTAAAACCCAACTTCAGCTGTTTGGCCTTTAACATAATCAAAGTCCTGCCCGATAGCTCAGATAAAAGGAATCTTCTCGCGTTTCCCACAAGCTCCGGTCTGACATGTTCGTAAGTAAGCGGGTGTTTGACCATGGCATTGATATGCACCCCGGCCTTATGGGCAAAAGCGCTTTCTCCCACATAGGGGTGATTATTGTTATGGCGCATATTGCTCAGTTCGGCCACATAATGGGAAGTCTCTGTCAATTTTTCCAGATTTGCTTTAGAAATACACTCCATGCCCAACTTAAGCTTGAGATTAGCGATACTCACTGTGAGGTCAGCGTTGCCACAGCGTTCCCCGTATCCGTTCATCGTCCCTTGCAGGTGGCTGCAACCCTCTTCTACCGCAGCAATACTGTTGGCCACGGCCATGCCTGAATCATTATGGGCGTGGATGCCCAAAGGCACGCTCAATCTTGTGCGCACATCTCTGATGATATCGACTACACTGGAAGTTATCATCCCTCCATTTGTGTCGCAGAGTACCAGTATATCCGCACCTGCCTCGGCCGCGGCAATAAGCGTATTCATCGCGTAGTCAAAATTATCCAGGGCCCCGTTGAAAAAATGCTCGGCATCATAGATGACTTTGCGTTTTCTTTTTTTAAGATAGTTGATTGAAGAAAAGATCATATTAAGGTTTTCATCGAGCGAGGTCTTCAATACATATTTTACATGCAGATCCCAACTCTTACCGAAAATGGTCACTACCTCAGTATTCGCTTTCAAGAGGGACTGGATGTTTTTGTCTTTTGCCGGACTGAGACGGGCTCTGGTAGTGGAACCAAAGGCACAGATCTTGGCCTGCTTTAGACGCTTACGCCTGATCAGCCTAAAAAACTCCATGTCCTTAGGGTTAGAACCAGGCCAACCCCCTTCAATATAATGGATACCCAGATCGTCCAACTTATGGGCGATCTTCAGTTTATCTTGTACTGAATAGGAGATCCCCTCAGACTGGGCACCGTCTCTTAAAGTCGTATCATACAATTCGACTTTGCGCATTATTTTCACTCCCTTTATACCTTATCCAATTTAAATTTTTTGTGCAGGGCCCGTACTGCCCTTACGGCATATTTTTTCTTTATCACACAGGAAATGCTTATCTCAGAAGTAGAGATCATCTCGATATTGATCTTATTATCGGCCAGCGCCTCGAACATTCCCGCGGCAATTCCGGAATGGGATTTCATCCCTACTCCCACTATAGAGAGCCTGGCAACATCCTTATCGGCGATGACGTCTCCTCCGCCGATCTCCGCGCTCACCGCCCTACCCACTCGTAACGTCTTGGAGAGGTTGTCTTTGGCCGCCGTAAAGGAAAGGTCGGTATATCCTGTACGGCTGATGTTTTGCACGATCATATCCACATTGATTCCTTGGTCAGCGATCTCCTGAAAGATCTTTGCCGCTACGCCAGGCCGGTCAGGAAGGTCACGCATAGTAATCTTTACTTCATTCTTATTAAGCGTTACTGCCCTGACTACGACCTTTTCCATTGCCTTGACTTCAGGGGAAATCATTGTGCCTCCTTTATTGGTAAAGCTCGATTTTACGACTATAGGAATATTAAACCTTTTTGCCAGTTCCACACAACGCGTCTGCAGGACTTGCGCGCCTAAAGAGGCCATCTCCAACATCTCGTCATAGCAGACATTGTCCAATTTACGCGCCTTGGGCTCAATGCGCGGATCAGCGGTATAGATACCCTCTACATCAGTATAGATTTCGCAGGAGCGGGCTTTAAGGGCCTTGGCTAAAGCTACCGCGGTAAGATCACTTCCTCCGCGGCCTAAAGTAGTAATCTCCTTAGACACATCTACGCCTTGAAAACCGGCGACGATGGCTATGTTTTTCTGGGCCAGCTGTCTCTTTATAGTAGAAGTGTTGATTTTAATTATCCTGGCCTTGGTATGGGTAGAATCAGTGATAATGCCTACCTGGGCCCCGGTAAAAGACTTGGCCTCGTATCCTAACCTATGGATGGCCATGGCTAAAAGGGCTACAGAAATCTGTTCTCCCGTTGAAATAAGCATATCTATTTCTCTCTCCGAAGGCGTACGCGTGATCTTACGGACCAACTTCAGCAATTCATCGGTTGTGTCGCCCAAAGCGGAAACGACCACCACGACATCATGTCCTTTTTTGTGATAACCGACGATGCGCTTGGCTACCGCAGCGATCCTCTTGGGATTGGCCACCGAAGAGCCACCGTATTTCTGTACAATAATATTAGATTTTGACATAGCCTTGTCTCATCCTTTGTTCCTTTCTGTGCTTTATTGCCCTAAATAAGATCAGATCTATCTCTAAAAGCATATAAAATGCCAATCCTAACAAAATAATGGTTATGCTCACCAAAAACCAATCTCCGCTTTTAAAAAACTTGATCAGCTGATAGACCAATGCCCCTATGGTAGTTATCAGCATGAACAAAGCTGGTACAAGCGTAAACTTGACACTCTTGCCATGGATAAGAAACCAGGCGGTGACTACGATCAAGGAAAGAGCCGCTACCAGCTGATTGGCAGAACCGAACATCGGCCATATCGCACTCCATTTTCCGCTCAAAGCCAAAGCGCCTCCGGCAACGACTACTATTATAGTGGAAATATAACGGTTCTTGATCCCTATTAGTTCCTGAGTCAGATAGCGGCCGATACGCGTGGCCGTATCAAGAGTGGTCAGAATAAAAGCATTCAGGACCGTTATTGCCACCAAACCGCCATATTTGCCCAAGAAAGGCTTTGTCACCTCGGCAAAACCATGGCCAAAGGCACCTACGGGTCCACCGCCGTCTTTCATTATCTGATTTAGCGTGCTCATCTTAGATATAGACCCTCCCACGATCAAAAGGGCCAAAAGGGCGACTATGCCTTCCATGACCATAGCCCCGTAGCCGATCTTGCGGGCATCTTTCTCGTTACCCAATTGCTTAGAGCTAGTCCCTGAGGCGATCAGCGAATGGAAGCCGGATATCGCCCCGCAGGCAACCGTAACAAAAAGCATTGGCCAGAGATAAATTCCATTAGCCTGCCAACCTACAAAAGCCGGTAGCTGCATAACCGGGCGCGATACCGCAAGCCCAGCAACCCCCAAGACCACTCCCCCTAAAAGTAAAAATGAACAAAGATAATCCCGGGGCTGCAATAAGATCTGCACCGGGGTGATAGAAGCGAAAAAGGCATAGATCAATAAAATGATCCCCCAAATCTGCAAAGGACCGATCTCCAAAGTGAATCCGCTGATCCTAAAAGTCAATTTCACAATCTCAAAAGTTAAAAAGTTGCCCAGGATTATAAAACCGCCTAAAAGCGCTAACCCTAAGACTGTCGTGCTGATAGGATTGAATTTCAGGTCATAAAGCATGAAGCCTATTAACATCGCTATGGGGATCAAGCCAAAAGTAGGCACGACGATCCTTTTCTCGACAACAAAAGTCTGGGCACAGAAATGCACGAATACGGCGATCACCAGGATAAGGGTAAACCAAATAAATATCGAAAAAACGATCTTTGCCCGTTTGGAAATAGTCGTCTTAGCCACATCGGCAATAGAATTGCCTTCCGAACGCAGCGAGACCATCAGGGCGCTGAAATCATGGATGCCGCCAAAAAAGATCACTCCCAGTATTATCCAGATAAGCGCCGGCATCCAGCCCCAGATACTTAAAGCCAAAATAGGCCCGATTATCGGCGCGGCCCCGGAAATACTGGCAAAATGGTGGCCAAAGAGCACAGTCCAATGTTTAGCCGGCACGTAATCGACCCCATCATAATGGGTCAGAGCAGGCGTCTGGCGTTTGGGGTCTATATCCCACATCCTGGAAAAGGCCCGGCTGTAAAACTGGTACCCCAGCCAAAACAGGATTAATGCACCCCCTATTATAAATAAGGAATTCATATTAAGGCTCCTTATTAGCAGACTAATATATTATTATCAGTTCTATAGTTATTAGTTAGTAATTTTATCACTGATATGCCCTAAACGCAACAAAAAAAATGGGGCTAACTTCTCCCCACCCAACATGTTAAGTTTAATCTAACCTCCAAGAAAATATTATGACTGACGAGGGGTTGGCTCTAAGCGGGGCGTTGCGAAGGCCAAGCGGGCACGGTTTCGCCTGCTTTCTTCCTATGCGAAGAGCGAGGCCGTAGCCGAGCGAGTTTGCCACGCTGGGGCAAACGAGCGTCCCCGCGTGAGCCGACCCCGAATCAGTCATATATTTTATACACTAAACTTAAAATTTATTATATCGCCGTCTTGGACGATATACTCCTTACCTTCTAAGCGTAACAGCCCCTTTTCCTTGGCATTGGTAAAAGAGCCGCATTCGATAAAATCCTTGTAATTGACCACCTCCGCGCGGATAAACCCTCTTTCCATATCGGTATGCACGCTCCCTGCCGCATGCACTGCTTGCGTACCCCGGCCTATAGGCCAGGCCCGCGCTTCCTTGCCCACAACGGTAAAGAAAAATATATCATCGCGGGCCTGAAAACATGTCTCGATAAACCCTTCTCCGCTTAACTGCGCAAGCCCCATGCTGTTGAGAAATTCCGGCCTTTCCTCTTCCGGCAACTCCTCGATCTCTGCCTCTAGCTTCGCGCATATAGAAAAAAAGAGCATCCCCTTCTCTTGGGCCGCTTTCTCCAGGTCTTTAAATTCTTCCTTATTTAACTGTCCTTCGGAAACATTGGCCATCAAGACCATCGGCTTGAGCGTTAAAAATTGAAAGCCGGCCAACATCTTTAATTCATCCGGTTTTAATTCTAGTGTCTTGAGCATCTGTTCTTTCTCCAACACTTCCCGGCAACGCTCGACTAATAACAATTCCTGGTCTTCCTCCTTTTGCGGGCGGGCCTTTCTTTCTTTGTGAATCCTCTCTACCCTGTTATGCACAAGTTGCGTATCGCTCAAGATCAGATCTGACTCGATATCTCTTAAATCCTGTTTGGGGTCTTTGCTTGAAAAAACGGCGAGCACCAGCGCCAAGACATCAAAATCCCTGATGTGCGTTGTATCCATACCTTTGGCAGTGGCCTCCGCTACCTGGGCCACGTCTATCAGGTTTATCTTTGGGTGGGTGACCTTTTCAGATCCTAGGATCTGAGCTAACTTATCCAACCGTTGGTCTTTTAGTTCTAGAGTGCCGATGTTAAGCTGGACCTTGCCGGAGGCGGCTTTTTTGGGCTGCACCTCTTTGCCCACCAGGGCCTTAAACACTGTGGACTTCCCGCAGAAAGGAAGTCCACTAAGAACAACTCTCATTATCAGCCAGCCTTTAGATTAATCTTGGTTATCTTCGGAAAAGTCAAAAAGCTCTAATTGCTGCTCTTCATATATATGTTGTGTTATATCGATCTTCTTATATTTTCTGCTTCTCTTCTTTGAAGTCAGGTCAAAAAGTTTATTAAAGGTCAAAGGCACTGTTTCCGGCTCCTCGCGGTAGCTATAGATCTTACCTTCATAGTTTCTCAACACAAATGAGTTCTTGGATTGGGAGATCACATAATTTGGGGCTACCGGTATCTTTCCCCCTCCTCCGGGCCCGTCCACAACATAGGTAGGTACAGCATATCCGGATGTAAAACCCCTCAGCTTCTCCATTATATTTATGCCCACTGAAATAGGGGTACGGAAATGGGCAATCCCTCTGGCCAGATCACATTGATAGATGTAATAAGGCCTGACCCTGATCTTAAGCAACTCGTGCATAAGCCGCTTCATAATATAAGGACGGTCGTTGATGCCTTTGAGCAAAACTGTCTGACTGCCCAATGGCACTCCGGCATCGGAGAGCATATCACAGGCCTTCTTTGTCCTTTTAGTGATCTCTCGGGGGTGATTAAAATGAATGCTCAACCACACAGGAGCATATTTTCTGAAGATATTCAACAGATCTTCGGTTATCCTCTGAGGCAATGTGACCGGGAGCCTTGTGCCGATACGCAAAAACTCTACATGAGGTATAGCCCGGATGTTAGAGATTATATTTTCCAAAGTCTCGTCACTAAGCATCAGCGGATCGCCTCCTGAAATAAGTACATCCCTGACTTTGCGGTTAGACCTTATATATTCATAGGCCTGGTTTAGCTTATTGGGCGAGACGATATGTTCTTTAGGGTCGATCAATCTGCGCCGCGTACAATGACGGCAATAAGTAGCGCACTGGTCGGTTGCCAAAAGCAACACTCTATCCGGATAACGATGTACTATCCCCGCTACCGGGCTGTCCTTGTCTTCGCCGCAAGGATCGGTC
>JAFGHF010000017.1 GCA_016939375.1 Candidatus Omnitrophota bacterium | reverse complement strand
TGGCGCAGCCAGGAGTAATTCGTCGTCTCTGAGATTTATCCCCGGCCTTGAGCCATTACAACCGACTGAAACGACCGGTAATCCTGTCATTAGAACGTATGCTGTACATTCACCACATGCAGCGCCGATGCCTGAAATAGGAGAATTCACTCTTTCACCAGTTAAAGATGAATACCTTTGGACTATTTGTTGAATCTCTTCTGGATTACAGATTCTTATTATTACATCTGGTTTGAGGCCATTCTCTGGATGGGCGAAGTAAGCAATGTATTTGAAGCGTTGGTTCATACGGTATGCCAAGTTAAGAAACTTAAGTCCTGTGTCTTGATCCACGGCGTCGGTCCAACCCACCAGCGTTTCAGCTAAGCTTTTTAGGTCTGGTTTCTCAATTCCCAGGTGGAACCTGGCTAAAGGACAGCTTATATTCTCCGCGGGGATATAAAAAGGCTCACTCTGTCGGGCCCTGCCAATAAAGTGGCAATGCTTATCGTTTGTCGTCAATTTGTGTACCGCCGTGGGAACAGCCTGGTGAAGACTTATGCCAATAAGGTTTCTTCGCGTGCGATTCATCGTTATACCCCTGAAGTTTGAGTAATAATATTTTCGGTCGTCCTGCATAGCTTATACGGCAGAAATGTTACAGTCCAGTTTTTTGGTTGCAGACTATACCTCGATACGGTAGCTTTGTTGGTAAAGATAAGCAGGCTACATTGTTTTGAAAAACAGGAGAATTGAGGGTTCATATTTATGGACATCTGGCCTGATAGAAGCCAAGCACAGCGAATTTTAGAGGATTGGACTACGAACAAAAACCTGAGAAAACATGCCTACGCTGTTGAGGCTGCAATGAGGGCACACGCCATTAAATTTGGGGCTGATCCTGATAGGTGGGGTATTGTGGGGCTGCTTCACGATTTCGATTATGAAAAGTATCCTGACCTGGAAGACCGTCCTTTTAAGGGAGTCTCGTACTTGAAAGAGCAAGGATACTCTGAGGAGTTGACAGAAGCTATTTTAGCACATGTAGCCCACACCGGCGTTAGTCGCGATACGCTTCTGAAAAAGAGTATTTTTGCCGTTGATGAACTTACAGGTTTGATAATTGCCGTGGCGCTTGTTCGACCATCGAAGAAGTTAGCAGACGTTAGTGTTCAATCAATTATGAAAAAGTGGAGAGAGAAATCTTTTGCCTCCGGGGCGGACAGAAAAGTGATCGAGCAAGGAGCTGAAGAACTTGGTGTAACGCTGGCTGAGCATATAGAAATGGTTCTTAAAGCAATGCAAGATGTATCTGAGAGTTTAGGGCTTTAGTCTTGGAGATTGTAGCCGACTCGGTTTTAAAATATGAGCAAAAATGATAGTAATAAAATGTGCTAAATGTAAGCGAAGGATACTCAGATATTGGAAGATTGGTAAAGGTGAGCTATGGCACTGCTGGAAGGATAGAATAATCGAAGATAACTCGATTCGAGATGCAAAGGCCTTTTCGCGCTGGATGCGGTTAGTAAGGCCGCGACCTGAAACCGAGTATGTTGCTGCTCTGGACAAGTTAGTCGGCAAGGACAAATATTGATACCGAGAAAATTTGCTTGTCTTCTTGTTTAGCATCATATAAATTCTATTGACAAAATCAGTAAGGCATGAAAAATTCATAGATATTTATGAAAAACAAGCTTGTTCATGCTGTAAGATAAGGACTTACAAATGCCACAAACAACTCCTTCAACAATAGAAAGGGTAAAAGGATTTGCCTGGCTTTTGATGGCCACCTTTGTTTTGTGGCTGGCTCTGAGCTCAAAATTAAACCGGGCGGAGCTCATTTGCGGAGGTCTGGTTTGTCTGATTATCTCGCTCTTTGGGGCACACATGTACTCCAAGTTGGGCTTCCCATCACTAAGCATGAAGATGGTTTTATTTTTCCTGATATATATAATTGTGCTTTTCTGGGAGATAATAAAGGCAAATTTTGACGTTGCCTATCGGGTTGTCCACCCCAAAATGCCTATAAAGCCAGGTATTGTGGTTATAAAGACTCACCTTAAATCTGACATTGCAAAGATGATTTTAGCCAGTTCGATTACCTTGACACCGGGAACATTTACATTAGATGTCATCGGTGATAAACTCCTTATCCACTGGATAAACGTAAAGGCCGAAGATATTGATGGGGCAACGAGTCTGATAAGCCGTAAATTTGAGAAATATTTAAGAATAATATTCACATAAACAGAGAAGGCAGTTGAAATTGTCATTGAATCAAGAGATGTAAGATTAGGATTCTACAGTGGCGGTAAACTACGAAAAGGTCAGCGAGACATTGAAAGCCTTGGCCCATCCGGCACGATTAAAGATGGTAGCCGGTTTGCTCAAGGACGAATGTAATGTCGCACAAATACAGAAGGTATTGGGTCTGCCTCAATCTACTATTTCCCAGCATCTTAGGGTATTGAAAAACGCAGATATCATTGAAGGCAGAAGAGAGGCAAATAAGACATGCTATAGAGTCATTGATGCGCGAGTAAGAGAAATTGTGAATGTAATTAGAAAGAAATAAAATTTTTTCAAATTTATAATCGTATTATTTATATATACAAATAAAGCAATAAATTAAGGCATTTAAGATGGTAGATTTTGTTTTTCTTATAATCATAACATCTGGTGTTGTCTTGTGCCTTTTACGTATGCTTAAAGGTCCTGCCGCCCCCGACCGGGCAGTTGCGGTGGATACTATAGCTACGATTACTACCGCTTTGCTTGTCCTTTTGGGTTCTATTTTTGAAAGATATGTTTATTTGGATGTCGCTTTGGTTTATGCGGTTCTAACCTTCATCGGTTCAGTGGCCATCGCAAGATTCTTGGAAAAGGGAATCTAAGTGCAGATTATAGGGACTGTCATTACAGGAATAGGAACGGTATTTCTTTGTTTGGGAGGTCTTGGTGTATTTAGACTCCCTGATGTCTATAACCGACTTCAAGCAGGAACAAAGTGCACTACCCTGGGTGCTTTCTTGACCATTATCGGCGTTGGGATAATGCACCCCGATTGGCTGTCGAAAACATTAGTTATCGCCTTGTTTATCCTTATCACCAATCCTATCTCCAACCACGCCTTGGGACGGGCGTCTCGCAAAAGCGGTGTTCCATTATGCGATAGAAGCGTTGTGGATAAGGCTGATGAGTTTGAAGAATATAAGGAAAAGCAATGATTATCGTTGTTTCATTTTTAATAGTTTTAATGCTTATCGGAGCCATCGCAGCCTCTATTTTTAGAGACTTGATTAGCGCGGTAATTGCCGCAGCCTTGGTAAGTTTGATTGCTGCGATACTTTTCTACTTTCTTCAGGCCCCGGACGTAGCGATGGCCGAGGCTTCAATTGGCGCAGCATTGACTGCTGCCATTTTTATTATCGCCGTCAGGAGAACAAAAAGGTACGAAGAATGAGAAGGGCGGTTACTATCATTTTATTAATAATACTTGCTTTGGGAATTAGCCGGTCACTGGCAAAGATTCCCTTCGGTGCGCATAAGACAAAGGTAGGTAAGTATTATATTAACGAAGGTATAGAAGAAACCGGGGCTACCAACATAGTTACCTCGGTTGTGCTGAATTACCGAGGCTTTGATACGTTAGGCGAGATTACGGTTTTATTCATCGCTGCAATCGGCTTGGGTGCAGTGCTGACGACCAACGTAAAAGGAGAAACGAGAAAAATACAGCCGGCCAGTTTGGTTCTCTATACCGGATGCAGGCTTTTATTTCCTCTTATTCTTGTCTTCGGCACCTATATCTTTATTCATGGACACCTTACTCCCGGAGGGGGTTTTCAAGGAGGTGCTATCATTGCTTCGGGCTTTCTTTTAATTTATCTGGGCTGCCGGGAAAGAAGAATTAACCGTGTTGCATCTAATCTTATAGAGTCTTTAGGAGGTCTGACCTTTGTGTTGATAGGCCTGCTTGGTTTAGTTTTTGGCAGTTATTTCCTTTTAAACTTTTTGCCTAAAGGCACGGCGAATACGCTCCTTAGTGCCGGCATTATCCCCATTATTTATATTGCCATCGGTTTTAAGGTCGGTTCAGAACTAACCAGTATTATTGACAATCTAATTGAGGAAAGTTGACGACACGATGAGTTTTTTGAACAGTTACATTTATTATATAGGAGCCTTCGGCCTTATACTGGTTGGCTTTTATATCATTCTGGTTAAGCATAATCTTATTAAGGTCATCGTTGGTCTTGGCATTTTGGATACAGGGGTGAATCTATTCCTGATTTCCGTTGGTTACATCACAAAAGGAACCGCCCCAATTTTTTCCAGGCCTGGTATAGACTCTGAGTATATGGTTGACCCCGTGCCACAGGCATTGGTTCTGACGGCTATCGTAATTGGCGTAGCAGTCTTAGCATTGGCCCTTTCGTTGGCCATCAGATTATATCAGCATTATGGAACACTGAACCTTCGCAAAATAAGGGAGCAAAGATGGTAAATCCTGTCCTTCTTATTGCAGTGCCTTTAGGTTTGGCTTTTGCCATCCCTTTGTTTGCCTTTTTTTGGAGACCTGCGGCTAAATATATTCCGCCGGCAGCGCTTGTGTTTAACCTTGTTGTTTCGATATTATTGCTTGCCCAGGTGTTGGAAAATCCTCTTATTGTTTCTATCGGTGGTTGGCAGCCTCCATTCTGTATTATTCTTGTAGCAGGGCCCTTAGGCGTCTTGTTTTCTGCCATTATTGCTTTAGTAGGTCTTTTAGTCTCTGTCTATGCGCTGGATTATATCAAAGAAGGTCCTGCAGAAAAATACAATATGCTTTTTCTGCTGTTACTTACCGGTGCCACCGGTGTAGTCCTTACCGGCGACATATTTAATCTCTTCGTCTTTTTTGAGATACTTTGCATCTCGTCTTACGCCCTTGTTGCTTATTTAAGAGATAAAGCAGGAATTGAGTCAGCGATAAAATACTTGATTCAAGGTGCTGTTGGCTCAAGTCTTTTGCTTATCGGCATAGGTTTACTTTACGGCCTATTCGGAACACTCAATATGGCTGATATTGCTCAGAATATTAAATCAGTTAGCCCCGTATCAGTATTTGTTCCTATGGTCTTAATTATTGCCGGCCTGGGAGTAGAGGCAGCCATATTTCCCTTGAACGCATGGCTGCCGGATGCCCATTCATCTGCTCCGTCATCAATAAGTGCTATCCTCTCCGGCATAGCCATTGAAGTTGGCCTTTATGCCGTGGCCAGAGTCATATTCACTATATTTGGAGCCTCAAGTATTCTCCTGTTTCTTTCGCTTTTAGGAATCCTGACACTTTTAATTGGTGAGATGTGCGCTTTTAGCCAGAATAACATCAAGAGGATGCTGGCATATTCCAGCATAGGCCAGATAGGCTTAATCCTGTTTGCTCTGGCTATTGCTACTTCTTATGGAGTAACCGGCGGCTTGTTCCAGATGATAAGTCATACTCTGAGTAAGGCCCTGCTGTTTTTGGCAGCAGGGTATATGATTTATCAAGCCGGCTCGATGGAAATGTCGGCTCTGGAAGGCTTAGGTAAGAAAATGCCACTGACCTGCTTGGCCTTCACCATCGGTGCATTTTCTCTTGTAGGGCTGCCGCCGTTTATAGGTTTTCCCAGCAAGTTCTTAATTGTTCAATCTGCTTTAGCCGCTAAAGAAACTTTTTTTTCTGTGCTTATCGGCCTTGCCCTGTTGGGGACGGTAATTGAAGGAGCATATTTCTTCCGTGTTGTTCAGGTTCTATATTTTAAAGGGGAAGAAACCAATACGCCAAGAAAAGATGCTCCTGTTACTGCCTTAATTCCTATGTTTATCTTCGTAGTATTGAGCATAGTTGTCGGGATATATCCTAAGCTCGTAACCGATGTTTTAAACTCGGCTGCGTCAGAGCTTATAAATAGATTGGACTATATCAGGAATATTTTAGGATGAGTTTAGAACTTATACCCATAGTTGCTCTTGGCGGTGCGTTGTTAATTTATCTTTTAGGGAAGATTTCGCATAGAATTAGAGATTCCTTTGCAGTTATTATTTCTTTAGCCTTGGTAACTATAATCGCTTGTCTTTACGGCAGACCGGTGGAAAAGACATTTTACTTCGGATTTTTTGGTCTCGGCCTTGTCCTGAGATTAAACATGCTTTCCTGGTTATTTGCTATCACTATAGCAGTTGTAGGGACGCTTTCTGTTATCTTTTCTTTAACCTATATAAGGGAAAGGGAAAAAACTGATTTTTATTTTCTGATGATGCTCCTTGTCAACGCAGCAATGCTTGTGATTGTCCTGGCAGGTGATTTGGTTTCTTTCTATATCTTCTGGGAAATAATGTCCTGGAGCACATTTTTGCTTATAAGTTACAACAAAGGACCTGCATTGGCCGCAGGAATGAAATATATAATTATGTCAATTGTCGGCTCCTTATTTATGCTCGTCGGCATGTTATCTCTCTATGTCTCGTTCGATACTTTGAATATATCGCAAATTGCTTCTGTGATTGGCTCTGCCTCATCCGGGTATATCCTGTTTATTTTGACCGCCTTTGGTATTGCTTTCGGAATTAAAAATGCAGTCCTGCCGTTTCATACCTGGCTGCCTGATGCTCATTCTGAGGCGCCTGCCCCATTTTCCGCGGTCCTTTCCGGAGTCCTTATAAAGATGGGAACCTATGGATTTCTTTTAGTCCTTTACGTCATTGTTGGCTTAAAGCTCTTCCTCGGTTTGGGCAGCGGCATCTTTAGCTTTCGCTCGGTGCTTTGTTTACTCGGTGCGGTTACCATTATAATTCCTACATTTATCGCTATGCTTCAAAATGATGCGAAAAGACTGTTAGCCTGGTCCACTGTAGGACAGGCAGGTTATATAATTTTAGGAATTGCCTTTGGAACTAACTTAGCTCTGGCAGGAGGTATTTTTCACTTCTTCAACCACGCATTATTTAAAGCGCTTCTATTCTTGGCTATAGGTGCAGTCGAATTCAGGACTCGAAC
>JAFGHF010000016.1 GCA_016939375.1 Candidatus Omnitrophota bacterium | reverse complement strand
TTTGGAGGACTTAAATGGGTCAGAACAAGAAAATAAAAGAGGAAACATCCCGGCAGTCTATCTGGCAGAGCAACGACTTCCTGGCAGATATGTTTAATAGCATACAAGATGGCATAAGCGTCCTGGACAGAGATTATAATGTGGTGCGGGTGAATAAATGGATCGAGAAGACTTATGCTACACAGATGCCCATAGTGGGAAAGAAGTGCTATCGGGTGTATCAGCTGAGAAAGAGCATCTGTCCCTGGTGTCCTACAAAATTGTCCTTCAAAGATGGAAAGGCGCATAGCGCTACGGTCCCCATTATGACAGATAAAGACTACCAAGGGTGGATTCAACTTTCCACATACCCTATTAAGGACAAGGGAAAGCAGGTAGTGGGCGTCATCGAATATGTGAAGGACATCACGGAGTTAAAAAAGTCAGAAGAGCAATTGCGAGAAAGCGAGCAAAAGTACAGGGATATTTTTGAGCTTGCCCAGGATATTATCTGCGTTGTCGACAGAAGAGGGGTTGTCAGATTTATCAATACCACCGCTGAGAAGATGACCGGTTATTCCAGTAATGAACTGACAGGAAAGCATTTTAGCAAGTTAAAAGCGCTCAGGGCAAAAGATATCCCTCACTATGTAAAGTTGTTCGCCCAGATTATAAAAGGTGAAAAGATAGCACCTTTGGAGCTTGAAATCAGACGCAAGGATGGCTCAAGGGCGACTGTCGAGGCCCGCGTTTCTGTGCTTAAGGATGGCAGGGTGCTGACCGTAGCTAGCGATATTACCGAACAAAAGATATTGCAAAATAAATTAAAGATATACTTCTCGGCAATCGAAAATGCACTTGACGGCATTGTGCTCACCGATATGCGCGGAAAGGTCCTTTATTTTAACAATGCCGCTTGCGAGATCTTCGGTTATACAGCGGATGAAATGAAGGATTTGGAAGTGAAGGATTTCAGCGCCACTGCCAAGGCGGCTAATTGGCTTGAAAATGAACTCTCAAAGAAAGGCGAATTTTGCAATGAAATCCAGGGCAAAAGGAAAAACGGAGAAACATTTGATGCTATCCTAACTGTTTCTATTGTTAAGGACGATAAAGGAAAACCTAATGCAAGAATGGGTATGTTTAGGGATGTTAGCAATATTAAGAAGGCAGAACAGAGGTGGAATTCTCTGGTTGAAAATGTCCCCGCCATGCTTGTTATTTCCGATTCTCGAGGTACAATTCAGTATATTAACCGTGTCCTTTCTGGTTTTGATAAGAAAGAAGTAATCGGGAGTAAAGTTTATGACTATGTAGTCCCGCAATCTCAGCCCAAACTTAAAGAGTCCATAGCCAAGGTTATAAAAACTGGCGAGCCTACAAATATTGAAGTCGAGGGATATGGCGCCCACAAAAGTCTCTCGTGGTATGATGCAAGTTTGGGAGCCATTAAAGAAGAAGGGAAAGTTGTTGCCGTAGCCAACTTTTTCACAGACATCACTGAGCACAAGAAGGCTATGCAGGAGTTATATAACGCGATAAAGCAAAAAGAGATTATTTTAAACACGTTATCTGAGCTTTTAATTTTTCAGGATCTTGACCACCGGATAACCTGGGCAAACCAGATGGCGGCTTCTTCCGTAAACATGACTCTACGGCAGATGGAAGGGAAATTGTGCTATCAGCTTTGGCATAATCGCAAAGAGCCTCATCCCGATTGCCCTTTAGAAAGAATAAAGCAGACAAAAAAACCGGAAGAAGGTGAGATAACCACTCCCGATGGCAGAATTTGGTTGGTGCGAGGCTTTCCCATCAAGGATGAACAAGGTACCTTAGTCGGTCTGCTGGAAGCCGTAGAAAACATCACTGAGAAGAAAGAGGCAGAAGAAAAGCTGAAAACGGCAACCAGGGCGCATAAAGACATCCTTGAAAACTCCCCCTTTGGGATTTACATAGTTAACAAGCAGGGCTGTATCGACTATGTCAATAAATCCATGCTTGAAATATCCGGAGATTCCGAGGAACAATTTATGAGTTTAAATGTCTTTGAACTGCCCACATATGTGGAAAAGGACATTTCCGCAAAAATAAAAGAAGGGCTTAAGGGCAAACATTTTAAAGTGGAAAATATTACTTATACCTCGAGTTTTAGTGGAAAGACGACCATCCGAAATTTCGTCGGCATACCTTTGAACATTGAAGAAGAAAATAAATTATTGATGTTTGTCGAAGATATCACCGAACGCAGGCACGGAGAAATAGAAATCCTCAAACAAAAACAGCTGCTTAGCAATATCATCTCTGCTGTGCCGGAATTTATTTTTTGGAAAAATACAGATTTGGTATATGCAGGCTGTAATGATAATTTTGCTAAAGCGGCCGGAGTGAACACCCCAGAGCATATCATCGGCAAGACAGACTACGATTTAGCCTGGTCCAGAGAAGAGACCGAGTTTTTCAGGAAATGCGACAGAGAGGTCATAGATAAAAATGAGCCGATATTGAACACAGAAGAGTCTCGAACGCAAGCCGACGGCAAAGTAGCCATTTTACTCAATCAAAGAGTTCCGCTTAGAGACCAAGAAGGCAAAGTGATCGGGGTCCTGGGTATTTATACCGATGTGTCTAAATATAAAAAGATTGAAAAGGAATTAAGCGCAAAGTTGAGGGATCTGCAGCGTTTTCATAAGGTGGCAGTAGGCAGAGAGCTAAAAATGATAGAACTGAAGAAGAAGCTCAAGGAACTCCAGAGAGCCCTGGCTGAAAATAAACAATAAAGTGTAAGCTTAAGCATCACTAAAATGAAATCCGGAAAGACCTAATGAAGCCTATAGGGATCAGGGGAAAAATAACATTTTTTATCTGCAGCACAGCCTTTTTAGTGGTGTGCTTCGGCCTGGCCTTAGGTTATACTTTCGGTATCAGGCTTTTGCGGGACACCATTGGTAGAAACCATGTACAGATTGCACAAGGCCTGGCGACCTCGACATCTAACTTTATTGATAAATTGGTAAAAAGCATAGTCGTATATTCTACTAATCCAGCACACATTGACGCTATTTTGGAAAGCGTATCAAAGTACGAGGGTAAGGACCTTGCCGCAATAAATAAATATCTTCTGGATATGGATAAGAAGTGGACTGAAGCAGAGACAGATAGTCCTTTGGTCAAGGAGTATTCAAAAAGCCAAAGCGCCAGGAGGCTGAAAAAATACACTTTAGTTGATGACAATTTTGCCGAGATATTTATTACAGATAAGTTCGGTGGCCTAGTTAGCACATCAGAAAAGACAAGCGATTTTTATCAAGCCGATGAAGAATGGTGGCAGGAAGCCTATGACGGCGGCAGCGGCGATATTTATATCGGTGATATAAAATATGATGAATCGGCTGCAGCATTGGCCATGACTATAGCTGTACCCATAAAGGATGCAGAAGAGCAGGTCATAGGTGTAATGAAAGCCATCCTGGATACCGGTATTCTGTTTGCGCCAATCGGAAACTTTAAGATCGGCGATACTGGCCATGCGGTCCTGGTGAATGAGCAAGGCTTTATAGTGTTTCACCATGCCATACTACCCTTAAGCAAAAAGATTTGCAACGATGAAGAATATAAGGAGTTACTAAACGATAGCAAAAAGTGGCGGATAATCAGGGAACCCCATATACATTTAGGAAAAAATATGTTTATGGCTATTGCACCTATCAAAAATCAGTTTTTTTTGGATGCAAAAATCAAATGGATGACCATAGTCGATGAGGATGCTCAAGAGTGCTTTTGGCCGATCAAAGTACTTTTTTTACAGATGGTTACTATTGCGGCAATATTATTTCTTCTTCTTGTCCCCTTCGCGTTTTTCCTGGGAGGACTTTTTGTAAAACCTATAAAAAAGTTAAGCGAAGCCGTCAAGCATATTGAGAAGGGTGAGCTAGATTACCCGATAGAGGTCAAGTCAAATGATGAGATGGAGCAACTCGCCGGATCGTTTAAAAGAATGGTTTCTGCCATACGAGAAAAACAGGCAAGCCTTGAGGAATGGTCCAGGACTTTGGAGAAGAAGGTCGAAGAGCGGACCAAAGAGTTGACCAATACTCAGGAGGCAACGCTGAATATAATGGAAGACCTGCAGGAGGCATATATCAAACTAAAAGCTACCCAGAATCAGCTTATTCAGGCAGAGAAGATGGAGGCGGTGGGTAGGATGGCCAGTGGGGTTGCCCACGAGGTAAAGAATCCATTGGGCATAATATTGCAAGCAGCCAATTACTTAGAGGCCAAACTGCCCAAAAACAAAAAGGATATCTCTGATATCATGGAAATGATCAAAAGCAATATCAACAGAGCCGATATCATCATCCGCGGACTTGTTGACTTTTCCCGGTCCACTACATTCATTCCTAAACGGGAAAATATCAATGAGATCATAGATTCAGCCTTTACTTTAGTAGGTCATAGAATCAGGCTGGAAAACATAGAGGTTGAGAAAACCTTGGGTCAGAATTTACCCCAGGTCCTGGTGGACAAGGGAAAGATAGAGCAGGTGTTTATCAACCTATTTTTGAATGTGGTCCAGGCCATGCCAAAAGGCGGGAGATTATCTATCCGTAGCTACCAGACAAACTTAAGCACCGACACTTATAAACTGGGCAGAAGAAAAAGTGACGACAACTTCTTTGAATCGGGGGAGGCAGCAGTATGCGTTGAGGTCGAAGATACCGGTGTTGGTGTTTCCAAGGAGGATTTGACTAAGGTTTTTGACCCGTTTTTTTCCACTAAGGGGCCGAAAGAAGGGACTGGTTTGGGGCTTGCGGTGAGCAAAAGCTTAATGGATATGCATAAGGGGATCATTAAAATGGAAAGTAAGCAGGGGGAGGGCACGAAAGTATCCTTGTTTTTTAGGATGGAAAAACCGAAAGGATAGGTGTGAACGATGATGAAAAAGATATTGGTCATTGACGACGAGGAAAATTTTACTAAGATAGTAAAGATGAACCTTGAACAGACCGGAAAATACGAGGTAGCATGCGAAAATAGAGGTTCTGCTGCATTGGCCAGGGCAAAGGATTTTGCTCCTGACCTAATATTTTTGGATGTGATGATGCCGGATATCGACGGAGGTACCGTGGCCTTCCAGCTTAAAGAGGCCCGGGAGACAAAAGATATTCCGATTGTATTTTTGACTGCGGTGGCCACAAAAGACGAAGCCACATCGCGCGGAGGGACCATAGGCGGCCACCCTTTTATTCCAAAGCCGGCATCGGCCGCGGATTTAATAAAGTGCATCGAGAAATATAGCAAATAAATAACTTTATAGTCATGGCAGAACAAATAGAGAAGCTAATAGCGGTAGTCGATGATGACCCGGAAATGGTCAAGATCATCTCTCTTAATCTCAAAGAAGACGGTTTCAGGGTAAAGGGATTTTGTGACGCCAAGGGGTTGTTTAAGTTTCTGGATAAAGAAAAACCGGACCTCATAATATTGGATCTGATGTTGCCTGGAAAAGACGGAATGCAGATTTGCAGGGAGCTGAAAAACAAAGAAAGGTTTTCGTCAATACCCGTGATTATGCTGAGCGGAAAAGCAGAAGAATCCAGTAAAGTCTCAGGCCTGGATTTAGGTTCGGATGACTACCTTGTCAAGCCCTGTTCATTTAATGAGCTGAAGGCAAGAATAAGGGCCGTCTTAAGAAGAGGTGGCCCAACAGGCTCTGGTAAAAAATTAATAGTAGGCAAGATAATGATTATAGACCCCCAAAGATACGAAGTCAAAGTCAAGGGCAATAAAGTCGATCTTACAACGACAGAGTTTGAGATATTGGAATGTCTTTCCTCCAGAAAGGGCCAGGTTTTTACAAGAGACAGGATATTAGAGTATCTTTGGGGGGAAGAAAAAGTCGTTGTGGATCGTACGATAGATGTACATATCAGACACTTAAGAAAGAAGCTGGGCCCGGCCGGAGAGTTTATCAAAAATGTAAGAGGCGTAGGCTATAAGCTGGAAGAATGATTTTGCTCTGAATAAGCGCCTTAATCCACCAAAAACCCACCTCAAAAACCAGACCTTAATTGATATAACACCTTAAAAAATAAGAAGTTATACGCTTCAAACCGTGTTTTATTCCTATCATACCCCCCTTTTTGCCCATTGTGCAGTCAGCCTTATCTTTTGAAAAATTAACCAAAGATTAACACGATCTTAATTCTAGATTAACATTGAAAAGGTATAATTGTGTCAGATAAGAGAGATGAGGCAATTTGGAGAAAGGAGATTCGAGATGAGAAACCTAATCAAAAAGAAAGATTGCGATTCGTTGGGAAATATTTTTAGGAAAGCGATCCTTGCCTTGTTCTTCCTGTTATTATTGGCTATCCATGTCTGCGCTTTGGCGGATACGGTTTCAATAAAAGACAGAAAGATGGGTAAATATATAATCAGGCAGCGGATGTGCAGGCGGGGCAGTATTTTGACCGTTCAACCGGTTGCCGTGGATCTGAAGATATTCAGCATTATCAATGCCCAGTCGATAGAAACGATAGAAGATTATGAGCTGTGGCTTAAAGACAGCATTCAATACCAAAACGATGAAGATGGGGACATATGGTCATTTCCGGAAGAGACGCTTGCCAAAGAATCCGGAGACTGCGAGGACTTCGCCTTTTTGAATGCGGCCTTTTTGCATGTATTGGGATATAAGCCTAAGGTAATGGCTATCTTGGGGGGGCTTATGCAGGCAGGCCATGCGATTTGTGTCTTTGAGCGGGAGGGAAAATACCTGTGGTTCGATAACGGCGAACTTAAAAACTCCGGGGCGACTACAATAGAGGAGTTTAATACTCATATTTATAAAAAGTTCGCATGCTATGCCCTATATGAGATCACCCTTGTTGAGCAAGGCCAGAATGCATTAAGTAATAAATAATAAAAAATCCCAATATGACAAAATATTGGGAAAACAAAGGAGGAAACCATGAGTAGACGCGCGATAAAGGATGCCAGGATAGGACTTTGTGCCGGGATTATGATTTTTGCAATCGTTGTAATGCCGCTTCTAAAAGCTCGGGAAGAGAACATTACAAGAAGTATGATAAACGATGACTCTCCCCCGGTGATCTATTTTAGAGAACTCAACTAAAGATTTAAAAAGCGCATCTAAGACATAAGGAAAGGAGGCTCAAAAAATGAAGAAGAGGACTATTGTGATTATTGACGATGAGCTGGATTTTTGCAGGATACTAAAGAGGAATTTAGAAGAGCTGCTTGGATTTGATGTATTCATTTGCATTAACGGCGACCAGGGTGTAAAATTAGTTAAAAGGCTCATTCCGGATTTAGTTTTGCTGGATATTGCCATGCCGGGGATGAATGGCTTTGATGTCTTACAAAGAATGAGAAGTCATCATGCTACGATGGATATTCCTGTTGTAATGATAAGCGCTTTGGCCGATGCTAGATCTATCGAGAAAATCGCTCAATTGCATAATGGGGCATATTTGTCCAAGCCGGTAGAAATACTTGAATTACAAAGCAAAATAAGCAAGGTCCTAAAAGAAGAGCCCATAGAAAAAATTAAACTGTAGCAAATCTATATTGCCAAAAAAAATGGGGGTAGCCGATGGTTAAAAGACTGATATTGATGATTGACGATGAAAAGGAATTTTGCCAGATTACAAAAATGAATTTAGAGCTGATGAGTGGTTTTACGGTAATTACTGCCTTTTCCGGCAAAGAAGGGATCAAGATAGCTAGACAGCACAATCCCGATCTTATACTCTGTGATATCAATATGCCCCATATGGACGGCCTCCAGGTCTTAGAGGCATTAAAAAAAGACGCCAAGACTATGGCCATACCGGTGGTGATGCTTACGGCAAGGCAGGATGAATATGCTAAGCGCAAGGCCGCTCAATTATACGATGAGGAATATATCACCAAGCCTATAGGTATTCAAGATTTAAAAGAAGAGATAAAAAAGATCTTAAGAAGAAAAAAAGGTTTATAGCGCCTATATCAATTCTAAGGTTTGAAAAAATATATATTGCCAACGGCATTTATTTGGGATAGAATATAGGCTCCTACGTCTTTTTATTGCTTCGCAGCTTGCAGTCAAAGTTAAAAAGATGTTTTACATAATTTAGTTCGGACGAAAAAAAAGGAGGGGCGATGAAATACTTTTTAGCGGCTACACTAGTGTTAGCGACAGCATTGGTATTCACGCAAGGGGTCTGCGCGCAGGATGATCCAGCTGAGTTGCTTCGAGAATCTGCCAAGGTCTTTGATGAGGTCAACCAGATGCCCGAGAAAGGGATATCGGGCATAATCCTGAAAAACTGCACGGGCGTTGCTATATTTCCGGACACCTTCAATTTTGCCCTGGGGGTAGGAGGGCGAAAAGGCGAGGGCGTCATAGTCCACCGTAATCCGACCACGGGCAAATGGAGCAATCCGGCTTTTTTTGACCTATCGGGAACGAGCCTTGGTCTTCAGGCCGGAGGCCAGAAGATAGACCTAGTGCTGATGATCAGGTCAGAGGAGGCCTTTGCGGGGATGCTGGAGAACAAATACAACGTAGGCAATAAATCATCTTTAACGATAGGTCCGATAGGCAGAAACGCCGAATCAGGGGTGCTGCTCGACACCGATGAGTCTGGAGGTATCTACACCTATTCAAGGACGAAAGGCTTGTTTGCCGGCTCAGCATTAAAGGGCATCAAAGTCAAAGAGAACAAGGGGGCAATTCTTAATTACTATGGGACTCCCTTAAGTGTACAAGATATACTCTATCAGAACAAAGGTGAATTAGAAGACGCAGGCCAAAATCTGATCAGTGTTTTAGAAAAATATACCGCAAAGTAAGAAGCGCTGTTATACTAAAAACGACATAGAAGTTATCAATGAATCCCAAGTGATCCGTGCTTGGGATTCATTGTTATTGAAAACCCCGAATTAGAGCAAGAGAAAAGGGCCATTTTAGAAGCCTGAATTTGACATTTTACCTTGTCAAAATGGGCTCAAAATGGTAACATATGTCATTACCAAGAGGGGGCATTTGAGTGTTAGCTTTGGTGATATGCTGATTACAACTTTCGAACCAAGAAAGTTGTTTTTGTTTTTTAGGAGGTGAAACATGCCCAAATTTATTAAAAATATATCAAAGACAATAAGTTACCCTCCCGGTACTATCATTTCGGTCGGAGAAGAAAAAGCTCAAAAAGCAAAACTTTCGATAATCGACTATAGTGCGGAGCAATTCGAGGAAAAAAATATCCAGGATCCTCAGGTCTGCCTTTCTTTTAGGGATAAGCCTACCGTCACATGGCTTAATATCGACGGTATTAATGATGTGGAGACATTGGAGGCGATCGGTAAATGTTTTGACTTACACCCCCTTACCTTGGAAGATATCGCAAATACAGGCCAGCGGCCTAAATATGAGGATTTTGGGGAATACCTTTTTGTCGTCTTAAAAATGCTCTATTACAACCAGAATCAGGACGATATTATAGCCGAACAAGTGAGCCTGATTATCGGGACCAACTTTGTCATCTCTTTTCAAGAAAAGGAAGGAGATGTGTTCAATATGATCAGAGAGAGGCTCAGGAGTGCCAAGGGCAGGATAAGAAAGATGGGGGCTGACTATTTAGCATATGCCTTGATCGATGCCATTGTCGATAATTATTTTCTTATCTTAGAAAAAATGGGAGATGAGATAGAGGTCATGGAAGAAGAATTAGTTTCCAATCCTATGCCCGGGACTCTCAAGACCATCCATAACTTAAAGCAAGATACGATATTTTTGCGTAAATCCGTATGGCCTCTGCGGGAAGTCGTGAATAGTTTGGAACGTGGTGAATCTAAGCTGATTAAAAAGACAACGCATATTTTTCTAAGGGATGTATATGACCATACAATCCAGGTAATCGACAGCATAGAGACGTTCCGCGATATGGTCTCAGGGATGCTTGATATCTATCTATCTAGTATAAGCAATAGAATGAACGAGGTGATGAAAGTCTTGACCATTATCGCCACTATATTTATTCCCCTGACTTTTATCGCCGGGATATACGGGATGAACTTTAACCCTGAGGCCTCATCATGGAATATGCCCGAGCTAAATTGGAGATTCGGCTATTTCTTATCCTTGGGGGCGATGTTGGCCGTGGGTTTGGTCATGATACTATATTTTAAGCGAAAAAAATGGCTCTAGTGCTAATCTTATTAAGGTAGGCATTAAAAATGTGCAAAAATGGATTTTGTTGTTTAGTGATTCTTATAACCATCGTCCTGATAGCGGTTGGCGCTTTGTTTTATTATTTCCTTTTTACTACAGATGGCTCAAGCCTTATCTTATGCAAAGGGGTTTCAGAATACATCGAATGTGATGACATTGAGATTAAAAATATCACTGGCAATCTCTCAAGTGCCTTAACGCTCAACGATATTGAGCTGAAAGATCTGGAAGGCCTGCCTCCGGGAAGCTACCTCAAATTACAGAAGTTGGAAATAGATGCCAAATCCTTTAATCTCGCAGGCCTAAATGTCAAAATCGATAATGGAAGGTTAAAACTTCCTGATTCGAATCCCATTCTTTTCTATGGCAGATATTCTAACTCTTCTTTAGATGTCAATGCATACTGCAACCAGGTATATGTTCGCGAGTTTCTTGACCTTTTCGCCGAAACCAGTATTTTAAAGTCCCTATCAGGAAAGATTATTGGTCTAGATGTGTATGTAAAAGGTTCTCTATTTGAACCGGAACTCCAAGGGGAATTTGTCGTTGAGGAACTTATCAAAAACGGTTTCTCTATGGCCAATTGCCCCGTTACCTTTAAGGTTACTCTTAAAGATTTAAAGGCAGGGCTTAAGGTATTTGGTGAGATGCAGGCCAAAAGCGGAATAATAAAGGGTCCTAAGACCGCCGCCGTTGAGCTGCAGGAAAGTAAGATTGTCTTTTCCGGGAACCCTAAAGCCCCGAAATTAGCCTTGAATGGGAGCGCCAATGTTGAAGGCACTAAGATTAATATATCTTTGCGTGGTTCAATAGATAAACCGGATTTGGAATTGAAATCAGAACCTGCTTGGTCAGAGGAGCGGCTTTTGCTTATGCTGGCCACCGGTAAAAGCTGGAAAAACACCGAGACCGTTTTAGGCAAAGGTGAAATTTCAACTGAGCTAGCCAGGGATTTCGTGGATTATTTTTTCTTTGGGGGCTCAGGTACTAAGATCGCCAAAAGTTTCGGTGTAGATGATGTCGCTTTTAAATATGACTCTAAGACCAAAGGCATCGAGCTTAAGAAGTCTATTTCCGATAAGCTTGAAGCGACATATGGCCTTGAGCAGTCGCAAAAAACTGATTCAGAGACCAGTACTACCCAAAAAGTCGGAGGGGGATATAAGGTCACCGATAGCATTTCTGTAGGCGCTGAGCGAGAGTTACGCATAGATACGACTGGTGAGGCAGAAAAAGCGCAGACCAACGATAAATTGATGCTGAAATATAAGAAGCAATTTTAGCTTACAGGGAGAAAAGTTATGGATTGGAAATTAGCCGTTATACTAGCCTTACTGATGTTTTTGATTATTTTTGCAGTACAGAATTATGAGGTAGTAGAGATTCAGGTTTTATTCTGGTCATTTCAGACGAGCAGGGCCATTATAATCTTCTCGACCCTTTTTGCCGGAATAGCCATCGGCTGGCTGGTCTCGTATTTAAAAAATAGGTAGGTAACGGTAAGGCTGTTTATGTACATAAATGGCTTGAAAGTGACTCATGGATGCTAAAATTCAAAATAGGGCGCTTAATTTTTCAATAATCGACGGGGCCTTTTCGGCGATTATGGGTTCCCTGGCCGGGGGCATGTTTCTGATGGGTTTTGCCCTTAAGGTTTTAAGGGCTGAAGCTTCGCAGATCGGGATTTTGGCATCACTGCCTATGTTTGCCAATCTCATCCAGATTTTCGGCTCATATATAATCGAAAAGACAGGAAAGAAAAAGCCGCTTTGTTTCTGGAGTGTTTTGTTGAGCCGTGTTCTTTGGATTTTGATAATTTTTCTGCCCTTTAGGATATTTGCACCATTGTCTGATTACAGAATATGGGTGGTAGTGGTAGTCATAGCTCTTTCAAGTATCTTTGGTTCTTTGTCAGGAGTAGCCTGGCTTGCCTGGATGAGTGATCTAGTGCCGGAGAATATCAGAGGTTCATACTTTGGAAGAAGGAATATGATTGCCTCAGCCTGTGGTATGGTAGTCGTGCTTTTGGGCGGTAAGTTTATCACCTTGTGGGAGGCGCGCTTTTCAGAACAGAATCCATACGGTTTTATTTTGCTTTTTATTTTGGGATTGGTAGCGGGATTAATAGCCATCTGGTTTCTCTCACGCATACAGGAAGCCGAGAGCGAGAAAAAAGATACTGGGACTGGTTTTAATTTTTCGCTGTTTTTCAGACCTTTGCAGGATAGAAATTTTTTAATTTTGGTTTTATTTGTCTCTGCGTGGATGTTCGCTATTCAGCTTGCCGGGCCTTTCTACGGTGTATTTATGATAGAGCATCTAAAGATAGACTTTTCCAATATTACTGTATTCGGCGCGTTGGCTACACTGGCTACGCTTTTTATGATGAAGATCTGGGGGCCTATTTCTGACAAACTGGGGAATAAGCCTATAATTATAGTGTCTGGATGGATCCTCATACTAATACCCTTTATTTGGGTTTTGGCATTACCCGGGAAATACTATTTTCCTGTCTTGACCGCGCATATACTCTCCGGAGCCTTTATGGCCGGCGCCGCACTTTCTCAGTTTAATATTTTGATAAAACTTTCCCCTAAAGAAGGGCGCTCTGTATATTTAGCCCTTTTTGCCGCGATTACCGGTTTTGTAGGGGCAGTTGCCCCGATTGCCGGAGGGGCTTTATCCAAATCCCTGGAAGGAGTGAGTTTTACCTTTTTTGCCTATAATATATCAAATCTGCATGTCATTTTTCTTGCCTCCTCGGTTTTACAGGCGCTGACCATCTTTTTCATACTTATGGTCCAGGAGCCGGCGTCATCTACCCCGGTAGCGGTCATTATGCAGCTTAAAAATGATCTAAACCCGCAGGTGGGTATAGCCAGTTCGACCGATTTCTTAATGGTCGAACTTAAAAAGACAGAAGACATTCTTAAGAAAATCGATAAAGCTACCGATTACATCGCAGAGAAATCCGAAGACAAAATAGAGAAGGTCTTAGACAAGGGCGAGAAGTTTATCAAAGGACCATGGAATAGATTTATTGATTTCTTGAAAAGCGACGATTAATTAAAAGGCGGTGGAGGTGCGCATGGCCAGATTTAGCGAAATTTTTCAAAATCTTGTAGTCAGAAGATTAGACCAAGTATATCAATTTAGCGTACAGGTAGGCCCTAAAATAGCACTTGCCTTGGTAATCTTGTTTGTCGGCTGGATATTTGCGCTTTTGCTTAAGAAGATAGTCTCTAAGCTGTTAAAAGCGTTGGGATTCGACGTCCTGGCTGAAAAAACTGGTCTAAGGCATTTCCTGGAAAAAGGAGGCATTGCCAATAATCCTTCTTCTGTGGCCGGTTCAGGGTTCTATTGGCTGATCATTTTCAGCGCATTGGTGATGGCATTCGATACTTTAGAATTGGAAGCGGCTTCCCAGTTGATAAGACAGGCCGTGTTTTATCTGCCCAAGATCGTAGTGGCTATAGTCTTATTGATAGTGGGAATATTTTTGAGCAAATTTATTGATAAATTCGTGGAGAAGTCTCTGCACTTGGCAAATATTCCCATGTATGGCTTGTTAGGGAAAACGGCGGGCTATATCGTCATTGGCCTGGCGGCTATAGCGGCTTTAGAATATTTGGGCGTGGCCTCGGCCATTATTATTCAATATGGCGTTATCTTTTTTGGCGTGGTGCCGCTTGTGCTTATACTAATTTTTTTGGTCGGCGGAAGAGGTATAGTATCAAGCATATTAGCCG
>JAFGHF010000015.1 GCA_016939375.1 Candidatus Omnitrophota bacterium | reverse complement strand
TTCCTGGGTAAATTGTGCTCCAGAAGGCCGTTGGCCATCCCTTCTGGGGAATGGATAAGTTTGGATATCTTTTTGTTCTAGTTGGGCTAATTGTATCTTCAATTCATCTATTTCTTGCGTTATATTGGTTCTGGTGACCTTCACGCTTTCTAAGTTTGGTAAGCTGCCTGTAGCAGAATCTATCTTTCCTCCTAGATATTGCTCAAGTTGGCTAAAGGCCTCGAAGTCCTGCTCATCTTTTGTGGCCTCATCTAGCATAAGTTCTTTAAGAACGATCTGTCTTCTGATACTACCATCAGTTCTATTATCAATTTGGCCTGTTGCCTCCAAGGCCTGGGCATATTTTGCATTCAGCGAATCTACATGCTGATAATATGCTTCGATCTGTTGGTTGAGTTCCGCGTCGCTTATATTAAACAGTCCTTCGGGATTATCCAGGAAATCTTGGCGGTAAATATGGGCAGTAATATATCTTGCCATTCTCTCTGCATCTATTTCAGGCGCATAACTAAAGGCAACTATCTTGTCAGCGATCCTATCGCTGAGCTCGGAGAACTTTTTAGCCCTTTCTTTATGGGCTTGGGCTAATTCTCTTTCGGCAGTCTTCTGAGGATTAAAGTCGATTCGGTCTCCTGACTTACTCTTAAATGTATCCCCCGGCACATCCTGCAAGAAAGGCATTGCTGCAACTGCTTCTTCAGCTAGCTTCAGGCGAATATCCTGTAATTGACTCTTTGCTTCATAACTGATGTCTGGGCCCTCAAAAATACCATTGGGTGTCTGCACTCTAATATTTCCCAGGATATCAAATGACACTTTTGCGCCTGCGGGGATATCTGCCCTCTGACCATTTCTGTCTATATTGACTATCGGCTCTCTAGTGCTTGAGAGGATTAATTCTACTTCGGGGATAAAATTATCCTCCTCCCTCTCCACCTTAGCTACCTCGAGTTTGGCGTTTTCCATCAGTTTCTGGGTATAGGTGGGTTGGGTGCCTTCTTTAGTGGTGGCTTTGATGATGTTTCCTTCATGTCTTGCGCTTAAGCTATCAAACTGCTGTTTGTCTCTTGCTTGGACGAGCTGTTCTTTTTCTTGGGCTGTGGCAAAAGGAAGCAGGTCATCATAAATAGCGTGCATTCCTTCATGGCCAGTGATGAATACTAAGGTGGGTAAGAGTTCTTTTGTGGGTCGTTTGAAAAGGTCGATGTCTAGGACTATGTTGTTATTTTCAATAAAGGCTTTTTGTACGAGGTTTTTGCGGATTTCCAAGCCATATTGGTCAGGGGCTCTGATACCATGCTGGCGATAGTACCTCTTGACCACATTGATCACTTTCTCCAGTTCCTCAGGAGCGGGTAGGCCTTCGCTTTCAGGCTGCTGGTATAGCTGGGCGTAGAAGTCTTGGTCTAGATTAGCTACTGAAGGCACGCTGACTATCGTCTCGCCTTGGTCAGAGAACTGGCTGCCTGTTCTAGCCAGGAATGGGAAGGTGGCTTGGGTATCGATGAGATCTCTTGGTACTATAGAGCGTTCAAGCCTTGGATCCTCTCTCACTATTCTTCTTATGGCCAAGTTGCCCAGGCGGAATTTTTCTGGATAATGGTTCTGCACAAGCCACACTAGTTCCCTTGTAGCAACCTCGGATGACCCATTATTTAATCCTTCAGCGATTTTTCTTAGATGCTGATTAACGATGGATTTTATCTGCTCTTCTTCTAAGTTGGCAAGTTCCTCCATGCAATCCTTTGCTTCTGTCAATATACTCTTGTTACCATTCAACCCGGAAAGAACTGTTATTCTGCGAGTGATCACATCTTCGCCAAGTTCGGGAATCCTCAACTTAAAGCTTTCTCCTACATTGCCTTCTTTTTCAAAGAGTTTTCCATCGAACTTCCCATCAGCAAAAGCCACTATTTCTATATCTTTAAGCTTATCATCTAAAGCCAACAAACCCTTAGCCGCCAATGTCTCTATCTCTTTTCTCACTTCCAGCTTTTCACGTAGATCCTTACCTTTGATTTCTACTTCCTTGCCATCAACTTTCGCTATGACTTTGGGAGCGACTTTAGAATGGTCAAAGTCCTGAAAGTCTCGGAATTTAACGGTGCCTACTGATATTTCGCCTTCCCAGAACAAGTTGGCAAAATTATGAATCTTATTATAGAATTCTTCGCTTGATAAGTCGGCGATCCACTGCCTGCTGGCTACATCATCTGCGCTAGGGGCCATATGGAACTTTTGCAGGATCTCAAACCTCTTCTCAAATCTTGCCTTAGGGGTATCGATTTCTTCAATATTGTCTATTTCGATATTGAATCCCTGGGCTATGGCATTGAACTCAGCTGCGGTCTTGACAACAGGTTCGCTTTTGGGTGCGCGAGCTATAGCCATTATCTTATTCTCTGCCGCTCGGCGCGTTTTTCCAAGCTGTCCAAGCTCTTTATCAATACGTTCGATGCTGTTCTTAGCATCGGCATTATTATATGCGGCAATATCGCCGACCTCGAATGACCGCCTGTTCTCATAAGTCAATTGCGCAAGCTTGTTCTTTTGCTCTTTCAGCTCGAGCTCTTTATCAGCAGCATCTCTGAGCTGCACAAAATAGCTTCTTAGCCTCGATATCTCTGTCTGATACCAATTGCGCTCCTGTGCTGTCACATCGCCGCTCTTTAACTTTGCTTCCAGAACCTGTTCTTTCCAGGGTAACCATTCTTTAATATCGGCAAATATCTTTACGCCCCCTACGCTGATCTTGGGGTTGCTAGCCAGCTCTTTTTCTACATCTTCGATAGTCAAACCCACTATAATATCAAGCGTAGAAACCCGCTGCTGGTAAGGAATAATAGTGCCTTCGAGATAACTGTCCAATGTCTTTGTCAGTTCCTCAGCGTATCTTCTGACATAAGGATCCTCTGCCTGCTTTGATACTAGTTTGATATTCTTCTCTGCCTTTTGCCTCACATTTCTTAAATCTGTCAGTTGATGAGAGAGGAGCGTTGTATCAAAAGCAAGGTTGTGCTTAGCCAGCTGGGCCTGGACCAAGGCATGCAATATCTTTTGCGACCTATCAGACGTGCCATAGACCGCTTCTTTGACCAGCTCTTCTGAGTCTTTCTCAGCGATGCGATCCATCAACTCTTTAACCATTAAATAATCGCCATTATAGGAAGTGGGCAGGATTACCTTTTCAGCGATAATGGTAGATATAAAAGCATCCTTTTCTCTGGCCGTAATAAATCCTTGCTCTTCCAGGGCATCTGCGATAAAACGCAGATCATCTATATTCATACGCTGCCCGGCTGCAGGCGCAACTTTATTTAGTGCCGTGCGGATGCCTCTTGAGAAGTCTGAGACATCATCCAAAGCCGATTGGTGAGTATATTCATTTAAGTAATCCCGCATTCTATTAAACTGTTCCGTGGATATATTTGCTGTGCGGGTAATATTGCGATTAGTAGCCGTTGCTATAAACTGCTTATCTTCCTTGGGGACTCCAGAGCTATCTATAAATGATGCGTAATCTTTCAAGGCCCTGTCTCTTGAGGCTATCTCATCTGCCCCCATAAAAGGATTGATAAGGCTGATCGCCTTTTGCGCTTCTTTCTTCTCCTCAGTATCTAATCCCCTAACCAGGTCTTCATAAGTGACTTTTCCTTTGGAAGTAATAATCTGGGTAATTACTCTATCGGCAGGCTTGGCGAGATCGAAGTTATAAGCTTTATACTTCTTCGTATCGATCAAGCTTAACGCCCCTAAGCTACTGTGCGTAGCTTCGACCAATTTACCGGCTGTGAAAAGCTTCTTTGTCTTGGTGCTGGAGCCGATCATACCAAAGTTTTCACTCCATGCCCTGGCCTTCCTGAAATCATCATAAGTCAAACTGGGGTTATTCAACTTCATCAGCGCGAATTCAAAGTCTTCAATCTGCTGATTCGTTATCGCCTTTTTATCACCCTCGATAAGTCCCGAAATTTCTGTAAAGTCTCTATCTTTGCGCAAGAAGTTTTCAACTAAACTATCAAATTTAGAAAATAAAACAGACGGTGCCTTTTTGCGTAGTCCATTTATATTATATGATTTAGTAAATGATAAAGGATTGCCGGCAAATAAAGAATAGGTGGGATCATATTGAGCCATTAGGCTCGCTTCAGAGTTTTTCGCAATTATCCAATCTCTAATTTTTCTTTTTATCGGACCTTGTGCGGACAACTGGAAGTAATAATAAGGGTCGTTTATATAATTAGATGCAACATAGTTATTTGCTGTAAGCTCTTTTCTGACAGGACTAGGCAATGCCCACTCAATGTTTTTTATGGCTATTACTTTGCTAGAACCTATTGTAGGAAGTGTGGCAGCATAAATCACCTTTCTCACTAATTTTTTATCTTCCTCATCTAAGTTGGTTTTGGTTAAAGCGCGAGAAACAATATCTTCCACGTCACCAGCCAGTGAATATATTGACTTTTGATTGACTGAAGATAAGCCAGCAATAATGTCGTTAAAGGTCTGGGTAAGCTCTGGTTTTTTGCTGCCAGCGGTATTGATGTAAGGAAGCACTGCTTGGTTAAATACAGGATAGGCGTTTTCACCGTAAATGATATGTTTCTTTAATCCATTCTCTATGGCACTGCGCTGGCGAGTGGTAAAGCCTGCTCCGGTAGTAGCCTTTTGGAATTGCTCAGCGACTGTAACTATTCCCTGTCTTATTGAATCCTGGGAATCGGCAGTCTGTCCATTACGGTCTGTCTTCCATTCGTTGAGCAAGGTATCTTTGCCGATCTTGCTCCATAAAAGGCCTATTTGCTCGGAAATGCCCTTTGCGCTGCGCAAATCGCCATTTGTCTTCCTCTGAC
>JAFGHF010000014.1 GCA_016939375.1 Candidatus Omnitrophota bacterium | reverse complement strand
TATATAAAATTCTCTGGCGCTGGGTATTGCCTGACGCCTTAAAGGACAATTTGGCCTCTGCGAGTCCATAAGCGAAGCAAAATAAGGAGTAATGGCCATGGAAAGCCGTCCCCGGGAACCGCGGATACCCTTTTCTTCATCTTCGGTCAACTGAATGATCTCTTTTAACTTTTCTAAAGTGCTGATCCTGTTTTCTAATTGCCAATGCCAGTTTTCCCATTGTTCTTCTGTGACATCAGGCCAGAGCGAACAGGAAAAAAGACCCCCCGAATTCACTTTATCTCTCCTTTGTTACTGCTTCAGGCTTAGAAGCAGTCGTCATTTTATATCTATTAAGCGCGTTATCCAGAATACGATTTATCAGTTTGGAATAACCAAGTCTAGCAGCCTGAGCCATCTTTGTCAGATTGCTCTCTTTAGGATCCAGCCCGGGCAAAGGATTTACTTCCAACACATAGGGAATAGACTCAGGACTTAGCCTGATGTCCACGCGTGAGACATCCAGACAGCCCAAGGCCTGGTGTGCTGCCAGAGCCACTTTTTTCACTCCCTCTTGTTGTTCAACATTCAATCTTGCCGGACAGAAAAACTCCGGATCAGGATACGCCGGATCTATACCCTGATACTCTTTGACTTCCCAGGAGTAAAAAAATTCTCCTTTTTTATTGCAATTGGCAAAATCGATCTCCAAAAGCGGCAATACCTCAAAAGAGCGATTACCCAATATGCCTACGGTGATCTCCTTGCCTTCAATAAACTCTTCCGCTAGCGCATCCTGTTGATATATTTTTTTTATCCTGGCCACTTCTTCATAAACCCTGGCCTCATTATTTACCACACTCTTTGCGTGTATGCCCTTGGCCGAACCCTCACAGTTTGGCTTGATGATTAAGGGAAAATGCAGATCCTCCTTCAATGTCTCATCGCCGCTCCTAAATAATTGAAATCTGGGCGTGGGTATGCTAAAAGACGTAAAGATCCGCTTGGACATCTCCTTATCCAAAGCAAGGGCTAAAGTAAGTACGCCTGAACCGGTGTAGGGAATACCCAAGAAGTCCAAAATAGCCGGAATTTCCGATTCGCGCCCTGAGCCGGATATCCCTTCAGCCATATTAAATACTATATCTACCTGATTATTCTTAAACCAATCAAAGATTTTTTCATCTGCCTGTGCCAGGAATACCTTGTGTCCTGCGCTGCTTAAGGCAGCGGCCACTGCCTCGACAGTCTCCTGGCTGTCAAATTCAGAATAAAAGTCGGCAGGGATATCTTTATTCTTTTTTCTCTTTAAATTATATATTAAAGCTACTTTGAGCATCCTATATGCTTTCTACCTTCTCTCTCTTGCGCCTAGAGCGGCTTTTTTCTAAAGCAGAAGTTACGATCCTATTGATCAGGTCATCGTAGGTCATGCCGCAAGCCCTGACCATCCTGGCTAACCCTGCGTCTTCGGATATATCGGGGTTGGGATTGACTTCCAGTACATATGGCTGATTGTCGTGGTCAATACGAAAATCGACCCGCCCGTAGTCTGAACACTGCAGCAACGTATAGGCCCTTTTGGCAATGCGGACAAGTTCTTGTTCTAAGCTTTGTTCTATCCTCGCCGGACACTGCACAGGAGTGGATTTCGACTGTTCGCTATTTTCTATCCATTTCGCCTCATAAGTACAGATCTTCGCGGTCTGCTCAAGCTCATCGTCAAATATGATCTCCGAAAGCGGAAGCACTGTCAGGTTCTGGGCATTTCCCAATATGCCTACGTATATTTCTCTTCCTTGTATAAACTTCTCCACCAACGCCGCTTGATTATATTCTCTATTGATGACTTCTATTCTATGTTTAAGCCGCGCAAGATCGCTCACAACAGATTCTTTTTTCATACCGATGCTGGCGTCCTCATGGATAGGCTTAACAATCAGCGGAAAATGCATGTCTGGCTTTAAACTCTGTCCGCTGTTTTCAAAGATCTGCGATTCGGGAGTCACTATTTTATTAAAGGCCAATATCTCTTTTGTGCGTGCTTTGTTTACACAGGTGGCCAGAGATAGAAATCCGGCACCGCTATAAGGTATCTGCAAGATATCAAGCATCGCCGGAATATGCGCTTCTAAAAGAGGATCATTGCGAAAGCCATCGTCGCAGAGATTAAACACTAAATCAAAATGGGCATGCCTTAGATATGCATAAGTATCCAGATCGAGCTCTACAAGATGAGTATTGTAGCCCAGGGCCTGCAAGGCCTGCTTAATCCTTAAGACGTGTTTGATCTCACCGCGACCCTCGGAATCGAAAGGATAATCTTTGCCGGATTCATCAGGTTTTCTATATAAAATCCCGATATTCATGACGCTTTCCCTGAAAAAGAGAAAAGGGAACCACCCTTTTTAGATGACTCCCCTTTTCTTTTTCATTTTTTCCAATTTTACCGTCGAGGTTTTCTTTTTACACCCTTTTTTAAAAATTTTTTATCTCTATTTAAATAATAACAGAATAAAAAAAAATTGTCAAGTTTTTTTCTGATAAATCACAAAAAAAATATTTTTTTTATAAAAACGCAATAAATCTTAGAGCTTTGAGATAGTAATGTCTTCCTGGCTCTGGTATTTACCTTTTCTGTCGCGATAGGAAATGCTGCAGGCCTGGTCTGATTCAAAAAATAAGACTTGGGCGATACCTTCATAAGCGTAGATCTTGACAGGGCTGTGCGTAGTGTTGGAAATAGATATGGTCAGGGTCCCTTCCCATCCCGGCTCAAGCGGGGTGACATTTACTATAATACCACATCGGGCATAAGTGCTCTTGCCTACGACTATGCCCAAGACATTGTCCGGCATCCTAAAATATTCCAAAGACTTGGCCAATACAAAAGAATTTGCGGGGATGGTGCAAATATCGGTTTTAGTATGGCGAAAAGTGTTTTCTTTAACATCCTTGGGGTCAAGTACTAAGCCTTGAGGGGCATTAAACAACTTGAATTCCCTGTCCAGGCGGATATCGTAGCCAAAACTAGAAAGACCGAAGGAAATATTGTTCTTCTTTACCTGTTCCTTTACAAATGGCTCGATCATCCGGCAATCTTCCGCCATGCGCTTAATCCAACCATCATGTTTTATCGACATAATATCCTCTTTGCCGTCTAATATCTCTTAAAATCAACAGCGGGTATATCCACAGGCGGCGCACTTTACGCAACCTTCCTCGTGGCGCAACGCACTTCCGCAATCAGGACAGACTCCGACGATGTTTGCCACTTTGACGGCGATAGCCACTTCCTGGCCTTGAGGCTGTGGTTGATGCTGTATTTCTTCTATATTCTGTTCCACCTTTTTTTTCGCCTGTTGCGGCTGTTTTCTTTTGCCCAGCCTATTTTCTATAACCCGGGCAATAGCATCGGCGCAGGAGAAGATCCTGCCTTCCTTGCTCCAGGAAGGCGAGGGACAACGTATGCCGCGTAATTGACCGATAATAGATTTTAGATCTACCCCTGAACGCAGGGCCAGAGAGACCAAACGGCCTATCGCTTCCAACTGTGAGGCAGCACAACCGCCGGCCTTGCCCATCTGCATAAACACTTCAAAAGGACTGCTCTCTTCGTCTTCATTGATGGTAATATAAAGATTGCCGCAACCGGTAGTGATCTTCGTAGTAGTACCGGTTACTACCTGCGGCCTGGGACGGGGAGAAAGTGCGTTGGCGGCACTTTTTTGTTTCTCTTTCTTTTTCTCTACGCCCACGTTAAGCACCTGTTCATCACGGCTGCGGTCACGATAAATAGTGACTCCTTTGCAACCCAATTCATGGGCCATCTTATATACCTTTTCCACGTTTTCTACTGTCGCGCTATGGGGAAAGTTTACGGTCTTGCTTACTGCGTTGTCGGTAAACTGCTGAAAAACTCCTTGCATGCGCACATGCCACTCGGGGGCGATGTCGTGAGAAGTGACAAATACCTTACGCACATCTTCAGGGACTTCGGGCATGTCCTGAATCGATTTACCCTGAGCAATCATCCTCATCAACTCTACGCTGTAAAAGGCTCTTTTCTGGGCGACCTCTTCAAAAAGCGGATGCACCTCGGGAAGCCCGGCTCCATCCAAGACCTTGCGCAGAAAACAAACCGCGAAAAGAGGTTCGATGCCGCTGGAACAGCTTGAGATAATACTTATTGTTCCCGTAGGCGCAATGGTAGTCAGTGTCGCGTTTCTCAGGCGCTTTCCTCCTGGCGCATTATAGACACTCTTATCAAAATTGGGAAACACTCCCCTTTCTTTGGCTAACTCGCAAGAGGCCTCGACTGCCTTTTCATAAACAAAATTTATTACTGAGCGGCCTACGGTAAGGGCTTTCTCTGAATTATAGGACACGCCTAACTTGATCAACATATCGGCAAAACCCATCACCCCCAGGCCTATCTTTCTATTGCCTTTCGTTATTTCTTCGATCTTCTTTAAGGGATAACGGTTCATATCGATTACGTTATCCAAAAAGCGCACTGCCACCTTAGTAGTACGGGCGAGCTTCTCCCAGTCTATTTTTCCTTCGCGAACCGTTTGAGAGAGATTAATGCTGCCCAGATTACAACTTTCATAGGGCAAGAGGACTTGTTCTCCGCAAGGGTTCGTGGATTCGAATGTCCCCAGCGCGGGCGTGGGATTAAACTTATTCATCTGGTCGATAAAGATGATCCCGGGCTCACCGTTTTTCCATGCCATCTTGACTATAGTATCAAATACCTCTCTGGCGTTGAGTTTACCTACCGCTTTTTTGGTATGAGGGTCTATTAAGTCATATTCCTTATTATTATAGACGCGCTCCATGAAGTTTTCTGTCACTGCGACTGAGATATTAAAGTTATTGATATCTTTATCGTTTGCTTTACAAGAAATAAATTCCATAATATCGGGGTGATCCACGCGCAGAATTCCCATATTGGCTCCGCGGCGAGTACCGCCTTGTTTTACCGCCTGAGTAGCCGCGTCAAAAACTTTTAAAAACGAGACCGGCCCGCTGGCCACACCGCCGGTAGAACGCACCTGGCTATTTTTGGGACGTAGGCGGGAGAAAGAAAATCCGGTGCCGCCTCCGCTTTTATGGATCAGACTGGTATCTTTTACCGCTTCGAATATCGATTCCATTGAGTCTTCGATCGGCAATACAAAACACGCCGAAAGCTGCTGCAAATCTCTTCCCGCGTTCATCAAGGTGGGGCTATTGGGCAAGAATTCCAGGTTGGTCATCACTCCATAAAACTGCTGTGCTACCTTTTCTACTTCGGCATCCTTATTATATATTTTTTCTGCCTGGGCGACATTTTCTGCCACGCGCTGAAACATATCTTCCGGAGTCTCAGTGGGTTTTCCCTCTGCGTCTTTTTTAAGATATCTCTTTTCCAGTACTCGTCTAGAATTTTCCGAAAGTGCGCACGGCAGCTTCTTCATATTCCCCACTCCTTTTTTAAGAATTTTACTAAATTTCACCCTTACATTAGGGAAGTATAACATAGCAAAATGGGGCTGTCAAGTCCTATTTAAAAAAAATAACACAATATATTGGGGCTCACAGGGCTCAAAGACACCATAAGTTGTGTATAAAAGGCACACAATTAGCCATAACCTATTTATTCCAAAGTAGTTACATGATTTTTTGGCCATTTTTACCCTATTTTGCTCTCGTCGAGCGCATTCTGAGCACTTGATAAATTGCTAAAAATATGCTATACTTAGAACAAATCAAGCAAGACTTTCATGATGTAAGATAACTACACACTAAGAGGCAAAATGGCTATAACCCAAAAATTAAATCTAAAACTAAGTCAACGGCTAGCGCTTACACCAAAGATGCGTCAGTCCTTATATATCCTGCAGCTTCCTTTGATGGAGTTAAAAAGATATTTGCAAGAAAAGATGATCGAGAACCCTCTTTTAGAAGAAATCGATGAGGAATATCAAATAAAGGAAGAGCTCCAAGAGGAACAGGCTATCGACAACTTACTGCAGAACGAACTGGAAAACGCAGAATATTTTGATAACGAAGAAGATAATACAAGCTACAGCCAGGAAATACAAAGAAAAAAGGATTACAGGGAAAGCCTAGCCCAATATGCCCCTTCTCTTCAGGAACACCTCTTGCAACAATTGAGCATATCCGGATGTACGCCCCAAGTATATAATATCGGACAGTTCGTAATCGGTAACATCGATGAAAACGGTTATCTACATACTTCCCTGGAAGAATTACGCGAGATCTTAGAGGTAAGCATTTATGATATCCAGGGAGTTTTAAAATTAATCCAGAGTTTTGATCCTCCGGGCGTGGCAGCACAAAGTCTAAAAGAATGTCTTTTAATCCAACTGCGCCAGCAGAACAAAGGAAAGTCTTTAGCCGCTAAAATAATAAGCGACTATCTGACCGACTTGGAGAAAAAGAAATACGACCATCTGGCCCAAATATTTAAGGTATCCCAGGCAAAGATTGAAGAAGCGGTCAAGGAGATCGCCAGATTGGAGCCTAAACCCGGACGGCCCTTTGCCAGTTCCACTAATTCTTATATCAAGCCGGACATCGTCCTGCAAAAACAAAAAGAAAAATATGAGATCCTGATCAATGACGAAGAGCTGCCTACGCTACAGATCAGCGCACAGTACAAGAAATTGCTCCAAGATAAAAATGTCAGCAAAAATACTAAAGGCTATCTTAAAGAACAACTTAATTCCGCTATCTGGCTGATAAAAACAGTCGTACAAAGGCAATCCACTTTGGTCAAAGTCGCTCGCTATCTTGTAAAAAAGCAAAAGGACTTTCTGGATAAAGGAGAAAGGCACATGCACCCCTTGACCATCGAAGAGATCGCCAAGGCCGTAAAAAGAGATAAGTCCACTGTGAGCAGGGTAATCGCCAATAAATACATGCAGACGCCATTTGGGGTGTTCGCCTTGAGGGATTTTTTAAGCCAAGGAGTGAAAGCTAAGCCAGGTAAAATTATCTCGGCCAGCAATATAAAGGCACAGATCGGAGACTTGATCAAAGAAGAAGACCCTGAACATCCATTGACTGATGAAAAGATCGTGGCGATCTTAAAGAAGGAGCAAAATATCAATATTGCGCGCAGGACTTGCGCGAAGTACCGTGAACAGCTAAAGATTCTTCCCGCCAGTTTACGCAAGAGATCCCTTACTCGTTAGGACCCCTTCTTAAATCAAAATCTATCTACACTATTCTTTATAAAAAATAATTTTTTTAGACTGTGCAAAGCCCGCCTTTTGATGATAGTAGCTTTAAGATTGGGCAATATTTTGCGCGCTGCTATCTCCCCTTCCCTTATACATTGCTGTCCCTTGGAAAAAGAGGCCCAACTTATGTTTTCTACCGCGGGATTGATTATGAAGTCGGCCATCTTAAGTTTTAGGCGGTTTAACTCATAAGAGCGGATTTCATCAGCTTGAAAAAGGATATCCATGCCGTGTCTGAATTTCTCATAAAAAATACGTGAAGATACGTCTACCGCGATCACAAAGTCTACCCCCAGCCTGAGGGCTGCCTCTATAGGGATCTCGCTGGTAGTGCCGCCGTCAATAAGCAGTCTATCGTGTAATTGTATGGGGGGGAAAACACCGGCCACAGAACTGGAAGCCATAATCGCATCGGCCAATCTGCCCTTGTCCAAAATTATCTCTTCGCCGTTTTTTAAATCGCAGGCAACGCAGGCAAAAGGGATCTTCAGGTGAGAGAATTCAAGCTCATCCACTAATTCTTTGACTATCAATTTGATCTCTGCGCCGTTGGCGACCCAACGTTTGATCCCCTTGAGGTTCCAAAGCAAAAGGTCTTTTACGAAACTGACCAACCCTTCTACGATCATCCTCTTTTCTTCGGGGCGCGATTCCCCGGCCAAGGCCTCCAATTTAGCTATCTCATCTCTTTTGAGCAGGTCCAATACTTTGTGTTCCAATTCCTGGCTTTGGCGGGTAAGGGCATAACTGCCACCGATTACCGCTCCCATACTCGTGCCCACTATAAAGTCTATGGGTATCTTGGCCTCCTCGAAGACCTTGAGCACGCCGATATGGGCAAGGCCGCGTACTCCACCGCCACCCAAAGCTAAAGCAATTTTAAATCCCTTAGGCATAATTTCACCTGTGTGCTGCTAACTTCTTTTGACTATCTTACACTGACCGCTACTAAAATTACTCCCATACAGATAAAAGCTAATCCCCCCATCTTCAGCAAGGAAATACTTTCTCTGAAGATAAGCAGGGATAATAAAGGCACCACTACATAACTTAAGCTCCAGATAGGGTAGGCATAACTTAGCTCTGATTTCGACAAAGCCATTGCATAAGCCGCCCAACCGGAGACCGCAAACATCACTCCTAAAAGCACGATAGGATTGGTAAGCATCTGAAAAAATTTAGGCCCTATCTTTTCTACCGAACCAAATAAGAGCAACCCTTTTTTTAAGATAAGCTGGCCGATACTGGTCAGCGAGATGCTGATGCACATCACCACCAATGGTTTCATTTCTTCCCCCTCTTGATATTCGCCCTGATAGGAATATAGATTATATATGTGGATAAAAGCACCAAAGCCACCAACTCAGGCACAAAAAACAATAATATGAATATTATAGCAAAACCGAAGATATATTTCCATTGCAATAAGGACACATCTTTATAGGTGGGATATTGGATACGTGAGACCATCAACATCGCCAATATGGCTATTGTTATAGAGACAAAGCGCGGCTCGATTACCAGCTCATACCTGTAAAAAACCAGTATGTTAGCGGCGACGAATCCGCCAAAGGCAGGGGTAGGCAAGCCGTTGAAGAAAAGGGCAATCTTATCCTCGGCCTCTGTGTTGTATCTGGCCAGGCGGAAAGCTCCGCAGAAAATAGCCAAAAGGCAAACCAAAAGCCGCCAAAGAAAAAATTCCGGAGTGTGGTAAGTAAACACCAAGACTGAAGGGGCGACTACAAAGGAAACCAGGTCAGCCAGAGAATCAAATTGTTTGCCGAATTCCGAAAAGCCCTTTGTACCCATGCGGGCGATCTTGCCGTCAGCTATATCAAAGACGATGGAGAAAAAGATGATCCAGGCCGCAGGTATATATTTACCCATCACCGAGAGTAATATAGACATCGCGCCAAAGAGTATATTTGCCGCGGTAGAGACATTGGCCATATAATGGGCGCTTTCCATCTTTAGCTCCGGATTTTTATTTACGTCGTATTTTCGTCTCGAACAAGGAGTAAAGAGTAGGGATAAAGACTAAAGTGATCAAGGTAGATACTGCCAGCCCCCCGATAACCGCTGTGGCCAAAGCGCGCCATTCTTCAGCGCCTTCACCCTGAAACAAGGCTAAAGGCAAAAGCCCTACTATAGTGGTTAACGCTGTCATCAAGACTGGACGCAACCTGGTCCTACCGGCTTCTTGTATCGCTTCAAAAAGATCCGCTCCTTTTCTCCTTAAAATATTAACATAATCAATAAGCACTATGGCATTATTGACTACGATGCCAGTAAGTAATATTATGCCAATAAATGAGTCAACATTCAACCTTTGATTTGTCAAAAGCAATGCCCAGATCACTCCGATCATGGCAAAGGGGATGGAGAAGAGGATCACAAAAGGATGTTTAAACGACTCAAACAAAGAAGCCATTACCATATATACCAGCAGGACCCCCAAAATCAAAGCAACACTTAGCCATTGAAATGCCTCTATCTGTTCTTCGCGGGCACCGCTAAAAGAATAGGAAAATCCCTCCGGCGCGGGGACCTGCTCCAACTTTTGTTTCGCTTCCGCCACCACATGGCCTAGATCACGGCCGTAAATATTGGCACTGACATAGACGATCCTCTCTTGTCCCTTGCGTTCGATCTTTAACGGCCCTTTTTCCTGCAGGACGCTGGCAATATTGGAAAGGCGGATCTGTCTGCCTAAACCAGAAGTGACAAATAGATTATCTAGATCCAAAAGATCACTTCTGTCTTCGGGTCTTAAGCGCACGTAAATATCATATTCATCGCCGCCTTCACGGTATTGCGTGGCAGCCTTTCCATCAATAAAAGTGCGTATTGTATTAGCGAGTTCCGTTATGTTAACTCCTAAGCGTGAAGCCTTATCGCGGTCCACGGCGATCTGTAATTCCGGCTTTCCCTCTTTGCGGCTGATCTCTATATCTCCGACCCCTTTTATCCCCTCCAGCGCCTTTGCGATCTGCGTACAGTATTCTCGGGCATCGTCTAGATCATAACCGCGGACTTCGATAGTCAGAGGCTTACTCGAAGAGCCGAAAAGCATGCTCTCTAAGGGGTCTTCAGTGCTGAAACGCACCTCGGTTCCGGCAAATGAGGAAACCATGGGTTTAAGCGCAGCGGCTATCTCTTTATTGCTTCTTGTGCGGAATTTCTTCTGTACCAGTTTCCCCATAAAATAGCCGGTGTTGGAACTCTCCTCTCCTCCTAGTATGCTACTCATACCGCTTACCTGACCGTAGCCCCAAGTACTTATGGCAGCATCTATCTCCGGTACACTCTCATAGACGATATCTTCGATAGCGTTAATTACTTTACCGGTTTCGCTGACTCTTGTGCCGATAGGCCGCTCGATATCCATGCGGATCATCCCTGAATCGACTTCAGGAAAAAACTCCGTACCCACCAAAAATATCAAAGCCAGACTAAAAGCTAAAAGCAGGACAGTAAAAAATACCGTGGTCTTGCGGTGACTTAATGTCCAGGCCAGCAATTCGCTATACTTCTGTTCTGTCTTTGTAAACCAGTTTTCGCTGACTTTATAGAAACGCCTGAGCAAGCTCAAGTTTTTTTTGGATGTCTTAGAATTATTATTTGTATTGATCCCAAACTTGAGTAGCTTGGAAGAAAGCATTGGAATAAGGGTAAGAGCAGTAAAAAGAGAAGCAAAAAGCGCAAGGCAGATCACGGCAGCCATCTGCTTAAAAAGTATTCCCGTAATCCCTTTTACAAAGATAATCGGAAGGAATATAGCCATGGTGGTCAAGGTAGAAGCAATAACCGCCTTGCTTACCTCAGAGCCACCTTCAATCGCTGCTAGATCCGGGGGACTCTTTAAGCGCTCATGGTGGCGGTGGATATTCTCTGAGACTACAATAGCCGCATCCACTACCATACCTAAGGCAATGGCCAGACTACTCAGGGAGATCATATTCAGCGTATAATCAGACATATACATCAGGATAAAGGTGATAATCAAGGAACAAGGAATAGCCGAAACGACTATAAAAGAACTGGAAATACGCCTTAAAAAGAAAAGGATGATGATGACTACCAACAGACTGCCCCACAGTAGCGAATTGCTCAAGGTATTGATTGAGAGTCGGATAAACTCGGCAAAATCACGGATGACTTCTATCTTTACATCAGAGGGCAGATCCTCCTGTAATCGGGGTAGTTCTTTTAATACCCTATCTACTACCTCTACCGTATTAGCGCCCGATTGCTTCTGCACTATCAAACGCAAGCCTTCTCTTCTATTTACCAAGGCAAATTGGGTCCGCTCAGCAAAGCTATCTTTGACCGCAGCCACATCCTTTAAATAGATAGGCGTACCATTGTCCATGGCCACTATCGTATTCTCGATATCTTCGACACTCTTGAACTCTTCGGGAATACGTACCAGATAATCAGTAAGCCCGGTCGCAAGATGGCCGCTGGGTAAGGTGAGGTTTTGCAGGCGTAAGGCCAGATTGACTTGGTCTACGGATAGATGCCTGGCTTTTAAACGGCTGCTATCGACCTCTACTAAGATTTGTCTTTCCAAGCCGCCCCGGGCTACAGCCGTAGCTACACCGGGAATACGTTTTAGGGGATCGGCGACTTTATCTTCAACGATCTTTTGTAAACGGGGAAAGCTCTCATCAGCAGTCACACCCATGACCATAATCGGCATCATGGAGAAGTCGAACTTAAATATCAGCGGGTCTTCGGCATCATCGGGCAGTTCTCTTTTAGTTATACCTACGTAGTCACGCACATCGTTTGAGGCCTCATCTATATTAGCCCCCCAATCCAAGGCCAGATTGACTATAGAGGTCCCTTCCCGGGAAATAGAAGTAATCTCATCCAAATTAGGGATAGTGCTCAGCCGTTCTTCCAATTTTTCGGTTATGCGTTTTTCTATCTCTTCCGGCCCGGCTCCGGAATAAGTAGTAAATACACCAACGGCTGGTATCTCTATCTCCGGCATCATATCCAGGCCCAGGCGCGATAGGGACACCAGGCCCAAGATAATAATACCCAAAAAGATCATGGAAACAGTGACCGGTCTGCGAACACCAAATTCAGGAAGGTTCATTTTGCTCCTACCTCTTCTACTATCCTTACTATATCACCATCTTTGAGATCTGCGGGGCCCATAACTATCACTTTTTCGCCAGCTTGTAGGCCACTGAGCACCTGAAATTTACTGTTTGAGACCAGGCCCAATTCTATCTTTCTTTTATGCACATGGCCATCATTGACCACGAAGACATATCTTTGACTGTTCTCTCCGATCACAGACTCCCGTAAAACCACCAAGACATCCTTATGTTCATCTATCTTCAGTTTGATCCGGGCAAACATCCCCGGTTTCAATTCATGCTCGGTATTTTCAATGCTGATCCAGGCCGGCGCAGTGCGTGTACTCAGATCCAATACGGGGCTGACCTTTTCTACTACACCGGCAAAGCTTCTATTGGGATAGGCATCCACTTTTATCTCTGCCGGCAGCCCTTTGATCACTTTAGGCAAATCCTCTTCTGTGACATCGATCTTTACCAACACGCTGTCCATATTTACTACCAAGGCAACAGGCGTAGTTAAAGTCAGGTTGGCGCCTTTGTCCAGATAAAACCTTCCTAATATTCCATCTATAGGCGTATCAATCGGCGCTAATGCGAATTCATATCCGACTTCATCGCGGTCGACCAAGGCCAAAATCTGGTTCTTTTTTACTATGTCGCCTTCCTGTACGCTGATCTCTGTAAGTTTTCCTGAGACCTTGGAAAATATCGTGGCCTCATCCCTGGCCTCAATATCACCAGAGTAAAAGAGGAATTCCGCCAGGTCCGCTTTGTGCACTTCCATCACACTCACCGGATAATTCTTTTCCCGATGGATGTCCTGAGTCTCCTTTTTCCCGCATCCAGGCAAGGCAAATACTGTCAAGGCTAAGACTGTAAATAAAATATTTCTGTTCATCGTGTCCACTCCTAAGTTATTCTTCTAATGTTATATCGTTCTTGACTAAAGTAGTCCCCGTTGCCTGCTTTAAACCGACTAATGAATTAGCATAATCTATTAAAGATTGTATATAATTAGTCTCGGCGCTGGATAGGTCCTCTTGATACTCTAACATATCATGGGTACTGACCAGACCTTGCTGAAAACGCTTTTCGATCGCTTTGTAGCGCGCATCCTGGGTATCTAATCTATTCTTGGCGGTATCGATCTTTTCTCCGGATATATTTACCGCTCTTACCGCCTCTCTTACCTGCAGGATTATAGCCTGTTGCAGGCGCTCAAAACCAAGCAATAATTGCTGTTTGGTCAGATTAGCCTTTTCATAATCGGCTTTTTCCTCTTTCATGCCCCAGGGAACGCTTACTTGGACTCCGGCGCTCCATTGTTTATAGTCAGCTTTCAGGGACTGGTCATAATCTTCATCCAGCCCGTTTATACCTAAGCTTCCTACCAGATCTATAGAAGGAAGCAGGGAATTCTTTTTTAACAAAATTTGAATATCCTGATTCTTTAAGTCTATTTTGTAAGCTATATAATCCGGACGGTAATCAAAAGCCTGTTTTAGGTTTTCCACCAAGTCTATTTCTTCTTTTTCCGGCTCTGGCCTATCCAGCGGTTCGATCTGCGCCTGCCAGAGTTGAGGGTCGTCTATCAGCCCGGTAATATATTTAAGGTTATCTGCGGCATTTTGTGCGGCCTGTTGCATATTAAGCAGGGCGTCTTCTCTTTCGGCAACGCCGGTTTTCGCTTCTAATAAATCGATAGAGCTGGCCATGCCTTTGGCATACCTTTTCTCTACTATGGCCAAGAGATCCTTGGCCCTTTGCAAGGATATCTCTGCGGTCTTATATTTTTCTAAATAAAGCACATATAGATAATAGGCTTCTTCAACACTACCGATGGTATCGATCAATTCTTTCTTTAGATTCTGGTCAGATTTATCCAGATTATTATTGGCAATGGTGATTTTGGCACGGTTTACCGATATGCCAAAATCCTTGAAAATAGGTTGAGTAATAGTCAACGCCGAGGTCATCTGATAATAAGGATTTACGCTGAGGATAGCCGAATTGTCCTTGTAGTTGGTATTCAAAAAGTCAAGGCTATATTGGGTACCGGTAATCAGCTTGCCGGATACACCCGTACTCAACTGGCCTGTCCTTGAGTGCGAACCCATGAGTATGGAAGGGGTTTCCTCCTTGTTATCGGAGAGCGATGCCTGGGCACTAAAAGTGGGCTCAAACGCAGATTCGGCTATTTTTACGTCTTGTTCAGAGACCAGGGGCTCGATCTTCTCGACCTTGATCTCGCTATTGTTTTTTAAGGCGTAAGCGATACAGTCTACCAGAGCGATCTTTAATATCTGTGGCTGGGCCATCTCTGCCGCAAAGAACTTTTCCTTGAGCGCCTGTTCCTTTTCTTCTATATCCGAGGCAAAAACAGCATTGCCAAAACAGACAAAGGATAAAGCCAAAAGCATTAGCAATAAAGGTCTTGCGCCTCTCATTTTTCCTTCCTTAAATTATTATACATTTTTCTTAATATCCTAAGATAATCATCTTTATCCTGTTCATTCAACCCGGTAAAAAGTTCGTTCAGGCAACTACATCTGGCCTCTGTTACTTTCCTGTTCATCTCTTTACCTTTATTCAATATGGTGACCCGCACCACTCTTCTGTCCTTTGTCGAATGTTCTCGTTTGACCAACCTAAGTGAAACCAATTTGTCGATATTTGCCGTGGCCGCGCTCATGGTTAAATTTAAGGCCTTGGCCAACTGGCTCATCTTGCAAATCTGGCATTCTTTTAGGTACTCCAATATAAACATCTGAGCCACAGTCAGGTTGATCTTAGAAAAGATATTTACCTGCTGGCGCTGGGCATATTCTCTGCTTATCAAGGGAAGTATTTTAGAGACCTCAGCGCTGAAATCCGAACTGCATTTTGCGCCTTGCATTTCCCTCATCTGGTTACTCCTTCCTTTGAATATTTAAAACAAAAAATATTTCATCTATTGAAATATTCTCAAAGTAAAGTATATACTACAAACCCCGGCTTGTCAAGTAAAAAGAAACGAAATTTAAAGGTGGGAGGACTTAGCTCATAACATATTGATTAGCAATTGGTTAGGACGGCTTCTGTCAGGTATATTGGGAAATATGCGGGCGGGAACTCGGGGGCGTTCTGCGAGTGGGAGGATCCACACCGGGCGGAGGGGCCCACGAGCAGAAGTGTCCCCGAGTAAACCGCTCGCCTTACTGACCTTCTAATTTCTTAATCCGCGCCTCCAGGTCATGCTGTTTCTTGACCAATATATTCACCGCCTCGGCTACAGGGTCAGGGAGCCGGCCATGTTCAAGGTCGAGCATCGGCTTTACCTTGGGCTCTTTCTTGGCCTCTACTATTCTCCCCGGCACACCCACCACTGTCGCTCCAGGCGGCACAGGTTTGACCACTACCGAGCCAGAGCCGACTCGGGCCCCTTCGCCGATCTCGATATTTCCCAGCACCACAGCGTCAGCGCCAATGACCACTCTATTCTTAAGGGTGGGGTGCCTTTTTGCCTTCTCCCGGGTCGTGCCTCCTAAGACTCCTCCCTGATACATTAAGACATCATCGCCGATCTCGGTGGTCTCACCGATCACTACACCCATGCCATGGTCGATGAAAAACCTGCGTCCTATTTTCGCTCCCGGATGGATCTCTATGCCGGTAAGAAACCGGGAAAGATGGGAAATCAAACGAGCCAGGTTTTTCCAGCCATGCTGCCAAAAAAAGTGGGATATGCGGTGCATCCAGATAGCGTGCAATCCCGGATAGCAAAAGAGAACCTCGGCAATGTTTCTGGCCGCGGGGTCCTCGCGAAAGACCGTTTGTATATCTTCTTTGATCCTACTAAACATGATCTCCTCCTTAAGTCAGCTACGAATCAATTTTATTTTTCCCCAAACTCCGATTTTATCACCGACAACTATAATTAAGCCTTCGATTGCGGGCTTATTTTTTATAAAATCTAACGTCTTCTCTATGTCTTGGGGGCCACCTACCATATTGCCTATGCGTGTTGCCCAGGCATCAGCCAATATGGCTGAAGGACAGACCGCCACAGCGGCATCGGCCTTGCCATAACTTAAGGAATGGCCCACGGTGCCGCTGGAGGCACAAATACCTAGAGAGCCCTCGGGGATTTCAAGCGCCAATTTACCAGTATAACACGATTTGCCGGCAAAGATACCAATTTTTCTGGTTTTATCTGTCTTTATGAAAATATCTCCGCCGTTTTCGATAATCACCTCTTTTGAATACTCAAGAAGGTCTCTGCCTACATATTCGGCTACGGCCCCGGCTACGGCAGCCATAGGGCCCACGCCGGCCGCAAAACCAGCCTCGCTCATATCTTTAACAATGCCGGGCGCCTTTTGCTCCACCGCCAAAGGCTCAAGGGAACCAGCAAATTCGGGATGCTTTTTTATATATTCCTGAATAAGACTGCGTTGCCTGCAAATACTCTGCCGGGCCCGGCAGGAAAGGTCTTTATCAGCCCTGATAAATAAGTCGCTTTCGCCTTCTTTTACCACAAAGCTCAGCAGGTCTTTGTCTTCTATCCAATTTCGATATGTACGCTGTGTCATGGTCAATATATAATTTGCCCCCCACTGCTTTTTCGCCAAAAAGCGATGGGGGGCTAAACTTATAATATGCCGTCTAAATTTTTCAGAACAATATTTCCATTGCGTTGTAGGGACACACTGGTATGCACAGACCGCACATTATACACTTTTTGTTGTCAAATGAAACGCGCATGGTCTTACGGTCCAAAGATAAAGCCCCCGTTGGGCAAATCGGTATACATACGGTACAGTGGTCACACCTATCTTCATGCCAATGGACATCC
>JAFGHF010000013.1 GCA_016939375.1 Candidatus Omnitrophota bacterium | reverse complement strand
GACAAAAGTCTCTCCCCTGCGATGGGACTCGTGATTAAAAAGGATACCATTACAAGCAAATAAATCATAGGCCTCGCGATAATTCCTGGCAATCCAGTAAGAATATACCTTTGCTGCTCCATAAGGGCTTCTGGGCCAAAAAGGCGTTTCTTCATTCTGCGGACCAGGGGCATTGCCAAACATTTCACTGCTTGAAGCTTGGTAATATTTAGTCTTAATGCCGCTTCTATGAATTGCCTCAAGTAAACGGGTTGTCCCAAGCCCAGTAATATCGCCCGTATACTCAGGCATATCAAAGCTTACCCGAACATGGCTCTGTGCGCCAAGGTGATAGATTTCGTCAGGTTTTATGTTATAAATAAGGTTTGTCAGCTGGCCCGCATCGGACAAATCCCCATAATGAAGGAAAAGGCGAGCTCCTTTTTCATGGGGATCAATATATAGATGTTCGATTCTATCTGTATTGAAAGTGCTTGCTCTACGAATAATGCCATGAACCTCATAACCTTTATCTAATAATAATTCGGTAAGATATGAACCATCTTGACCTGTGATACCGGTAATTAAAGCCTTTTTCATAGCAGATATCCCCTTTATCTATTAGTTACATTTTGAACAATATAGTTATCTTTATACCATTTAATAGTTTGACGTAATCCAGTTTCAAAATCTGTGGTAGCTTGAAAATCAAATTCATTTAAGGCACGCGTTACATCAAGACACCTTCTAGGTTGACCATCTGGCTTGCTCTTATTCCAGATAACTTTACCTTCAAAACCTGTGAGCCTACAAATAAGAGCAACGAGGTCTCTAATAGCTATTTCGGAGCCTGAACCAATATTTACAGGTTCACTTTTATTGTACTTTTCAGCTGCCAAGAGAATAGCTTCAGCACAATCCTCCACATACAAAAATTCCCTTGTAGGAACTCCAGTTCCCCAAACCTCTATCTTGTCTTCTCCTGCATTTAATGCTTCAAGACATTTCCTAATCAAAGCAGGAATTACATGGGATGTCTGAAGATCAAAGTTATCTCCTGGGCCATAAAGGTTCACGGGAAAGAGACATACCGAATTGAACCCATATTGCTGTCTATAAGCTTGTGATTGAACCAAGAGCATTTTTTTAGCCAATCCATAAGGTGCATTGGTCTCTTCCGGATATCCATTCCAAAGGTCATCTTCTTTAAACGGTGCGGGAGTAAATTTAGGATATGCGCATATCGTGGCAAGAGTAACGAATTTTTCTATTCCGTATTTTCTTCCCTCTTCCATCATCTGCACACCCATCATAAGATTATCATAGAAAAACTTGCCCGGATTGTCTCTATTTGCTCCTATGCCCCCTACTTTAGCGGCAAGATGGATTACTATATCGGGCAAAGCATCTTTATAGACACGTTTTATATCTTCAATATTTACTAAATCATAATCCTCAATTTTAGGGATAAAGATAGAAGCACAATCTTTTTTCTTGAGCTTATTAACAACAAAAGAACCAAGGAACCCGGCTCCTCCAGTGACCATAATTCGTTTATTCTGCCAAAAATCCATAAGCCTATCCTTTTACTTGTAAACTATAAACTACTAGGGACCAATCGACAGTATTCTCAAGTCCCTGCTTGAAATCCAGCCTTGAAACATAATTGAGCACTTCTTTGATCCTGGAAGTGTCAGCAAGTGAGCGCTTCACGTCTCCTACACGCGGAGGTAAAAATTTCGGCGCTATGGTTTTTCCTATTGCCGCATTGAGTAAATCTACTAACTCCAAAATACTGCTGTCCTTACCTAAAGCTACGTTAAGGACTTCGCATTTAATACCTGGGGTCGTTGCCGCCAATATATTTGCCTCAACGACATTATATACATGTGTAAAATCACGGGATTGCTTTCCATCCCCGAAAATGGGGGGTTGTTCTCCGGTTATAAGGCACTGAATAAACTTAGGGATAACTGCTGCATATTCATCATCGGGAGCTTGGCGTGGCCCAAACACATTGAAATAACGCAAAGAAACCGTTTCCAGGCCAAAATTTTCTGAGAATACCCTGCAATAATACTCCCCTGCCAATTTAGTAAGAGCATAAGGTGAAATAAGCTTAGGGAGGTGCTCTTCCTTCTGAGGAAATACATCAACAGTGCCATAAACAGAACTGGATGAGGCAAAGACAAATCGTTTTACTTTGTTGGCCCTTGCCGCTCTCAGCAAATTAACAGTGCCATCTATGTTTGTTTCATTATATTCGTGGGGTTGGGACATTGATTTTGGTACGCTCTTTAATGCTGCCTGATGGAGCACATAATCAATGCCTTTGCAGGAATTAAAACAAGTAAAATAGTCGCAGATGTCGCCCTTTATTAACTCAAACTGAGAGCTATGAACGCCAAGCTCCGAGACAAATGCAAGATTTTCTTCTTTTCCTGTGGCAAAATTATCCAGAACGCGGACAAAATGGCCTTCTTTAAGCAATTTTTCTACTATATGGGAGCCGATAAAACCTGCCCCACCTGTTACGAGAAATCTCATTTGATCTTGAACCTGTATCATTGGCTATACCTCTCTTTATAGGGGATTTGCGACTTTGGCGAGTTAGTCAGTCAGTTTATCTGCTTACCTGACTTACCTTTTTCTTCTTGCCTCCGTTGCCATCTTCGTCTTTGTAGGCATACTTATAGCCGCCATACTCTTGTACATATCTGTATAAGTAATGAGGGAGGTGATACTCTATATTGGTCATAATATATCCGAGAGTCTTTGCGTGTGCTTGGTATAGACGGCCTAAGGCGTGTTTTACTACACCGCGCTGGGTGCGGCTGGCCTGGATGACCAAAACTACCCCGTCCACCAATGAGCCTAAAGTGCAGGCATCGGTCAATGGCATTACCGGAGGAGTATCAATAAATATATAGTCAAACTTGTTCTTCAAGGATGTCAGGAGACTCTTCATCTTCTTAGAACCCAATAGCTCTGCCGGGTTTTTGGGCATTTTCCCGGAAACGATAACACTCAAGTTATCAATATTGGGGCTTACTATAATATCTTCTGCCTGAACCTCACCTTTTAAGACATCGGATAGTCCTGGACTGCGCTCAATTCCTAAGTATTGGGCTAATTTGCCTTTTCGCATATCGGCGTCTATTAAAAGCACTGATTTGTGGTCTAAATCATGAGCTACAGAAATAGCCAGGTTTAATGTGGTAACAGTCTTTCCTTCTCCGTTTATAGCGCTGGTGAGGGCAAAGCTCTTATAGCCTTTCTCCGCTCTAAGGGTCTGCAGGTTTGTGCGCACTATTTTATACTGCTCGGCAATAGGAGAGGATGAGTCATGAAAGGATACAATGTGAGCATCGATATTGGTATCTTCCAGTTTTCTCACTACGTATTGTGTTTCCGGTTTTCTTTGGATGCGGGCGACTCTATCATCGGTTACTCTTTTTAATGCCTCGGTAATCTTACCCATTGTTTTCCTCCCATTGGTCGGTTTTGATTATCTGATTTTTTTCTTTTTCTTCATCTCCATTAAGATAACTTAAAAACTTAGTATCAGAGAGCATAAATTGCTTAGGAGCTGCTTCTTCAGCCTGCTCTAACTTCTGAATCTGCTTCTTTTTGTCGGCATGAAATACGTGCCCGATTCCATCTGTAAGCTCGATTATGGCTTCCTCTGCTATCGCACGATAAATCGTCTTTGATTCATATACAAGACCACTGATAAGCGCATTGTGGCAGGCAAGATTAATCAAACGCGGCACGCCTTTGGAATATTTATATATCTCCTCTATAGCCGGTTGGCTAAAGATATCGCCTCTTTTGTTTCCGGCCTTTGCTAAGCGATGTTTGATATATTCTCCCGTTTCAATATAATCAAGCGGCTGCAGGTGATAATGAAATACCACTCTTTGTCTAAATTGCTCTAAATTAGGATTGCTCAATTTTTTTCTTAGTTCCGGCTGGCCGATAAGCACAATCTGAATCAGCTTTTCTTTCTCGGTCTCTAAATTGGAGAGCATCCTTACCTCTTCAATAACTGAAGGGGTTAAGTTTTGGGCCTCATCGATAATTAAAACAACATTCACATCATTATGTGCCTGCTCAATCAGGTATTTATTTAAGGCACCAAGCAGGTGGCTTTTAGACTTAGTTTTATATTCGATATCTAAGTCATCCAAGATAGCGGTTAAAAGCTCCTTTTTGTTAAGGTGTGTATTTAGGATAAGCGCTACTTTTGTTGATGGGTCCAATCTATTAAGGAGCGTGCGGCATACTGTGGTTTTTCCAGAGCCAATTTCACCGGTAACCACCACAAACCCGTTTCTCTCGCTGATGGCCAAAAGCAGGGTATTTAGCGCCTCCTCGTGCTTGGGACTGGCATAGAAAAACTTCGAATCAGGCGTTAAATTGAATGGTTTTTCTTTAAAACCGTAGAATTTCTCATACATCGGCTGCTCGCTCCTTTTGTGGCTCTTTAGCCTAAAATTACTTTGAAAATTATAGCTACGATGAGTATTATGCCTATGATTATGGATAGGCTAGCAATCTTCATATTACGGATTTTTTGCAATTTTAAGTCATCCTGGGTGATTATCTTAGGCACAGCGCCAAATATGGGTAAATCCAGGAATGCCTTGGCTTCATCTACACCCAGGAATGAATGGTCTAACATCTCAAAGGAAAATACCAATCCTGTGCCTAAACAGGTTCCCATAAAAGCACCTAGTAACAACAGAAGAAATTTATTTGGTTTTATGGGTTTTAAAGGCAACCTTGCGGGGTCTAAAACAGTATATTTTGTGCCTTCTTTTGATGCCTCCAGACTTTGGGTAATCTTGGCGGTCTCTAATCTTTCCAGTAACTTATTGTAGAGTGCATTATTTACACCTGCATCTCTTGCGGCAACCTTATCTATTCTCTCCAGTAAAAGCAATTTATACAATTTGTCATTAGTAGCGGCTGAAATTTTTGCCCTATTGGCACCACTATCTTCAGCATCGATACTTGCGGTAGCAAGGCTATCCCGTAATTGCGCCAATTCTTCTTTTAAGCCTTTGAGCTCAGACTCCGTGCTAGCAATCGCGCTTTCTTTTACGCTATAGTCTCCTTTTTCTAAGTCGTCTTGCGCCGCAGCAATCTGCTTTCTCAGCTCAATAACCATGGGGTGCTTTTCTGTAGAATCTAAAAGTAATTTCTGAAGCTGCTCCTCCATCTTTGCTATTTCGGCCTGCTTTAGTTTCTTCTGGTAAAGATCAAGCTGATCATTAATAAAGGATATAGCCTGTTCGGTCTCCTGGTTTTGTTGTCTAAGGTTTTCAGCAATAAAGATATCGCTTATTGTCTGCACGATATTTTTTGCCTCATATGGGTCTCTTCCTTGGTAAGCAATGTTGATAATTTGGCGGTTATGCAACCTTACCTTTATATTATTACGTAATTTCCTTACTAAACCTTCGAATTCCAATTGAGTCTTTACATTTTTTGCAAGATTTAGCCTTTGTATTAATTGATTTATCCTGTCCCAGCCAAGTATTTGCTCGCGTAGTGTTGATAAACGCTGGGCGGTGCTAGTGGATACCGCCAATCCTTGAATTAAAGGATTTATAATTCTTCCCTCCTCAACAAGAACAAGCGTAGATGCTTGATAGATTTCAGGCATCGTATCACCAGCAATAAGACCTCCGATAATTCCTAAGACGATAGGAATTATAAAGAGCCATTTCCTACGGAATAATATTTTAACGTAATCCAAGGGTTTTCTTTCAATATTGCTTTCTAGCATTTTTTTCTCCTTTTTTCAAAACGTTAGGCAAACTACAATATTAAGGAACTACGCCTATGGCATTATTGTATGTACCGGTAGTTTGACCGACAAGACCTGTTACAGGAGAGATGACTCTGATTATTTTTGCCATTACTGTAGGTGGCACATAGAGTACATCTCCAGGATTCATTTCTAAATTTTGACTTAAGTCGCCTTCATATAATAACTTTTGTATATCAACCTTGATATAATCTTCTTCCCCTGTACTATTGGGGGTAATAAGACGGGTTTTTCTCATGGCAGCCGCACCGTTAGGTAGTCCTGCCTGGACCAAGGCCTCGCGTACCGTAACGCTATTTCCTTTCATATAGAACTTACCAGGCCTGTTTACATCGCCTACCACATATATCACCTTACTTAAGTAGGCTACGATTGTTACATTAATCTCTGGTTCGATGATATATTCACTTAAAACTTCATGCAGGCGGTCTTTAAGCTCAGCTTTGGTCAGGCCGTCTACGATAATATCACCCACAAACTTGTATTCAATCTTGCCCTCTGAGTTTATGGCATACTGTCCGCTGAACTCAGGATGGCGCCTGACAATAATCTCAATCACATCATTGGGGCCCAGGGTATATTTGACTGATTCGGCAATCGGCACTTCGGCCGTGCCCATAGCCGGAAGCTGATCCAGTGTGATGTTTACAGAATCAGCCGTCTCTGTAACACCCTGTAAGCTGGTAAAATTGGTCTCAGCGCTTAGCACACTACAAAAACCCAATATCGCTAGAGAAAGAATCAATAATATCGACAAAACAGATCTAACCATGGAACCATTCTCCTCATCGTATTCATACGCGGTTTCAAAAAAATTCTTAATCTCATCTAAATCTTCTTTGTGGTAAAACCTCCATCCGCGCCAGTCCCGCTTGGACTTCTTTATCTTGCCGGATTTCTCCCAGCGCATAATGGTCCGAGGGGTTACGCCTACTTCTTTTGCCACCTCTGTAATAGTCAACCTTCCATCCATAATTTACCCTCCCGTTGTTCAGCTTTAAGCTGTAAGCTATAAGCTGTAAGCTTTAAGCTATAAATTGTGAGTTTTGAGTTATAAGTTTTTGACATAATTACATCCCTAAGAACATAGAAAATCCTACAAGGCAGGCTACTAATATAATCACAATCGCTATCGCCATCTCAACTCTCTCCTTTAATATATCTAATATATGCGGGGTGCCTGCTGACCGGCCAGCGGCAACAGGCGTTTTGTTCCCCGCCTCTTTGGCTTGATTTACTATTTTTGTCTATGAAATACTATGACAAAGATGTATATTCATATATAAGCAATAGTCGTGCCAAAGGCCTGATATCGGAAAAATAGTTTTGGCCCTTTTTATAACTATGAGCTTTATATGGCCTTAGGACAAAAGATTTTTTGCTGGGAAATTAGGTTTTAAAGGTAGGTTTTGGAAAATTGTGTTGAATTAATTAGACAGCTGTGTCTATTTTTGGCTTTTTGTATATTTCTTGATAGGGCTATTTTATTAGAAGGAAAGCTTAAGCTTTGTGCCTAATACGTTGCAATCACTCCAGTTACCACTTTTTTTGCTCTCCTGCCAGAGGTAGTATAGCTCGATTTTTAGGTGTTCTACGGGCTCTAAGTTAAAACCGCAATAGAGCCTGTTTCGGTTCATCTCGCCTACATCAAAGTCGGCAAATACCTCATCGGCTACGTAAGGCTGAATCTTGAATCTGGTGAGTTTAAAGGGAAAGGTCAGGGTGAGCTTGTTGCGATAGCGAAAGGAATTATCGGCATCGGGCTTATTCCTGTATTCAAGACGGCCTCTGTTGCTGATCTTGAAGCTATTAAGCATAAATTTAAGGGTGGCGTCTAACTGGGGCCTGTTCTCCTCTTGCCAGTCATTTCCTTTCTCCTCAAATATCTGCCGATAGCCAATGCCTATATCAAACCAATCGGCAAAGCCGGAATAAGTCGCGCTTAAATCAGAGTGCCAAAAGTAGTAATCATCGGCATTATCGCCAAAGCGGAATTCCTGCTCCCATTTGAGGTTCCAGTTTTGGGCTGTCTTCCAGGTTATGCTGCCTGTATGCCAACATTGAAAGTCGCCCTCATCAAAGCCAAAGCATAAGCCAGAACTGAAAATAACAAATAAGCAAAGACCCGTAACTGATAGAATGCCCCTTTTCATCTTTAGATTTCCTCTTCTCTAAATCAATTCAATTATAGCTCTTTTCTCTATATTGTCTATGGATATTATAGACAAAGCCTGGGATTTGTCAAGTGAAATCTTCTTTGATTAAGGGCTTCTAAGGCAGGATAAAATAGAGTTTTTTACTCGTCTTCTAGCCTTCTGTCTTCATCGAAGTAGTCTAAGTCGGTTATGGGAAGAATCACCGAGGTGGCAATATTGCTCAGATGGGCGGTGGTCCTTTTATAATAGCGGGCGATGAGCGTAAAACAGACCGCCTCATTTACCGATAGGTCGCTTTTGGCCAATAGCCTTATCGTGTCATCGCATTTTTTGACGATACTGCGCTCATACCGCCAGGCCAGCCTGGCCTTCTCTTCATCAGAGTTGATAAAGGCCTCTTTGGTGGTCTTAAAAAGCGAAAGGATATCTCCGTCCATATTATCGAATAAACCGGAAAATCTGCTCTTATCTATGGGTTTATCCAGCAGTTTGGTCACCTGATAGATATTTTTGGCGTAATCGCCTACCCTCTCGGCATCCTTGACCACGCTCATCAACATAAGACAGGCGGGGACGTCTACCGCCGGCTGCACAGCCAGGTGCTCGACAATCCTTTTGCGGATATCCCTTTCTAAGTTGTTGACCATCTTATCGATCTCATAGATCCTGTCTTCTAAGCCGGGCTGATCTTCGTTATCAAGGATCCTTCTGCATACCTTCTTGAACATCTGCTCGGTGTCATTGAGCATATTGCCGAATTCTCCTACTACCTTGGTCAGGAAATCCTTTCCTTTCCAGAAATTCAATATATTCTTAAACATCTTCGGGCCCTCCCTATTTTAACAATCTTGAAACCATGATAAGTAACGCGGGAATAATGAAAAAAACGACTAGAACATATAATATAACGTAGCGGCGCTTTCTAAAACCTATATTACCCAGGCTTTTTGACAAAAACACCGGTATTCTTCTTAAAATAGCGATAGGATAAATAAAGCAGACTCCGATTATATTAAAGATAAAGTGGACAAAGGCTACAGACAGCGCAGGAATACTGCCCGTGGCCAAGGAAGCTAAAATAGCGGTAACCGTAGTGCCCACGTTAGCGCCCATGACCAAAGGATACATCGCCTCAACGTTTAAAATACCGGCGGCAAGCAAAGGGATCATCAAGGCAATAGTTATTGAGCTGCTTTGGATTATAGCGGTAAAGATCATAGTCACAAAAATAGCCAATATGCCGTGCCTGCCGATAACATTGCTTAAAACAATTTCCGCTCTTTTGGCTACTAAAGAACCCATCTGCTTTGTGATGACATACAGGGCGGCAAAGAGCAATATCAAAGAAATGGATAACATCATCACGTAGCTTAATTGAGAAGAGGCAAACAACCCTATAAACATATCTCTGATCAGATGGACAGCCGGCTGGGTGGCCAATTTTACCGGGCTGGTGAAACTTACCCCGCTACAGGTGCCAAATATGCAGGTCATATGCGTTGCTATCTTCTCCAGGAAGCCCGTAGATAATTCCAGGGGAAAAAGGATACATACGCACATGATCTTGAAGAAACCATCAAGCGTCCCTCCGGCTACCGCTCTTCTAAACTCTTCCCGCCGCCCGAAATGCCCGATCGATACAAGAACGCCCGTAACCGTGGTGCCGATGTTCGCGCCCATGACTATGGGGATAGCGTTACTAACGGTGAGTACTCCGGAAGCGACCATCCCCACCACAATCGAGGTAACAGTCGAGGAGCTCTGCACAATACTGGTTGTCAGTATCCCGATAAAAAGCCCTATTAAGGGGTCGGAGGTCGTCCTGATCAAATTCTCGGCAAATTCTTTTCCGAAACCCTTAAAGGCAACGCCCATCAGGCCAATACTTACAAGAAAAAGGTATAGAAATATAAATACTACTATGATTTTAATAAGGTTTCGTAATCTATTAGCCATAATAAGTTATTTTATTATTGCCTTTTTGTTTACTTGTTTTTCTCGAATATGCTTTTGGAAATCCTCTTAACGGGCTTGATAGGATATTGGCCGCTAAAGCAGGCGGTACAGAAATCATCTTTTCTAAGTGGCATTGCTTTTATCATACCCTCCAGGCTTAAAAATCTCAATGAATCTAAGCCGATGAACTTTCTAATCCACTCTATGCTGTGTTTGGAGGCAATAAGTTCTTTTTTGGTGGGAAAATCTATCCCGTAATAGCAGGGTGAGACAAGCGGCGGACAACTTACCCGCATATGTACCTCACGGGCCCCGGCCGCTCGCAAGGTCTTTACGCGCACGCGGCTGGTGGTGCCGCGAACAATGGAATCTTCGATTATAACCACGCGTTTTCCTTTGAGCACATCTTTAACCGGGTTAAGCTTGACTTTTACCCGGAAATCCCTGGTATACTGCAAAGGCTGAATAAAGGTGCGTCCTACATAGTGATTTCTAATCAGGGCCATCTCCAGAGGCAGCTTTGCCTCTTCGGCAAAGCCGACAGCGGCGTAATTGCCGGAATCGGGGATAGGCAAGACAAAATCGCACTTTGCCGGCCACTCCCGGGCCAATTGGCGGCCTAAGCGCTTGCGTGTAAGATAGACATTATTTCCGAATATGTTGCTGTCCGGGCGGGCAAAATAGATATACTCAAAGATACAAAAAGCGTGTTTCTTCTTGGCAAAAGGCTTAATTGAATCCATGCCCTTTTTATTGATAAAGACTATCTCACCAGGTTCAATATCCCTAATATATTTGGCGTTAATCAAATCCAGGGCACAGGTCTCACTGGCCAATACATAGCCGCCATCTACCTTTCCCAAACACAACGGCCGCCAGCCTTGGACATCGCGCGCGCCGATGAGCGTATCATTGACCATCATTACAAGCGAAAAAGCGCCTTCTAAATTAGATATGGCTTGAATCACGTTCGGCTTTACATCCAACATCTTCTGCTGGGCTAAAAGATGGGCTATCACCTCTGAGTCCATGGTGGTCTGAAATATAGAGCCCTTCTCTTCTAATTCCTGGCGTAAGACAATCGTGTTGGTGAGATTGCCGTTGTGGGCAATAGCGATATGGGACTTTCTGTGGCTGACTAAAAAAGGCTGGATATTTTTCTCTACGCTTGAGCCGGTAGTGGAATAACGGTTATGGCCAATGGCTAAGTTACCGCGCAAGGGGGCGATGGTCTTTTCATTGAAGACATCGCTGACTAAACCCATGCCTTTGTGAAAGCGCACCTTTCCTTTATTATAGGAGACAATGCCTGCGCTTTCCTCACCGCGGTGCTGCAGGGCGTAGAGACCTAAATAGGTCAGTTTTGCCGCTTCTTTATGGCCGATTGCGCCGAATATCCCACACATGTTTTCTCCAGCTTTAAGCTTTAAGCCTTAAGCTTTAAGTTTTAAGCTATTTTTAAAGCCAAATAACATTTTACCGACTTCATCTGCTAATAGAGATAATCTTTCATAGTGTTTGCTGTCTAAGTATTGTAATTCGCTTGCTAAAAGTAAGTGATATTTAGTCTCTTCTAAAGAACTATCAGCTATATTAAGAAAATATGCAAACTCCTTATCGCTATTTCTTTTATAACCTTCAACGATGTTAGTAGGCACTGAAGCTGCTGCCCTTCTAAGTTGTGTCGTCAATCCATATTTTTCTGAACTTGGAAAACTTTTAGAAATCTTGTATATTTCCAAGACCATCTCGTGAGATTTCTGCCAAACTTTGATATTTTTAAACGTGTGTGCCATATCTTACAGCTTATAGCTTACAGCTTATAGCTAAATTCTGACTTCGACGCCTTTGTCTTTTAGGTATTCTTTGGTCTGTTTGATGGAGAATTTTCCGTAGTGAAAGATGGAAGCCGCCAGGGCTGCCTGGGCCTTGCCCTCTGTGAGCGCCTCATAGAGGTGTTCCAATGTGCCCGCGCCGCCGGATGCGATAACCGGGATATTCACTGCCTCCGAAATCGTCCTTGTCAGCGCAAGATCATAGCCGTCCTGGGTACCGTCTCTGTCCATGCTGGTTAAAAGAATTTCCCCTGCGCCTAATTTCTCCACCTCTTTGGCCCACTCTACGGCGTCTTTACCGGTTGCCTTTGTGCCGCCGTAGGTATAGACCTGCCAATTGGCATTACCCTTCTTCTTAGCGTCAATGGCCACTACTATACACTGGCTGCCAAAGGCCTCTGCACCTTCCTTAATCAACTGTGGATTCTCAACCGCTACTGTATTTATCGAGACCTTATCCGCCCCGCTTTTAAGCAGCGTCCTCATATCATCTAAGTTTCTGATGCCCCCGCCTACAGTCAAGGGGATAAAGACATTCTCTGCGGTTTTTTTGACGATCTCAAGCATGGTGCCGCGTTTCTCCAAGCTGGCGGCGATATCCAAAAATACCACTTCATCAGCGCCTTCTTTAGAATAAATAGCCGCACTCTCAGCGGGGTCGCCGGCATCTTTTAGGTTTACGAAGTTGATGCCTTTTACTACCCTGCCGTCTTTGACGTCCAAACAGGGGATTATTCTTTTGGCTAACATAGCGATAAAAAGCCCTCCAATACCTTTAAGCCGAGTTTATGGCTTTTTTCGGGGTGAAACTGCACGCCCCATAAGTTATCTTTATTTATTACCGATGTAAATACTTTACCATATTCGGTGCTGGCGACAACAGTTTTTTTATCTTTTGGCTCTACATAATAGGAATGTACAAAATAGAAATAACTGCCATCGGGTATATCTTTAAAGAGTTTTGCATTTTGCATTTCAAATTTTAAATTTACATTGTTCCATCCCATATGCGGGATCTTTACCTCAGCCGGAAACTTTGTAACCTTACCCTTGATTATATCCAGGCCAGCGTTTCTGCCGTGCTCCTGGCTTTCGGTAAATAAGATCTGCAGGCCCAGGCAGATTCCCAAGAAGGGCTTTCCCTTCTCTATTTGCCTGCAAATAGTAGGCATAATATCAAGAGCCTGCAAGTTCTCCATCGCCCGCTGAAAGGCGCCTACGCCCGGCAATACTATTGCCGCAGAGTCTTTTAGTTCTTGCGGGTCGTTGGTAACGCGCGTCTCGGCGCCCACAGCCTCCAGGGCCTTGCTCACGCTTCTTAAGTTACCTAAGCCGTAATCAACGACGGCGATAAATTTATCCATATGAACCTACTAATCCAGTCTGGAAACAATAGCATTGCGCCAGGCATCACTCAATTTGGCAACAGCTATATCGATTACCTTATTGCCCTGGTATTCGATGCTTAAATTATCTGTCTGCACATTGCCTAAGACTTGATAAGCGACGGAATGCTTTTTGGCGATTTTCTCCAGAGCATTTAAGTCATCCTTGTCTAAGGAGACTACTATTCTTGACGGTGCCTCACCAAACAAAAGCTCATCTATCCTGATGTCTTTGTTCTTAGAAGCATCTATCTTTATCTGCGCACCGAGCATTTGAGCTTTTGTGCTGATGCAGGATTCGGCCAATGCTGTGGCCAGGCCGCCCTCGGAGCAGTCATGGGCAGAATTGACAATACCGGATTCGATGGCCTCCAGGGCTGCCTCCTGAACTGCTTTTTCCTTATTTATGTCTATTTGGGGATTGCCTTTTTTCTTGTTGTGCACGCGGTAGAGATATTCGCTTCCCGAGAGGTCGGCTCTATTTTCCCCTAAAAGGACGACCACATCGCCTTTGTTCTTAAATTCCTGGGTGACATATTTTGAGGCGTCTTTTATTACTCCGACCATACCTACCATAGGAGAGGGGTCGACCGCGCCTTTGGGGTTTTCGTTGTAGAAACTACAGTTACCGCTGATAACGGGTGTATTTAATGCCTTACAAGCGGCGGAGAGCCCCTCGATGCATTTGACGAATTGCCAGTAATTTTCCGGTTTCATCGGATTTCCGAAATTTAACCCGTCCGTAATGGCCAATGGCCTGCCGCCGCTGCAGACGATATTCCTGGCTGCCTCGGCAACCGCCATCATCGCTCCGTTATAAGGATTGAGGTAGCAATAGCGGCCGTTACAATCCACGCTGATGGCCAGGGCCTTGTTTGTGCCTTTTATTTTTACCACTGCCGCGTCCGAGCCGGCACCCACTGTCACTTGTTCTTTGTCGATAGCGGTGAACTTACCATATGCCGATTCTTTAGTGGCGATTGTGGGAGAATCTAGCAGCTGCAGCAATACCTTATTTAAATCCTCCGGTAGCGGCACTGAATCGCGCTTGAGGGCTTGGGCCTCTTTGAGGTATGAGGGCTCTTTTGTCTCTCTATCATAAAGGGGCGCCTCTTTGGTCAATAAATCCGGCGGGATCTCACAGACTACCACGCCTTTTTCCTTGACCCGCATCACCTTCTCTTTTATAACGCTGCCGATCTTCACTGCGTTAACATCCCACTTCTTCAAAATATCCAGGGCCTCTTTCTCCTTGCCCTCTTTAAGAATAGCCAGCATCCTCTCCTGTGATTCAGACAAAAGTATCTCATAAGGAGTCATGCCTTTTTCTCTTTGCGGGACCAAAGCCACATCGATCTCTATCCCTGTGCCGCTGCGTGAAGCCGTTTCGCACGATGAACATGTAAGGCCGGCGGCACCCATATCCTGCATGCCCACTACCAGGCCTTTTTCAATCAGCTCGATACATACCTCTCTTAGGCGTTTGCCCAGTTCGGGGTCGCCGATGGCCACCGCGTTTTTCTGAGTTTCCGATTCCTCGGTTATTTCCTTGGAGGCAAAACTCGCCCCGCCTACGCCGTCTCTTCCCGTATCTCCGCCTATATAATAGACCGGGTTTCCTATACCGGCGGCAGTACCTCTTACGATATCGGAATGCTTGACCACGCCCACCACAAAAGCGTTGACCAAGGGATTTCCTTCGTAACTTTCGTCAAAATAGCTGTCGCCGCCGACCGCGCTGACTTCGGCGGTGTTGGCGTAGTGAGCCAGGCCTCTGATCACCTCTTTAAAAAGCCACTTTACCTTTTTGGTATCCAGGCTGCCGAAGCGAAGAGCACCTAAACCGGCCACCGGCCTTGCCCCTGTGGTAAAGATGTCCCTTAAGCATCCGCCGATACCCGTGGCCGAGGCCTCAAAAGGCTCTACCGCGGAAGG
>JAFGHF010000003.1 GCA_016939375.1 Candidatus Omnitrophota bacterium | reverse complement strand
GCCCCGATGGAAACTAAAAGCCAAATTCAATGAGCACATCACTTACGGAACGCAGTGACGTAAGTGATAAGTGCGAATTAATCCTGAACGACCAACGGAAGTCCTGAGCTTGCCGAAGGACGAGCGAAGCGAGCCGAAGGACTGCGCTACGCCCCGAATGAAGACATAATTTGGAGTCCGCAGGACGACGTAAATTATATGTCTGAATTCGGTCCTGAGGTTCCAAAGGAACCGAAGGACCTCTCTAAGCAACTCTCAATATATCCTTTAGTGCGAGTGCATTTTTTACCGCATAGCCATAGGCATCATTGTTAAAATACACGTACACATCCAGCCCTTTTTTTAAAAACCTATTTAGGGACGAGGCAACTCCTTTTAATTCCTTATCCGTATAGCTTGACCTGTATAAAGCACTCCCCCCATGCATGCGGATATATACAAAATCAGCTGTCTGCTCAAATACTGTGGGAAAATCAGGCATACTTACAATACAATGGGCTACATTGTATCTTCTTAGCAACTTAAATATTTCGTCATCTAACCAGCTTTGATGGCGAAATTCAACTACACTTCTTAGCTTTCGGGGCAGTTTTTTTAAGAAACTTACTAGCCGTTTACGATCCTTTTTCATAGAAGGGGGCAGTTGATATAACAGTGGGCCTCTTTTGGCATTGAGCAAGCTCGTTCTTTCGAGAAAAACCTCTAAACTGTCCCCTAAATTTGCCAACCTTTTAATATGTGTAATAAATCTACTAGCCTTGAGCGCAAAAACAAAATCCTCAGGCGTTTTTTTACACCAACCCTCTACGGTAGGCCCTTTTGGTAGATGATAGAAAGTATTATTTAATTCGACCGTATTAAAGCTCTGGGCAAAATACGGAAGTAGCTTGTCTTTGGAAATATCTTCAGGATAGAATCTGCCCAGCCAATGCTGATAATACCACCCCGAGGTGCCAATAAGGCATTTGCCTTTTTTCATTTGCGCTTTTTCCCATAACTAAAATAATTTCTATGAGATAGGGATTGTATTAGTTTATCACTTTGCATTATTTTAGTCAATAAGAAAGGGGGTAGCTTTAAGCTACCCCCCATATCATAGACTGGCTGCTAAGCCTTAGCCTTACCGGATACTAAACAGAAGTTGGGAACCTCTCCCAAATAGCACAGTTAAGCAGCGCCAGTATTATATGCCCCAAAAAGGAAATATCGTTTACCAATTGTAAGTAGTCTCAAAAAATACCTGGTCGTTTTTGTCAAATTGCCCGTTTAACCCCTGTTCATCTCCAGTAAATACATGGGCCCCACCGGCAATCGTCCAGCGGTCGTTTATTTCAAAACTTACCTTAGGGCTCACCCGCCAATCGCCGTTAAAGGTGTAAAGGACAAGTATCTCTGGCTTTAGACGTTCGTGTATAAAGTCGGTAGAGATCTTCAGAGACATGATCGTGGTAGTCTCATCCAACCCTCCTCTTGTCGGCCCAAAAAGCAGGGTATTCTCTGTGGCCGTAGGAATTCCGAAAACATTGGTATAAAATCCGGGGTATTCTTCTTGTGGGTCGGCTATCAACTGAATAAATTGGTAGCTGAACAACCAGTTGGTCCAGAAATAACGGTCAAAACCCAAGGCATAATTATACTGGTCGACATCGACTGTCCCCTGAATTTCCTTATCATAACCGTAGTTCATCGCCCCGCCTTTTATATAGGCATATTCGCCTCTCAAGGTCCAGCCTTTGAGGAAAGGCAACCAAAATCCTTCGGTCAAGGTCTTGGAAAAAGAGCCACCGAATACATCGATCTGCTCTGCCCTGCGCACAAGTTGCAATACCGGCTGGGCAAAAGGTCGAAAGATAAATGCGGTATAGGCCGAAGAGGCGAAATCATATGTATGCAGATAGTTCAAGGTATAATCCCAGCCGCCTAAGACATGCTGCCAGCGCGCACCCACCTTAGTATTTTTGAATTGCCTACCTGGTTTCTCATCAATCGTCTGCACGGATACACCTTGATTTACCGCGTTGGCAGTACCCTGAGCACCAATATCTACTGTACGCAAGGTAAAAGGAGCGCCAGCCGGTGCGTAATAATTGGGCTCATAATCGGGGATCACTAAAACCTGCAGATGCCCGTCCATCAACAACTCCCCTTCAAAATTGCCCATAAACAAAGGTATGCGGATATCGGCATAGTCTTTTATGGTCCACTCACGGTAGTCCAGAGGATTGACTAAATCTAAAATTCGCACGCCGTCAGTGGTGCCCCAGACTACCTGCTGTTTGCCTATGCGGGCATCGAGTTTGTCAAAATAAAAATCGAAGTATGCTTCTCTGAGCCACTGTAATTTCTCCGGCATCCTCAGCTTTCTATTTACATCCTCAAAGCTTACATTGCCGTACCTGTCATCTTCTATGCTATAGGCACCATCCCAAAACCAATTAAAATAGGTGAACATCTCCCACCAATCGGTAATCCTGTAATTTACTTTAAGCCCGGCGATATTCTTGACCTTCATAAATTCGTCAAAACCGTGGGCCATACGTACCGATGTCTCATTCTTAAGAAAACCGCCCAATTCCAGGCGGTCATCAAAAGGCAAGATTTTCTTCCAGAATTTATATACTATACCCCTGTTCTCCTCAGAAGCAAAAACAGTGCTCGCGCTGACGACCGTCAACACAAGGCCTAAGGCAAAAACTAATAAGAACTTTCTCTTTCTCATCTTTTCCCTCTCCTTTCCTTATGCCACCTGGGCAATCTTACCATTTTGAGCGACGTAATGTTCTTTCACTGAAATAGTCTTCTTCTAGGCCCTGGTCAAACTTGATATCTTCCATTTCGATCAAAGTCTTATGCCCGCTACGTAAGTCCTTTACCTCAAGATAGTCCTGGGTATAATAATCTTTGCCATCGACTTTTTGAACAACATACCTTTTAAATATATTTTTATATAGATTTCCCTTGCTGTCATAGACCTCATCATAAATAGTGCTGCCAAATTCCTTATCGACCCAGGTAATCCTCTTAGAATAATACCAAGGATCGCGTTTAGGCTTGCATTCTATCTTGTAACAATCCCTGCCGGCATAATATGTCTGGTTATCATGCTCGGAAGTAAACCCTTTGAATTTTTCTTCTCCCAAAAGAGTATACGTTTCATCTTCATAGCGGCGGGTAGTGATTTCTTCAGTCGTAAAGTCGCTACCCATAAAAGAGTCATCGCCTTGGGCCGCGGAGACTTTACGCACCTTCTTTAAGGAAGGCAACCATAACCATTGGTCTTGGTCTCTGTCGGCATCGACATAGCTCCAGCTCAATATCCCCAAGCCCTTAACTGAAGTCGGCTGGGTAAACATGATCAAATCTTTATATCTGTACTCAGGACTTTGAGAATCAGGGCCTAAAACTATCCTTTGGCGTAAGAATTTGCGTGTTCGGGTAGCCCCTGTTTTTTCTACATAAAGCACGTTGCCTGTAGACTGATAATCATCGGCAAAAAGTGTATATTGCACATGTTCACTCACCTGCATTATCTCATCTACAGACATCCCTGGTTGGATCTTATACACCTGGTGAAATACCAAATCCAATGCATCCGCATTCAGGCAGAAACCAACCAGACACACCAAAGCTAAAAAGAGTAATACTTTTTTCACTTTTCCCCTCCTTCTTTTTTTCTCAAAAATTTAGGTTTAAACATCACCAACAAAGCAGGCAAAATAACCAAAGCGCCAATCATATTTAATAAAAGCAATGTTCCCAGGGCAGCGCCTAGTCGCGCCTGCAGACAAATATTGGAAATAAGCCAAGAAAATACTCCTATGACTATGGTGGCCCCTGTGAAAAACACTGCTTTACCTGAGGTAGTTAAAGATTTTATCAATCCGATTTTAATCGATTCATCGCTATGCGCCAAAAGTTCCTGACGCAACCTGCTTACTACATAGATACCGTAATCTACACCTAAGCCTATCCCTAACGCGGCTACAGGAAGCGTCTCCACGGTCAAGCTGATATTTAACAGCCCCATTAAGCCAAAAGTAAAAAGGACGCTAAAGGCTAAAGGTATCAATAAAATCGCGCCGGCGGTAAAAGAACCAAAGGCTAAAGAAACGCATAAAAACACCAAGAAACCAACCTGGGCGATATTCAAAGGAAGCATCTGGGCGATAATCTCATTTACCGCCCCTAACATACCGACTACGCCGCCGGCATATAAGAATTCTACGTTGGGGATGTTTTCTTTTCTTACCCAGGTGCCGGTAGCACGAATAAGCCTGCTGATTGTCCTGGCCTGATGGTCCTTTACATCGGCTTTAATGTTAGCGTATAGGTAGTCGGGGCTAATCACCGGATTAAAATCTCCGGGAAATCCCGTAAGCGAATATAAAAACAGATACTCGGCAATAGTCCTGTCTAATGCGGGAATGCGAAATTGGCGGAAATCACCGGCAAACATCACCATGTTCATCCCTTTGATATAATCGACTAAAGATAAAGTGCGTCCTACTTCTTTTACTTCACTCTCAAGATGGCGCTGTAAGGATTCCATTGCCTGCAACGTCTTTACGTTTACTAAGTCTTCTTCGCTTTTGGCAGCCACTAAAATATAATATGGGTCGGAACCGGCAAATTTATCAGCGATGAATTTCTCTGCCTGGTTGTATTCACTCTGTGGATATAAAGAAGCTGAACCTGGCTGGTTGTCACCGATTACTAAACGGCTCATCCCGATGACCCCTAAGATCGCCGCAAGTAAAATACAGATGAAGATTAAGAGACGCTTTAGCGGATCCGCCACCTCGTGAGCGATCTTGGAAAGGATTTTATTTATAGAAGTCATCTTCTCTTCCCGGCGTACTTCCAGGCGCCGGGGAATAGGTAAATAGGAAAGGGCTACCGGGATAAAGGTCACGGTGGAAAAAAATATGCCTAAGATTCCCGCGGCCGCGACAATAGCCATGCTCTTGACCATCCCCAAGGGGATCAAAAACAAGGAAAGAAAACCTATGCCGTCCGTAATCAAAGAAGTCACTGCCGGGACAAACAATGTCTCTGTAGTCTGCTGGGCAGCAGCTAAAGAATTAAATCGATGATAGGCCATATATTCATAATACCGTTTAATAAACTGGACTGAGTGGCTAATACCCAAAGCCAGGACCAAAAAAGGCACCAAAATCGTAGTCGGACCCAACTGGTAACCAAAAAAGGACATCAAGGCTAGGCCCCATACCGTGGCCATGCCCGCGGAGACAAGGGGCAGGACTACTCCCCTTTTGGAACGAAAAGCGATATAAAGGATAGCGGCCATGATCAAAAACATTAATATAAAAATAAAACCCATCCGCGGAAGATAGTAGTCCAGCCAACCTTCTAATATCGGCATTCCGGCAAGATAGACTTTGTGGTTTGCGTCTTCTTGTGCTTTGGTTAAATTGCGCAGTAATGTAAATATTTCTTTCGAGGATACATCAGACTCAAAGTCGGCCTGGATCAAAGTGCTCTTAAGATCCTTAGAGACAATCGGTCCATAGACCAAAGGATTCCTGACTATGCGTTGTTTTAAGATCTCGATCTGGCGCTCTGTCTTTGGCGGTTCATGCATCAACCTCTCTGAATTAAAGCCTTCATCATTGGCATCGATATGCTTGATCTTTCGTGCCGAAAGCGATACCACCCTTCCCGCATTGATGCCGGGAGTAAGATAGAGTTCTCTGGTTATATTGTAGACCTTGGTCAGTGTAGTGGTATTGAGGATATTGCCTTCTTTGACTTCAATGGCAATGGAAACCTGGTTTAGACCGCCAAAGATCTTGGTAAGTTTGTTTTGGACTTGTATAAAGGGGTGTTTTTGGGGGACGAAATCTCCCAAATTGGTGCGAAAGCTCAGATTTCTTAAACTAAAGAGTAAAAGAATGGCAAAGATAAGGTTTCCCAGAAGAAATCCCAATCTGTTGCGGATGAGAAAATTGCTGAATTTGGCCGGTAATCTTTTCACTTATTAAGCGCTATCTTTGACTAATGAATCCTGTTTTAAAGCTTCCTTGGCTATCTTGCCGCTGCGCGTTTTGGGCAAAGAGTCTCTGAATTCTACTATTTGCGGCACCTTAAAATGGACTAGCCTTTCTCGGCAAAAGGCCTTGATGTCTTTTCCTGATATTTTTTGGCCTTCCTTTAAGACTATCACGGCCTTGACCGCCTCGCCACGTAATTTGTCCGCAACCCCGATCACCGCTACTTCGGCCACTTGGGGATGTTCGCTGATCACGTGTTCCAATTCGGGGGAATAGACATTTAACCCCCCTACAATGATCATATCCTTCTTTCTGCCCTTTATATAGAAATATCCGTCCTTGTCCACACATCCTAAGTCACCGGTATGCAGCCAGCCATTGCGCATGATCTCTGCTGTCATCTCCGGCTCTTTGTAATATCCCATCATCACCGGCCAGCCACGGCAGACTATCTCACCTATTTCCCCTACGGGCACTTCTTTATCGTCATTATCAAAAATCTTCATCTCAAACCAGGGTGGGTTCTTACCGATGCTAGCAATGTTTTCCGGACCAGTGACCGTATTAGGTGCTGCTGTCTCAGTCATCCCCCATCCATGCCAGAGTATCGCGTTGGGACAATATTTACCAAACCTCTTCATTAGATCCGGGTGGCTGGGTGCACCAAAAAGATCTACGCCCTTGAGGCTGGTAAAATCGTATTTCTCAAACTCCTTCAACTGTAAAAGCGCAATAAACATAGGCGGAACTAGGTGAAACCACGTTACTTTATGTCTCTCTATCTGCCTCAAGAATTCCAAAGGTATAAAACGTTCCATAAGCACAATGCTCATCTTCATGTCTAAGCCAAATTGTATATACACAAATCCGCCTAAATGTGAAAGCGGGAGCGCGCAAATTGAAACGTCTCCGGTATTTTCCTCATTAAGCCCTATATATCTGATAGTCTGGGCTGCGTTGTCCAGACTGCGATAGTTGGACATCACTGCCTTAGGATTACCGGTAGTACCGGAAGTATAGTAAAGGATGGCCAAACTTCCTTCATCAATATTAATCTCAATTTGTTTATCCGGCTGCTGTTGCATAATCTTATTAAAACTGGCAAAGCCGTCTTCTTCATCGCTAAAACATTTGATAATATGTTTTAAGCGGGAAACTTTTTTCATTAATTCGGCAAAGGAATTTTTCTCCAATGCCTTGGTAATAAAAACCGAGGCCTCTGAGTGATTAAGAACCCCGATCAATTCTTCATCAGTAAGCCTGACATCTAAAGGCACACAAGCTGCTCCCAAGCTAAACACAGCCAGATAACTGAATACATATTGAGGCGAATTAGGTAAGTAAACAGCGACTTTTTCTCCCTTTTTCACCCCCATTTTATTAAGAGCATTAGCCAACTTATTCACCATTTTCACGCCTTCGGAATAGCTGATAGGTTGATCCCTAAAAATAAGAAATGGTTTTTGTGGCATCTTCTCGGCCACATCCCGGAAAAGTTGGGCGATATCCATATATTGCTCCTTTCGGCATACTAATATAGGAAAATTTTACTATTCAAATTTCTTTATATTATACATCTTTTATTTTATATGTCAACAAAAAAATAAAAAGCCCTAAGGTTTTCCTTAGGGCTTTTGCGAATATTCTATTTTTATCTCTTAATCAAAACTTGGTGAAAAACTTCCCCTTGCCTTCAGCTACTATAGTACCATCCTCTCTCTCCACGGTAGCGCTGGCGGTGTTCATCCGCCTGTGTTGATTAAGCAATTTTGCCTTGATTATAAGCTTTTCGTTTATCCGGGCCGGATTTTTAAAGCGGACCTCCAAAGAGGCTGTAGCGGCATCTATGTTCAAGCCAGTTATTATTAATGCGGACATTGCTTCGTCCAAAAGAGCGCTAATCAAGCCGCCGTGCATCAGATTGCGAGGCCCCTGATGGTTTTCATTTGGCGTGAACTCTCCCTGAACCTGGCCGTCTTGAAAGAAAAAATGGGCCCGTAGCCCCAGGGGATTGTCCTTGCTGCATACAAAACATTTTTCTACATGCTTGATCGTCATTTTAACGGAAGGGCTTATAGTTTTTTATCAGTCTTTTAGTGAATTTTATATCGGCCTTGGTCAGCTCGATTTGATGATCGATGATCGCTAATAAATGGTATGACCTTTTTTTCTGCGCCAGCTGGGTTCTTTTCTCTTTAAGCCATTGTATTATCTTCTTCATCCCCCTTAATCTATTGCGCAGGCGATTTTGGGCAATGCCTGATTTGACTAAGGGCAAGAAATAAAGAGAAAGGTCGACATTAAATACCGGTCTCTGAAAGATAAGAAAGTTGTTGTTCAACAGCTTCTCAAAGACCTCTTCTCCTTCTTGGGTGATCTTGTAGACGAATTTTGCCGGCCTTTTTCCTTTACGCCCAGGCTTTTTGGTCACCAGCCCCTTTTTCTCCAGCCTTCTTAAAGGGTAATAAATAGAGGTGGTGTCGATATTGGCAAAGTTGTTCAACTCTTGCTCTATCGTCTTTCTTATCTCATAACCATGCTTGGGGCCTTCTTTCAAAAGGCCTAGTAATATAAGGTCTTGCATCATAGTAAGTGAATTGTAGCATAAACCCCCGACATAAGCAAGAGAAAATGGCTGATTAAGAACTGGCTGTAATTTATGAATTTTTACGAGCGGGAACTCGGGGGCGTTCTGCGACTGGGAGGATCCACACCGGGCGGAGGGGCCCAGGAGCAGAAGTGCCCCCGAGTCACCCGCTAGTTATAATGTAAATACAAAAGTATAAAGTCAGTCATAAAAGAAAAACTCGCCAATCTCTCGTGAGAAAGGCGAGTTTTTCGACCGGGAAACATCGAAGGTAATACCGCTATGTCTACTGGAACACAGTCTCGGGTTCAAGAACCGGTTTGTCATAAGGTGGCAGATAGAAGGTCGCCGTATCATAGGCGCCCAACGCATGTCTTGCCACACCCATGCCAACACCCTTAAGCTGTCCCCAGGTAAGCCCAACAGCGGCATTATGTTCCTTTGAAGTCTCCACTATCTGTTTAGGATATTCACAAAAGCCCGTGGCACCATTAACCAAACCTCTACCAAGCTTACTCAGCGCGTTCTCGGCAAAGCAGGGAGCTACAGCCAAAAGAACCATTCCCAGCATTATTGTACAAATCAGTAGTCTCCTCATTGCTTTTCACCCCCTCTCCTTTCGATTTTTTTGAGTCTAACAAAAAACCCTATTCCATCTGGAATAGGGTTGATGCCTTCTAGGTTCGGTAACCCAGCTGCCCTACTTAAAAGTCGCCTTTTAAGTTTAGGCCTGTGGTTTTGCCCGTCAAATCTACGACGGAGGTCTCGAGCCTGCCCCATCTTTTCAGATGGTTTGCCCCGTTAGAGATAACCTCTAACGTGGCAAGCCCCATTATCTCTAACGGGGTTTGCCTTTTTCGTCTTCTATTCAATTGTCCACTTGAAGTATACCACACAAGTGCCGAAAATTCAAGGGGGTTAGATATATCCGTGTTCTTTAAGAAAGGAGGGGGTTATGCTTGACTGCTTGGGCCTTTTTTGGGAAAAACGCTCTATATATTTGGCTAAAATGTCACATTCAATATTCACTGAAGCCCCTATCTTCTTCTGGTCCAAAATGCTGTTTTTAAGCGTAAAAGGGATCAGGCTTACGCCGAATGAACTATGGTCAAGATGAGAAACGCTCAGGCTTACTCCATCTATGGCCACAGAACCTTTAAGGGTAATATAACGCAGGATTTCTTCCGGGGCTTTAAATTGCATAAAGACATCTGTGCCCTGGATTATCTTTTTGCTGAGTATGCCTGTACCATCTACATGGCCGCTGACGAAGTGACCGTCAATGCGCCCATCAGCCTTTAAGGCCCGTTCCAAGTTCACGCAGTCCCCGCCGCTCAACTGCCCTAGGTTTGTACATCTAATAGTTTCAGCCATTACTTCCAGATTCAGATCGTCTTCTTTTACCTGCACTACGGTCAAACAGGCCCCATTAACGCAAACACTCGCTCCAGGCTGGAGGCTGGAACTGACTTTAGGGGCTTTGATGCGCAGCCTATAGATTGCCTCTGTCTCATTTAAAGACTTGACCCGTCCGATCTCCTCAATGATACCGGTAAACATTCTATATCGGCTCCCCTTCTATGATCACCTCAGGACCAAGCCGCCTTAATTTAATGTCTCTTAACTTAATAGCCCGGCCGACCTTTTTTACACCTTCTCCTTCTACTGCCGTAGGAGCCTCTCGGCCACCGATGATCTTGGGCGCTACAAATACAATCATCTTGTCCACTAACTTTTCCCTTAAGGCCGAAGCAATAACCTCGCCTCCACCTTCGATAAGAACATGGGTAATCTCCAATCTGGCCAGCTGTTTTAACAAGTCCCGCAAGTCCACCCTTTTTTCTTTTTCTTTTAAAACCAACACCGTTATGTTCCTTTTTCTAAAGCTTGCCACTTTCTTCTTTGAGGCACGCCTTGTGGTCGCAATAATGACTTCTGCAGGCGAGTGCGCAGAAAACATTTTTAGGTCTGGGCTTATCCTCAAATTGCTATCTACTATAATCTTTTTGGGCTGTTTTGCATAAAGCCTTCCGGAATTACGAGAAGTAAGTAGGGGGTCATCCGCAAGAGCAGTACCCACCCCTATCAAGACAGCATCTACTTGTCTGCGCAATGAATGTACTAACTTACGGCTATGTTCTGAGGTAATCCATCTTGAATCACCACAGCTGGTGGCTATCTTCCCATCTAGACTCTGGGCAATCTTAACTGTTACAAAGGGAAGTTTTTTTGTTATATATTTAACAAAAACCCGGTTCACATCCCTGGCCTGCTGCTCTAAAACCCCCGAAACAACCTTTGTCCCATGAGCCGTTAGAAATTTCTCAGCCTTACCTTCATTTACGGGGTTTGGATCGTACATGGCAAATATAACTTCTTTAATACCGTATTTTTTGATTTCGTGTATACATGGCGGAGTGCGGCCGAAATGCGTACATGGCTCCAAGGTGACATACAACCTAGCTCCAGAGGCCTTCTTACCTGCCTGACGCAAGGCCTCGACCTCGGCATGGGCCAAACCCGCCTTTTTGTGGTACCCCTTACCTACAATCTGGCCTGCCTTTACCACTACCGCCCCCACAAGCGGATTGGGACTGGTCTTACCTTTGGCCCTTCTGGCCAATTTCAAGGCTAAGCGCATGAAATTTTCGTGTTTAGTCTTGGCTTTTTTTGACATCTATGATTTGCGCTTTTCTCTTAAGCGCCTCTACTAGATCATAAGGAATCTTTACTTCACCCATCAATATTCTACTTTTACCTAATCCATGGCAATCGGACCCGCCTGTGACCAATAGGCCGTACTTCTGGGCTATATCCAAATAATGCTCCGTGCTCTGCGTGCCCTGATCAGGATAATATGCCTCTATTCCCTGTAGGCCCATTTGCGCCATATCTGCAATAAGGCCATCGTTGCCCATAGAATAAGGGTGGGCCAAAACCGCGACTCCTTTTAATTGATTAATCATGTCTATTGCTTCTTTCGGCGTCAGTCTAAATTTCTTGACATAACAAGGGCGTCCGTTTCCAATATACTTATTAAAGGCCTCCTGTATAGAAAAGACAAAGCCTTCTTTTTTCATCATCCGAGCAATATGCACCCTGCCTACAGAACCAGGAAGAGCGCTCTCTAGGAGCTCCTGGCTGTTTAATCTGATACCTTGCGCTTTCAGCTTCTTCAATATGGCCAAAGCCCGTTCTTGGCGCACTGCGCATAACTGTTTAAGCTTATCCCGGAACCAGCGCACCCGCCAATCAATTAAATAGCCCAAAATATGGATTTCATAATCGTCTAATTCGGCGGAAAGCTCAATGCCGGCAATGACTTCTATGTCATAGCGACTGGCCTCTTCCAAGGCCGGCTCTATCGCTGAAACCGAGTCGTGGTCGGTAATGGCAATGCAAGATATGCCTCTTTGCTGGGCTTCTTTGATTACTCGCGCTGGCGTAAAGGTACCGTCAGAAAAAGTGGTATGGATATGTAAGTCTGCGCATTTCATCTGATTTATTATTTGTCTTTTCGCGCCTTATGTATCTTATCAAGTATCCCGTTTACAAATTTACTCGATTCCATGTCGCCATACTTCTTGGCCAATTCTACCGCCTCGTTTATGGAGACTTTGGGTGGAATATCCGGCAAAAAATCCAGCTCAAAAGTGGCCATGCGCAAAATATTCCTGTCGATTACGGCCATCCTCTTTAACTGCCAATTTTGGGCGTAGTTGCTGATCGTGCTATCGATTTTCGGCAAATTGTCTAACGTTCCCTTGATTATCTGGTTAGCAAAATCTTTTACTGAAGCTCTTGCCCGATGCTCTTGCCAGAAATCCACCAAGGCACAGGCAAGTTCCTCCTTGGTTATATCGATTTGATAAAGAAATTTCAAGGCCAATTCCCGGGCTTGACTGCGAAGGCGCATGAGTTTTTCCCTTTCTCGGTTAAAAAGGTTATATCTGCTCTGCCAAGTTGGCCATTTCGATCGCGCTTAGGGCAGCGTCTTTTCCTTTATTGCCTTGCTTTGTGCCGGCCCGTTCAATAGCTTGCTCAATAGTATCTGCGGTAATCACCCCAAATGACGCAGGGATACCGGTGTTAAAATTTACCAAAGCTATGCCTTTGGCGGCTTCGCTGGCAATGTAGTCAAAATGGGGAGTCCCGCCTCTGATTATGGCCCCCAGGCAAATCAAGGCGTCATACCTCTTACTCTTAGCCATCTTATTGGCCACTAAGGGGATCTCGAACGACCCGGGGACCCAAACCACCTCTATATCGGCCTCCTTGGCTCCGTGGCGGGTAAGCGTATCGACCGCTGCCTCTAAAAGTCGTTTGCTGATAAAATCATTAAAGCGAGATACGATCAACCCGAATTTCTTGCCCTTAGCTATCAGTTGGCTTTCTATCGTCTTCACCATCTTTACCTCCTTAATGAGCACATAACTTACGGAGCGAAACGACGTAAGTTATTTGTGCGAATTAATCCCGAGCCTTAATGGCGAGGGATCTACAATGAGCACATAACTTACGGAGCGAAACGACGCGGAGCGAAACGACGTAAGTTATTTGTGCGAATTAATCCCGAGCCTTAATGGCGAGGGATCTACGCTTTTCATACCTTTTTTAAAATATGTCCTAGTTTGTTTTTCTTAGTGCGCAGATATTTAATATTAAAGTCGTGGGGCTCCGTTTCCAAGGGAATGCTTTCTATGATCTTAAGGCCATATCCTTCTAAGCCCACTATCTTTTTAGGATTATTGGTCAAAAGCCTGATGTTTTTTACTCCTAAATCTACAAGTATTTGTGCGCCAATACCATAATCGCGTAAATCAGCGGCAAAGCCCAGGGCATGGTTGGCCTGGACTGTATCCAGTCCTTTCTCCTGCAAAGCATATGCTTTTATTTTATTTGCCAGTCCAATACCTCTTCCTTCCTGACGCATATACAACAAAATGCCTCTTTTTGTCCTCTGGATCATCGACATGGCCTCATGCAACTGCTTACCGCAATCACAACGCAGCGATCCAAATACATCGCCAGTAAGGCACTGTGAATGAACACGCACCAAAACTGGCTCTGCGCCCGCAACGTCTCCCAGCGTCAAAGCCAAGTGGTGCAATTGGTCAATTTGCGATTCATACACCGTAAGATTAAAATCGCCATATTCCGTAGGGACTTTAGCCGTCTCTATCTTTCTGACTAGGTTGGTCAATTTTCTTCTATATTCTATCAAGTCACGGACTGTGCAAACACTTAGATTATGAACCCGAGCAAAGCTCAATAAGTCATCGGTTCTAGCCATAGAACCATCCTCATTCATAATCTCGCAAATCACCCCCGCTGGATAAAGCCCCGCCAGTTTCATCAAGTCTAAACAGGCTTCGGTATGTCCGGCTCGAGCCAACACACCTCCTTTTTGGGCCCGCAAGGGAAAAACATGTCCTGGCTTGACCAGGTCCTCTGGTACTGTAGCAGGATCGACCAAAACCTGGATAGTCTTGGCTCTGTCAGCAGCAGAAATACCGGTACTGATCCCCTTTTTAGCATCCACTGATATTGCCCAGGCAGTCTGGAAAGGATCCTTCTTTTCGCTAGACATTGGGTGCAGACCTAATGCATCCAATCTATCCCCCTCCATGGGCACACAGATTAAACCTCGTCCGTGCTTGGCCATGAAGTTGATGGCTTGGGGAGTAACATAAGATGCGCTTATGATTAGGTCGCCTTCATTTTCCCGCTCAGCGTCATCGATCACAATGACCATTTTTCCCTGTCTGAGCTCATTAATTATGTCTGGAATCGCATCAAGTCTTTTCATCGCAAAAAATAACCCCCGAATATATATCTTCGGGGGCATAAATCTTCACCATTAAATTGATTATCTCGATTATCGCGTCCTCTTCCATCTAGACTTTTACTATCGGCACCGGGATTTCATCGGTTCTATCCTAATAATCTCTAAGGATTCGCGGGCTTTCACCCAGTTAGAAATCAATGCCCAAAACATAACAAATGCCTCTGGCATCTTATTTCTAACGGGGTTAACCGCCGGTCGGGAATTCCTGCCTGCCCATATTAGATATGGCCGGCAGGGCACCCTGCCCCGAAGACGGTGCATATTATAGCATATCCTTTGTTTTTGTCAAGCTATTTCAATTCCGTTTAAGAAAAACATTGCTTGACAAGGGCTATATTTTGTTATAAATTGCTTTTGCTATGGAAAACAAAAAGCTGCAGCAACTACAAAAACACCTGGAACGTGCCCGGGCAGAGCTTTGGATGTTTTATGAAATAAGCAATTTGATGCGCATCACCCTTAAGCTCAATGAAGTGCTCTATATTATCCTTACCTGCGTCACCTCTCATGAAGGGTTGGGTTTTAATCGGGCCATGCTCTTTTTGGTCAATGAACGTAAAAGGACCCTTGAGGGTAAGATGGGCATCGGCCCTGACACTGCTGAAGAGGCTGACAAGATCTGGAAAAAGATCGAGGCAGAAAAAACCACTCTCGGCGACCTTGTAAGGGCTTCCAAACACCTGGCTAAAAGAAAAAGCGGGCGCCTAGACAAGCTAGTTAAATCAATAAAGATCCCCTTAAAAGAAAGCGCCGGAATCCTCGCTCTCACTGTACTGGAAAGCATGACTTTTGAAATAACTACTGACGAAGTAAGCAAGAAAGTCAAGGATCCTATCTGCTCTCTATTAAAGACTGAACATTTCGTTACTGTGCCATTAAGAGCCAAAGAAAAGACCATCGGGCTTATTTTGGTAGACAATTTGTTCACCAAAGAGCCTATTACCAAGGACGACATCAGGATCTTGACCATGTTTGCCAACCAAGCCGGTCTAGCCATAGAGAACTCTCATCTTTACGAAAAAACGGTCAGTCTTTCTCATTCTGACTCCTTGACCAATTTAATCAATCATGGTCGATTCCAATACCTGTTGAGCAAAGAAATAAAACGGGCCTCAAGAATAAAGAAACCTGTCTCTCTGATCATGATCGACATAGACAACTTCAAGAAGCTCAATGATACCTTTGGCCATCCTGCCGGAGACGAAGTGCTCGTCACGCTATCAAAGTTGTTCAAAAAGACCTGCCGTTCTGCGGATATAGTAGCCAGATACGGAGGAGAAGAGTTCGCGATCGTGTTGCCTGATACGCACAAGGAATCTGCCTGGGGCTTAGCAGAAAGACTCAGACAGGCAGTGGAAGACACCTTCTTTTCAGGAGAAAAAATCCTACCCCATAAAAAATTGACAATCAGTCTGGGATTGGCCTCATATCCATATGACGCTAAAAACAAAGATAAGCTGATTCTCAAGGCTGACGCGGCATTATATCAGGCTAAAGCGGCAGGAAAAAACAGGACTCACTTATACTCGCAAGGCATGGAACAAAAAACAGCGGGTTAACCCTCTATTCCGGCAACCTCTTCAATTGTTTCCTTCTTCTGGTCTGTAAATCTTACAGAGACAATCTTGGAAATTCCCGAAGTCTGCATGGTAATACCATACATTATATCAGCCATATTCATCGTCTTTTTGTTGTGAGTCACGATTATAAACTGGGAAGTCTTTATAAATTCGGATAAAAGATTAGTAAAGCGGTCTATGTTGGCTTCGTCTAAGGGCGCATCCACTTCATCAAGGATACAAAACGGGCTGGGCTTGACTTTGAAGACCGCGAACAAAAGGGAAATTGCTGTAAGCGCCTTTTCTCCTCCGGAAAGCAACGAAATATTTTGCAGCTTTTTCCCCGGGGGACGAACGACTATTTCTATGCCGCTTTCTAGAATATTATTGTCATCGAGAAGTATAAGCCTGGCATCTCCCCCGCCAAATAAAATACGGAAATAATCTTTAAAGCTCTGCTGGATCTGCTGAAAAGTCTGGGCAAACATCTCCCGTGCCGTACGGTTTATTTGGGTAATAGCCTTGCGCAAAGACTCTTGTGCTTGAATAAGGTCTTCCTGTTGTGAGATCAGAAAATCATAGCGCTGTTGTAATTGATCGTTTTCCTCTATAGCTACCAGATTGACCGGCCCAATACCCTCCAACCTAGATTTAAGGTGGACTATCTCCTCAAAAATATTATCCTCTAAGGGCGAGAGCTCAACGGCATCCTCCAATGTCGCTGAAAGGTCTACCTGATAACTCTGCTGCATTTTATCGCCAAGAGAGCTCTGTTTGTAGGACGTCTCCGTGAGCTTGATCTGTATGCTTGATTTATTCTCCCTCAGCACATCTAAGGCCTTTTGTTGTTCTTTCACCTTTTTCTCTAGCGCGTCAATACCTCCAGAAAGGTCAAGGCGCTTATGCAGAGCCTGATCAAGTTCTTTTTCTATATTTAGCTTTGTTTGGCCCAGCTCTCTTTGTTCTGATTCAAGCTGAGTTATCTCCTCTGTAAGCTGTTCTATCTTCTTTTGATTTTCTTCCAATTCCTGCTCTCGGATCTGCTTAGATGCTTTCTGTTCATCACAGGAATCAAGGATCATCTTTAGCCTTAAACGGGCATCCTTTTCCTCTTTATCCTGAGCCTCTAGCTGCGCCTTGGTCTGGGCAATCTCTACAAGTGTATTCTGCCTTAAATGCTCCTGTCCGGAGACATGGCCCTGTAGGTCTTTGATCTCCGTTTGTATCTTTTCCTGCTCTTGGTCTAGGCGCTGTAGCTCTTGATTTAAATTGTCCTCTTCAACATGTAGCTGCTCTACCTGTTCATTCGTCTCTTCTGTTTCTAACTTCAGGACCTCTGTTTCCTCTTGATACCTAGTCTTTTCCGACTCGATATTATCCTTTTCAACCTGCCTATTGGCTAATTTTATCTTTAGTGCATGCAACTGTGGTTCTCTTTCCTGGACCTTGTTATTGATATCCTGGATCTCGTCATCTTGAAAAGTAATCAAATTCTCCAGATCGCCTTTCTCTTGCATTGCTTTCTCTAATTCTACTTGGACTTCAGCAATCCTCGCTTCTCTACCCAATAAACTGGAGTCCATATCTTTAGGAAGGCTTCCGTCGATCAAAGAGGCCTCGCGTATCAACGCCCCTTTAGGCGTAACAAACGTACAATGTCCAAACCCCTGTTCCTTCAGCGCCTGGTAGGCGGCCTGCTTATCTTCCACAATATAAGTATCAGCCAAAAGGTAGTCTAGCAGTTTTTGATACCTGGGTTCTGTTTTTATAACGTCTTGAACCTGGCCTAATGACATAGAAGGTTTTAATTGCTTTACAACATTACTAGCTATGTTTTCCAGGCAAATGATCTGCGCCCTGCCAGCATCTTTTGCCTGTAGATAGTCAATGGCCTGATCCGCTGCCTGAATACTCTCCATTACTAAGGCCTGGGCCTTTTCCCCCAAAGCCATCTCAACGGCTATTTGATATTCCGGTTGTACCTCGATTAGATTCGCTACTACCCCGCAGAAGCCTGCTAGATTAAACTCTCCTTTTTCTTTCGCCGCAAGAAGTGCCTTTACGCCGCTGGAAAAGCCTTCGTAGTTCTTGGTGATTTCTTGGAGAAAATGGCGCTTAGAATCCAATGAGGTGATCTTGTGCGAAAGCTCCTCTGTCCTCTCTTGCAACTTCTCCTTTTTTTCCACCTGCAGGTTCAAGTTACTCTTGAAATCCCAGATCTCCTTGGTCAGCTTCTTTGTTTGGTCATCCAGGGCCTCAAGATCTTTATTGCAAGCTTGATATTTTTCTTCTACGCTAGTGATATCTTCCTGCGTCTTTTCGGATTCAAGGCGCAGTCGGCGTAAACGCGCATTTAGATTTCCCAGATTGGCCGCCAGCTTGGTCTGTTCATTCCGGCACCTGGTATGTTGCGCTATCAATTCCACTTCTTGGGCCTTATTGCCGGAAATCTTATTGTGGGCCTCTTCGATCGCTTTGTCAACATCGTTGATACTTTGTTCTTTTTCCGCCAAAAGCGTAAGTTTTTCCTGTCTATTTCTGGCTATTTCCTCTATTGTCTTTTGCGCATTTTCCACCGATTCCGTAACCGTATCTATCTTCTTTTTCAGCTCATCTATCTGCATAGCCGCATCTTGGCTGCGCCTAGTCAATTCTTCAATGCGCTCTTTGTCCAAAGAGCTCTTGTTTTGACCGGTCTTAAGCTTTGCTTCCAGCTCATAGTTCTTGGCTCTAATGCCGGATATATTCTCTTCTATCTGAGCTAATTCCTCTTTGCTCTTTTCTAAAGAATGGGCGGTAGAATTCATCTGCAGGCCCGATGTAGCTTCTTCGTTCTCCAGCTGCCTGACCCTTTTTTCTAGCTCTTGTCTTTCCTTTTTTAGATCAATAAATTGATGTTGCGAGACTTTTAGCTCATATTCTTTTAGTTTTTCAAATTCTTCTTTATAACGGCGGGCTTTATTGACCTGGCGTTCCATTGATTTTATCTGCCGCTTGACTTCCACGATTATATCGCCAATGCGCTGTAGATTTTCATTTGTGCGCTCTAGTTTTCTCAAAGCTTCTTCCCGCTTAGACCTATACTTGGTGATACCCGCCGCCTCTTCAAATATTTCCCTTCTCTCCTCAGGGTGAGAATGAAGAATGCGGTCCACCTTTCCCTGTTCTATCAAAGAATATGATGGTACGCCCAAACCGGTGCCCATCAGTAGCTCGGAAATATCTTTGAGCCGGACAGGTACTTTATTGATCAGATATTCACTTTCTCCTGAACGGTATATCCGGCGGGTAAGCGTAACTTCATCGTATTCTAAAGGCAGGAAGTTGTTTTGATTTGCTATTGTAAGAGAGACCTCGGCAAAACCTACCGCCGAGATGTTGTCAGCGCCGTGAAAGATCACATCTTCCATCCTGGAACCACGCAGATTGCGTACCGATTGTTCTCCTAAAACCCATCTGATGGCATCGGAAATATTGGATTTGCCGCATCCGTTGGGTCCGACTACCGCAGTCACTCCTGCCTGAAAATCCAGCTTTGTCTTCTCGGCAAAAGACTTAAATCCGTATAACTCTAAGCTCTTAAAAAACATTAAAACTCCTAATTTAGGCTCAATTTATCATAAATATACCACAATTATATTTATTTGTCAAGCATTATTGTTAAATATAATACAGTATAAAGGACTTACTCGAGTTTCTTCTAATGCTCGTACGGTGGGGAGGGTTGGTTTTAGCGGGATTTACCTAAGATCTGTTTGAGCTTAGCGGTTAAGGCGGGGATGACCTCGAAAAGATCGCCTACAATCCCATATGTGGCGATATTAAAGATGGGTGCCGAAGGGTCCTTATTGATCGCGATGATGACTTCGGACGATTGCATTCCGGCCAAGTGTTGTATCTGTCCGGAAATACCGCAGGCAATATATATCTTGGGGCAAACTGTCTTGCCCGTCTGCCCTACTTGATGTGAATAAGCGATCCAATCGCTATCGACAGCAGCACGCGAGGCGCCTACCGCTCCTCCTAACACAACAGCCAAGTCGTGAAGTAATTTAAAGTTCTCTGGACCTTGCAATCCTCTTCCGCCCGATACGATCACATTGGCCTCGGTGATATTGACCGTATCCTCGACCTCTTTTAAAACCTCCAGCAAACTAGTCCTGGAGATAAGCTTATCTTCATCTATGATTTTTTTTACTACTTGGCCTTTTAGCGATTTATCTACCGTTGCTTCCTGCATTACTTTATGTCGCACGGTAGACATTTGGGGCCGATGATGCGGACAGATTATAGTAGCCATGATATTTCCGCCAAAAGCGGGGCGTGTCTGAAGTAATAACTTTTTTTCGCTATCTATATCTAATCCGGTGCAATCGGCAGTAAGCCCGGAGCCTATCTCTACAGCCACCCTGGGGATCAAAGAACGGCCCAGGCTGGTCGCCCCACAAAGCACTATCTCCGGTTTATGCTCCAAGATCAACTGAGTGAGAGCCTTGCTATACGACTCGGAAAGATAGTCCTTTAATTTAGGAGATTCTACTGCGTAGACTATATCCGCACCGCGCCAGAAAAGTTCGTTTAGTTGAGAGTCTATCTTTTCACCCAAATATACGGCACAAAGCCTTGATCCTAGTTTGTTCGCCAACTCCCTTCCTTTGCCCAAAAGCTCAAAGGCTACACTCTGCACAACACCGTCTTTTTGCTCGGCAAAGACCCAGACATCTTTGTATTGACCGATCTGTTCATCCGAAAGCCTGTGGCTTGCGGAAACATCTCTTTTGAGTTCGATAGCGTTAAATTTACAAGCCTGGACACAGGAGCCGCAAAGGGTGCATTTAGACAAATCGATGACTACGCATTTATCCTTTATGGTAATAGCATCAAAAGGGCATGCCTTTATGCAAAGCTTACAACCCGTACACTTATCTTTCAAGACCGTTATGCTCATATTAGCCTAACTTTTAATGAGCTTTCAGCCTTCAGCTTTTTAGCTATAATCTTAAGCTGATAGCTGAGAGCTGATAGCTGATAGCTACTCAACATCCCGCAACTATATCCTTTAATATATTAGTCAGCTTATCTACTACTTCTTCTGTATCGCCTTGGATCATCTCTCCCCCTTTGCGTGGCGGGGGCGTAAATATCTTGATGACTTGAGTAGGAGAACCTTTAAGTCCGATCCTTTCCGGGTCAGCTCCTATATCCTGACTATTCCAGCTAATAACCTCGGCCTTCCTTGCTTTCATCTTTCCTTTAAGCGAAGGGAGTCTCGGTTCATTTATTTCCTTGACTACGGTAAAAAGACAGGGTAAGGGGACTTCTATTCTCTCGTATCCTTCTTCTGTCATCCTCTCCACGAGCGCGGCTTTCTCGTCAATCTTATCGATTTTTCTGATAAAAGTGACTTGGGCTATATCCAGTTGAACCGCGATGCCCGGCCCTACCTGGGCAGTGTCACCATCCATAGCCTGTTTGCCGCAGATGATTATATCATAATTATCTAATTTTTTTATCGCCATAGCTAATGTATAACTAGTAGCCCAGGTATCGCTTCCGGCAAAGGCCCGATCGCTGATTAAAACGGCCTCATCGCAGCCCATAGATAATGCTTCCCGCAAGGCGCTTTCGGCCTGCGGTGGACCCATGGTGATTACAGTCACTTTACCGCCCGCCTTCTCTTTGATCCTCAGGGCCTCTTCTATTGCATACATATCATAAGGATTAATAATGCTAGCGACACCCTCGCGGACCAAAGTGTTCGTCTCAGGGTTTATCGTTATATCAGTACTTTCAGGGACTTGTTTAATACAGACAACGATATGCATTTTTTCACTTCCAAAATGAATAAGCCATAAGAAAATAGCTTATGGCTTACAGTTTACAGTTATCGGTTTACAGCTATCAGTTATCGAATTACTTCCTATTTTTAGCTATTGATTCTCTGATTATGTGATGAGCGATGACGTCACGCTGGATCTGGTTGGTGCCTTCATAAATCTGTGTGATCTTGGCATCGCGCATATACTTCTCGATAGGATAATCGCGCATATATCCATAACCACCAAATATCTGTACACAATCCGTAGTCACCTTCATCGCCACATCAGAAGCAAAAAGCTTGGCCATGCTAGATTCCTTGGCTACGTTTTTCGCTCCGCTATCGACATGTCTGCAGGCCGCGTATACCAGTGTGCGCGAAGCCTCTATCTGAGTAGCCATATCAGCCAGCATAAATTGCACACCCTGAAAAGAAGAAATCGACTTACCAAATTGTACCCGTTGACGGGCATAATCCACCGCTAAATCCAAGGCCCCTTGAGCAATACCTACTGCCTGGGCAGCCACCCCAGGCCGGGAAGAGTCAAAAGTCTTCATGGCTACGATAAATCCCATACCCTCTCTGCCTATTAAGTTTTCCTTAGGGACCTTACAATCGGTAAAGACCAGCTCTCGCGTAGCGGAAGCACGGATACCAAGCTTCTTTTCTTTCTTGCCAAAGGTAAAGCCGGGAGTATCTTTTTCCACTATAAACGTACTGGCGCCACGGGCGCCTTTGCTCTTATCGGTCATCGCTACTACCGTATAGACCTGGGCCTCCCCGCCATTAGTGATCCACTGTTTGGTGCCGTTTAAAACATAATGGTCACCTTCTTTGCGAGCGGTAGTCTGTACATTGCTGGCATCACTTCCGGCCGAGGCCTCTGTCAGAGCGAAAGCGGCAATTTTCTTACCGCTGGCTAAATCAGGCAGATACTTTTGCTTTTGCTCCTCGCTGCCAAATAATATTATCGGATAAGTCCCCAGGGCAGAAGCCGCAAAGCAGACGGCAATACCTCCACATGCCTTGGACAGTTCTTCTGTAGCAATAGCCAATTCCATGACCCCGCCGCCGGAACCTCCGTATTTCTCATCTATATAGACCCCAAAGAGGTCACTTTGAGCCAAGACTTCCATTATGTCCCAAGGAAACTTCTCCTGTTCGTCATATTCTGCTGCTTTAGGCCTTATTTTTTCCTGGGCAATCTGTCTCGCCAAATCACGGATCATTATCTGCTGTTCATTCAATTGGTAGTCCATTATTAACGAACACTTGATACTCGACATTAAAAATGTCAAGTATCAATCTCCTTTCCTATTCTTTTTTTAATTTGTCTGAGTTAACCCCGTAGTAAATTACTGATTGCAGTTGAGATTAAAATAAACCTGGGACTATTGCTCGCCCCGCACTAATTAATATTCCACCGTAGTTAGTAATTTGCTAGGGGTCAAATTCAGCCACAGACTTATGCCATGAGCGTAGTCTAAGGGCATAAGCCTGGGCTTCATTTGAATCTCTTTACAATTAGCGAAGCATTGTGGCCGCCGAAACCTAAAGAATTAGACATAGCCACATCCACCTTTGCCTTTCTTGCTTGATTAGGCACATAATCCAGATCACAATCGGGATCCGGAATTTCGTAATTTATAGTTGGTGGAATAAGGTCATTCTTTATCACCAAAGTACAAACCACAAGCTCTACGGCACCCGCTGCCCCCAATAGATGGCCGGTCATCGATTTAGTGGAACTGACCGGGACCTTGTGGGCAAATTCGCCGAACACGTTCTTGAGCGCCCTGGTCTCCACTTTATCATTAAGCTGAGTGGAGGTGCCATGGGCGTTTATATAAGATACTTGCTTGGGTTCGATCTGGGCATCATCTAATGCCATTCTGATGGCATAGGCGGCTCCTTGACCTTCCGGATCAGGTGCCGTTATATGGTAAGCATCACAGCTCATGCCATAACCGGCTATCTCAGCATAAATATGGGCATTACGTTTCTGAGCATGCTCCAGACTCTCCAATATCACAATACCTACGCCTTCAGCTATAATAAATCCGTCTCGCTCTTTATCAAAGGGCCGCGATGCTTTCTCCGGCTCATCATTCCTTGTGGAAAGGGCTTTCATAGCACAAAAAGCACCCACGCCTGACTCACAAACACAGCTTTCCGTACCACCGGCAACCATTACGTCCGCAGCCCCTCTCTGGATTATCTTAAAGGCATCACCGATAGCATGTCCTCCTGAGGCACAAGCTGTAGCCACAGCCGAATTTGGCCCTTTAAGGCCAAAAGAAATAGCTACTTGTCCAGAAGCCATATTCACAATAAGCATAGGTATCGTAAATGGTGACATCCGCTTGGGGCCTTTCTTATCTAAGACCCTTGTCTGCTCCTGGATAGTAAACAAAGACCCTATCCCTGAACCTATGAGCACTCCTATTTTAAAAGGATCCTCTTTTTGCATATCAAGCTTTGCATCAGCCATAGCCTGATGAGTACAGACCACGGCATACTGGACAAATTTATCCATGCGCCTTTGTTCTTTAGGGGTAATGTAAGGGGAAGGATCGAAATTTTTTACTTCGCCGGCTATCTGCGAATCAAATCTGGTGGGGTCAAATTGGGCGATCCTTTGAATGCCGCCTGCTCCAGCGCTTAAAGAACTCCAAAAAACATCTATGTTATTACCGACCGGGGATATGACACCTAAGCCGGTAATTACGACTCTCTTTTTGTCGTTCATGCGCTATTTCTTTGCTTTTTCCTCAAGATACTTAATGGCTTCGCCCACAGTGGCCATTTTCTCGGCGTCTTCGTCAGGAATCTCTACTCCGAACTTCTCCTCAAGTGCCATCACCAACTCTACCGTATCCAAAGAATCGGCACCCAGGTCATCAATAAAGGAAGCATTATCCGTGACCTCCTCTATTTTGACTCCCAACTGCTCGGCAATGATTGATTTTACTTCATCAGGTAAAGCCATCTTTTTCCCTCCTTTAATATTCTCGCTCAATGCTATAGAGCAAGATTAAACCATTCCTCCATCAATTGTTATTACTTGTCCGGTAATATAGCTTGCTTTTTCGCTTGCTAAAAACATAACTAAGTTGGCCACATCCTGCGGTTGACCGAATTTCCCCAACGGTATACGCTCCAGCATCTTCGCCTTTATATTCTCAGGGATACTAGCGGTCATCTCCGTTTGAATAAATCCAGGAGCAATCGCATTCACATTGATGCCGCGGGGAGCCAATTCTTTAGCAACGCTTTTAGTCAAGCCGATTATACCTGCTTTGGATGCCGCATAATTCGCTTGCCCAACATTGCCGATCAACCCGATAATCGAGGAGATGCTCACGATCTTACCGCTTCTCTGCTTCATCATCACCTTGGATACGGCCTTGGTGCAATTAAAAACCCCTTTTAGGTTTACAGCCAGGACTTTATCCCAGTCCTCTTCCTTCATTCTGATCAAAAGAGCATCGCGAGTTATGCCTGCGTTGTTGATTAGTATATCAATCTTTTTTAATTTGTCAAGCGTTTTATTAACCATTTCTTCCACTTGGCTTAGAGCGGTCACATCCACAGAAAAAACTAAGATTTGCCGGCCCAATTCCTTGATTTCCTCTTCTATTTTAGTCAAAGCTTGATTGTCTACGTCCACGATCACCAAATCTGATCCTTCCCTGGCCAAGGTAAGGGCAATTTCCCGGCCGATTCCCCTTGCCCCTCCCGTAACAATAGCGACCTTATCTTTAAGTATCATGACGAAAGCTCCTCTTTTAACATCCGCAACCCTTTTGTGTTTTCCACGTTATAAACTTTCAACCCTGGGTCTATTTTGCGCAAAAGCCCCTTGAGCACCTTCCCCGGGCCGATCTCAACGAACTCCTTGACGCCCTGTGAGCTCATCAGCCTGACAGAACTTTCCCATAATGTCTTAGATACAACCTGGCGAGCCAGATTTTCCCTGATCTCCTGTGGCGAATGTCCAAAAGTCGCGCTAACATTACTGACCACGGGTACGTTAGGTGCCCTGACTTCTATCTGTTCTAAAGCCTTGACCAATTCCTGGCGAGCAGGTTCCATGAAAGAAGAATGAAATGCCCCGCCTACATGCAAAGAAATCGTCTTTTTTGCCCCTTGGTTATGTGCCTTTTCCTTGACTTTTTCCAAGGTCGCGCTGTCGCCAGAAACAACCACCTGTCCCGGACAATTCAGATTAGCAATCTGCGCCCCTGCTTCTTGGGCTATCTTCTCCACCTCTTCAAAAGGCATTCCTATTACAGAAACCATGCCTCCGGGATTAAGCTGGCTGGCCTTTTCCATATACTGCCCCCTTATATTCACCAACTTCAATCCCTGTTCAAACGTAAGGGCCCCGGCAGCGACCAAAGCCGTATATTCGCCCAAGCTCAGGCCAGCGGTAAAACTGGGTGTTATATCAGGAAACTCCGTCTCGAACGCCCGCAGACAAGCTATGCTTACCGTAAATATAGCCATCTGACAATAGGCTGTTTTAGTCAGTTCTTCAAAAGGTCCTTTAAATATAAGTTGAGTAAGGTCGAAATGCAAGAGCTCGTCTGCTTGCTTAAACACCTCGCGCGACTGAGTATACTCTTGATAAAAATCCTCACCCATACCTATATATTGGGCGCCTTGACCGGGAAAAATATAAGCTATCTTAATCATTTTATAAATTGGATCTATTTACCGAATCCACAATAGTCTGGTTTACCTGGTAATCAACAAATTCCATAGCCACTTTGACAGCGTTCTTGATTGCTTTAGCCGTGGAACGACCATGACAGATTATACAGGTGCCATCGATACCCAAAAGCGGGGCCCCGCCGTATTCGGTGTAATCCATCTCTCTTTTCATGGCCATAAGCGCTGACTTGCTAAACAATGCGCCTATCCTGGTAAAAAAGTTTACTCCTAGTTCGCGTTTAAGCAACGCGCTTAGATTTTCGGCCAGACTCTCGCTTACCTTTAATACGACATTGCCCACAAAACCATCACAGACTATTACATCGCACCTGCCGTTAAAAAGGTCCGGCCCTTCTACGTTTCCGATAAAATTTAAACGGCTCCGGCTGCATAAATTATAGGCCTTCTTTGTAAAATCGGTCCCCTTGGATTCCTCCTGCCCGATATTCAAAAGACCTACGGTAGGGTTAAATTTTTTCAAGATCGCTCTTGAGTAGACATCACCCATCACCGCATATTGATAAAGGTGAATCGGTTTGGGGTCGATGTTGGCCCCTACGTCTATAATCAAAGAAGCGCCTTTAAGGCTAGGAAATACGATCCCTATTCCCGGGCGCTCTATCCCCTTTAACAACCTAAGATAAAGAGTTGTCGCGCAGACTACCGCTCCCGTATTGCCGGCACTTACCATCGCATCGGCCTTACCTTCCTTGACCAATTTTGCAGCGATATTTATTGACGAATCCTTCTTTTTTCTGACACTGGCGGCCGGAGGATCGTGCATATCAATAGTCTCTGAGGCATGATGCAATTCAATATTAGAAAAATGACTGCCGTGTTTAGATAGCTCTCTTTCTAATACGTCTTTTACGCCCACAATAATTATATGGGCACCCAACTCCTTGGCAGCCATCACCGCCCCTTCTACTGTAGCGCCAGGGGCATTATCCCCACCCATACCATCAAGCACAATTTTCATCTTTGTTCCCTTTTCAAAAAAATTTTAACGCTTTTGTTTTTTCTTCTTCTGTTTTATTTCTATGATCTGCCTGCCTTTATAATAGCCGCAATGTGCGCATATCCTATGCGCAGGCTTAGGTTGACCACATTGCGGACAAATGCCTAAGCCGGGCTTGCATAACTTGTCATGCGTTCTTCTCTTGTCCCGCCTTGTAGTTGAATGACGTCTCTTTGGTAAAGCCATTTTTAAGCTCCTTTTTTTAATGAGCACTTGATTTACGGAGCACTTTGTGCGGCGTAAATCAATCTACTTTAGTTATTCTCCTTATAGAGAGTGCGAACTAAACCCCGCACCAAATTACGGATTGCGGTTGGGGTTAAAATAAACTTAGGAATCTAGCTCCTCCCGCACTAATATTAATTACACCGTTATTAGTAATTTGGTGCGGGGTCAAATTCGGCCATCAAGCTTGCGCTCGTTTCCCTCCGCAAGCTTGGGCCTTACTTGACACCCACATCTGCCTTTATTCAAATTCTGGCCGCACACCGGACATAACCCAGAACAATCCTGGCGGCACAAAGGTTTAAGCGGATAGTTTAAGATTATTTCTTCGCGTACGTTATCGATAAGATCGATCTCTTTTGCTTTTTCTATCGGGAAATTTAAAGTAAGCTCTCTGTAAAAAGTCATGCTAAACTCTTCCAGGCATCTGTTGCAGGTAAGATACATATTACCCTTGATCCTTAGCTTTACGGCAATGGTGCTTACTTCTTTGGTTATTTGAGCAGACAATTCCATTGGTCCGCTAAAGCTGATATCTTCTCTGGCTAAATCCAGCGTTGCAGGCTGGCAACTTTCATTAAGCTCTAATCCTGCCTCGGGGATCTGGTCCAAATATATCTTCATCTTTTTCTCTTTTTTTTCACAATGGTGTATGCATCGCGGGCGATCATCAGCTCTTCGTTTGTAGGGATCACTAAAACGCTTATCTTGAATTTGCTTATCAATGCCGAGATCCCTCTTTTAATCTGTTGCCTTACATAACCCGCATTTTCTCCGATCCCAGCGGTAAAAACTATGACATCGCATCCATTCATAGCCGCGATATAGGCTCCTATATATTTTTTGATTCTGTAAACAAATACATCTATTGCTCTGCGCGCTTTTTGATCGCCTCTTCTAGCCAATCGTAAAATATCCCTCATGTCATTACTGCTCTCAGAAAGGCCCAAAAGTCCACTACGTTCATTTAAAAGCCTATCGGTCTGGGAAATATTCATCTCTTTCTTTTTCATAAGATAAAGCACTGCTGCCGCATCGATATCTCCACAGCGAGTACCCATCACCAATCCCTCTAGCGGCGTGAACCCCATGGAAGTGTCCAAAGACTCGCCCTTGTTTACCGCTGTTATACTGCAACCATTACCTAAATGGCAGGTGATAATCTTCAGAGAGCCAAAAGGCCTCTTCAGCATCACGCTCGCCTTACGGGACACATAGCGATGGCTGCTGCCATGGAACCCATATCTACGGATTTTATATTTTTTATATATGTGATAAGGCAGGCCATAAAGGTATGCGTACGAACGCATGCTTTGATGAAAAGCCGTATCAAAAACTGCTACTTGAGCAAGCGAAGGCAGCAAATGCCGGCAGGCATGAATTCCAGCCAGATTTGGCGGATTATGCAACGGGGCCAACTTACTGAACCTCCTAATAGCATTAAGCACTTTCTTGTTCACTAAGGTCGACTCTTTAAACTCTTCTCCGCCGTGGACAACCCTATGGCCTACCACTCCAATCTCATCTGCAAAAGAAATAACTCCCCTGGGAGCATCGAGAAGGCTCTTAATAACCAATTCTACGGCGCTGGTATGGTCCGGGGCCTTTACCTTACTTTTATAGGGCTTTTTATCCTTTGCGCGGTAATGCAAAAGCGAACCGCTTTGCCCTATCTTCTCTACTATGCCTTTGGCTAAACATCTTTCCCTAGGCATATCATATAATTGAAATTTAACCGAAGAACTGCCGCAGTTTAAAACCAGAACTAATATATTTCCTTTTTGACTCATCTAACACTGGCTCCGCTTAACTGTGCTGCTCGTCCCGCTAGATGCCCCTATTTAACGGGACTCGAGACAGCTTCCTGTTGGGCCTATAATCCGGTGGAAGCAGTCTCACTGAGGCTATGGTTTAGCAACCACGCAACTGTTATTGTGCTCTCACTGCTGTTACGACTATGGCGTCGATGATTTCTCTTAAGCCACAACCTCGCGACAAATCGCTGCAAGGCTTAGAAAGTCCCTGGATAATCGGCCCCACCACCCTGGCGCCTGCCAACCTCTGCATTAACTTATAAGATATGTTTCCCGCATCAAGACTGGGAAAAATCAAAATATTAGCCCTGCCCTTAAGAATGCTGCCCGGAGATTTTATTTTGGCTACAGCAGGCACGACAGCGCTGTCTACCTGTAATTCACCATCAATGATCAAATCCGGTCTTGCTTTTTTGGCAATCCCCACTGCCTCTCTAATCCTTTTCACTGAAATCGCTGAGCCTGAACCTTTGGTGGAAAAACTCAACATCGCCACCCTGGGCTTATAACCTGTGACCCTGACCCAAAGATCGGCAGAAGTACAAGCTATATCAGCCAGCTGATCCGCTGTAGGTGTAGGTATAATGCCGCAGTCAGCAAACAAAAATAAGCCATCTTTACCAAAAGCCTTATCTTTTATTTCTACTAAAAAAGCGCCCGAGGCCACTTTGTAACGTTCATCTCTCTTGAGGCAATGTAAGGCGGCTCTCACTACATCGGAAGTAGTATGGTTGGCCCCGGCAGCAAAACCATCTATCCTTCCCTCTCTGAGCATCATCGCCGCATAAAAGACATAATCCTTTAAAAGCAGCTCCCTGGCAGCTTCTTCAATCACTCCCTTATGCTGCCTCAATTGCCAATAGGCATTAATGTACTCATCTCTTTTGTGATCGGTCTGCGGGTCTATGACTTCCAGTTTGCTTAAAGGCGAATACTTCTTTTTTACTTTTTTAAAAATTGCCTCTTTCTTGCCCAACAGAACAATTTTGGCTAGATTAGCCTGGTGGGCCCTAAGTGCGGCCTGCACAACGCGTATATCATCGCCTTCGGGTAAAGCGATTGTTTTTGTGCTTCTTTTGGCCCGTTTGTAAATTCTACCGAAAACGTTCATTTCTTTTGCCTGCCCAAGCGTCTCTTTAACCTATTTTCCACAAAATCGGGCACAAAGTTTTTTAAATCCGCGCCCAGCAATGCCGCTTCTTTTATGAGCTTAGAAGAAAGGTAACAATAAGATTCATTAGTCATCATATAGATAGTCTCTATATCGGGGCTTAGCCGCCTGTTCGTCAGGGCCATTTGAAATTCATACTCAAAATCAGAGATCATCCTCAGGCCTCTGATCATCACGCATGATTTTTTTCTCTTTACGTAGTCCACCAAAAGACCCTCGAAAGTCTCCACGCTCACACGAGAGATGCTTTTTGTAGCGGCTTTAAGCAAAGATACCCTTTCTTTTGCTGAAAAAAGGGTATCTTTCTGTGGCCTTGCGGCAACGGCAACGACTACATGCTCAAAAATCTTAGTTGCCCTTTTAATCAAGTCTATATGACCGTAAGTCACAGGATCAAAAGTACCGGGATAAATAGCTATTTTGTTCATCTTTGGATTTCCTTTTGATAAAAAGATAGAGTAGAGTCCCCATATTCCTTGCTAGACAATAGTGTAAGATTAGAGAACCTCTGGGGTATAACATCGCGTGTGCTATGCTCAGCTACGACCAAGCAGCGAGCATTCAATATATCACAGCGACTGATTTTTATCAAGCAATTTTTCAGATTATCCTCTCCATAAGGAGGGTCCAAAAAGGCGATGTCAAACTTGCATCCTCTGTCTGAAAGCACTTCTAGCGCCCTCTGCGCATCAAAGGGCAAAAGCTTGATAGCCGTCTTATTGCTAGCGGCTTTTTCATCCAATCCATAGATATATGCCATATTTAAGCTTTTCAGGTTTTCTTCGACCGAACGCATGCACCTGCGGTCATTATCTACAAAAACGACTTCTCTGGCCCCCCTACTCAGGGCCTCGATGCCCACATTGCCACTACCGGCAAAAAGCTCCAGAAAGGAACTATCTACAACAACAGGGCCCAAGATATCGAAAATGGCTTTCTTGACCATCTCTGACGTAGGGCGTATCTTGGCGCCCTTAGGCATCCTCAATGCACGATTCTTAAATTTGCCGGTTATTATTCTCATCTCTATGCTGAGAGCAGGTTTATTTTTGCTGAACCATATTTTTCGCTCAATATTCTTTTTAAAGCATAATTCTGAGATGCTTTCAGATGGGGATCACACTGCACCAAACCAAAAGCCTCCCTGCGCGCCAATTCCATAAGTTCCATATCCCTGGCGATATTGCCGATCTTCAGCTCCGACTCCCCATGTTGTGCTGGACCAAAAAATTTACCAGGGCCACGGATATCTAAATCCTGCTGAGCAAGTTCAAATCCGTTTTGCGAACTGAGCATTGCTTCCAGGCGCAATTTTGCCTTATCGGTCTGGGGCTCGGTCACTAAGATGCAATAAGAAGGATGGGGTCCGCGCCCGATCCTGCCTCTTAGCTGATGCAACTGGCTTAGACCGAATCTCTCCGCGTGTTCGATCACCATTACCGAGGCATTGGCAATGTCGATTCCCACTTCGATCACTGTGGTAGAGACCAAAACATCTATCTTTTTATCTTTGAACTCGCGCATAACTTTTTCTTTTTCATCAGACCTCATCTGTCCGTGAATCAAACCGACGTTAAACAAGCTGAATTCATCCTTTTTCAGCCGCTCATGCATCTCTGTTGCCGCTTTGAGTTCAGCAAGCTTGGCTTTTCTGATCACGGGATATACGATATAAGCCTGCCTGCCCTTCTTTACCTCTTCACGCACAAAAGCGTAGGCGCTTTTAATGTCATTTTCCCTAATAGCAAATGTAGAAATAGGTTCTCTCCCCTTAGGCATCTCTCTGATCGTAGAGATATCTAAATCGCCATACACGGTCATGGCCAATGTACGTGGAATCGGAGTAGCGGTCATCACCAAGCAATCCGGGTTAAAGCCTTTTTTTCGCAATAAAGACCTCTGTTGGATGCCAAATTTGTGCTGTTCATCAATGACCACTAAGCCTAATTTTGTAAATTCTATAGCCTGCTCGATCAAGGCATGTGTGCCTACAACTATGTCCAAAGCACCACTCTTGATGTCTTCAAGCACTTGAGCTTTGGATCTTTGATTCATACTGCTGATCAACATGCCTACGCTCACGCCTAAAGGCATGAGCAACTTACTGAGCAAAAAATAATGCTGTTCGGCCAGGATCTCGGTTGGGGCCATAAAAGCTCCCTGAAAGCCTGATTGCGCGTTTATTACCAAGGCATAAGCAGCGACAATCGTCTTGCCCGAACCCACATCTCCCTGCAGCAGTCTATTCATCGCCCGCTTGGAACGCATATCATCTTCTATTTCCCCTATCACTTTCTTTTGTCCGGCAGTAAGTTCGAAAGGCAGGCTCTGTAAAAACCTCGTGACAAGTTCCCCTTCTGCCCTGTGCGCAATGCCCAGTTCGATTTCTTTACGCCGGCGCCTGTGTAAGGCCAATACCATTTGCAACAAAAAGAATTCTTCAAACACCAACCTTTGGTATGCCGAATCTCTTTGAGCAAAATCTTGGGGGTAATGTATATAGCGCAGAGCCAGATTCATAGGCAGAAGATTTAACTTCTCTCTTAATCCGCCGGGTAAGACATCCGATAAATAAGAGTCGTATTTTTGCAATGCCCTGTCGATGATTGTGCGCAGATATCTTTGATTTACATTTTGGGTCAATGGATAGACCGGTACGATTCTACCCATATGCAAAAAGCTCTCACTCCTGGAGATAAATTCGAATTCCGGGGCGTTCATCTGTAGCTGACGGTATCTCTCTACTTTGCCGTATAGTATTATTTCCTGGCCTATCTTGAAATATCTTTTCATAAACGGCTGGTTGAACCAAACCGCTTCGATTATGCCGCTATCATCGCCTATCGCGATTTGAAAAACAGAAAGCCCTCTCTTGCTTCTGCGTAAACCGGTCTTAAGTATTTCTCCTTTTACAGTGGCATAAGTACCTACCTCTATCTTTGTGATAGGGACAAATTTCCGCCTGTCTTCATAGCGACGCGGAAAATGGTATAGTAGATCGCCTACTGTATTTATTCCCAAACGGTTTAATATTTTAAACCTTTGCGGGCCGACCCCTTTGACATACTGGGCGGAATCCTTAAGCATATCCTTTTGACTCACCTTGCCACTCTCGCATATGAACGATCTATATCTACTGACCTTAATTCAACAGGCAACAAAGCGCTGATATCGCCCGCTTCTGCTCCCTCAACTATAGTGCGGATGTAATTCTCCGTATAGCCACACAAAACACCATTTTCCCTTTGGGTACTGGATTCCAGCAAAACAGTAAGCCTCTTATTCAAAAATTGTCTTCTAAACTTAAGAGAACATTGGGCCGTTACTTCCTTGACGAAGGCCATGCGTTCTTTGACTACGCTTGCTTCAACCCTAGGATAAAAATTAAATGCTTTTGTATATTCCCTGGGGCTAAATGAAAAAATGTGTGTACGTAAAGGCAAAATCTCCTGGAGACAACTTACGGTATGTTTAAAGTTTATTTCTTTTTCTCCGGGAAAACCCAATAACACATCTGTTGTTATTGCTATATCTTTGATCTTCCGCTTAACTTTTCTGACCAAAGCCAAAAAATCTGACCGCGAATAACGTCGGTTCATCTTCTTTAACACAGCGTCATCGCCACTTTGTAAAGGAATATGCAGATGAGGGCAGATCTTCGGCGATTGAAGCACGTTAAGTAATTTATTGCTCACTAACTGCGGTTCTATAGAGCTGAGGCGGATACGAAATCCGGCTTTGATCCCCTCTAATGCCTTAAGCACATCCGCTAAGCCTGCCTCGCGATAACGGTAATCGCCCAGACAAATACCGGTAAGCACAATCTCTTTGAAGCCTCCTTCAAGCAGTAACCGGACCTCCTTCTTAATGCTGGCTGGACTTCGGCTTCTGGATCTGCCTCGCACAATAGGGACTTTGCAATATGAGCAAAAATTATCACATCCGTCTTGTATCTTTATAAAAGCGCGCTCATGGTCCTTGAAATCGGAGATCTTTAAGGGAGTATATTTTGCGTTTTGCGTTTTGCGTTTTGCGTTTTGCGTATTTTTCAGGAAGTCCATAATGTGGTGCTTGTGCTGATTGGGGACGATCCTGATCCTGTCCGAAATCGTCCTGATCTCACTGGCGTCTTTTTCGACCAGACAGCCTGTGACAATGATTGCAGCCTGGGGATTAGAACACAAGGCGTGGCGGATCAATCTGCGCGATTCCCTATCCGCATGATGCGTTACAGTACAAGTGTTGATTACGTAGACATCGGCGGCTGCCTTGCGGTCTTCGCACAATCCCCCACGCAAAAGTTGCTCCCGCAAGGCCTGGGTTTCATATTGGTTGACCTTGCAGCCTAAGGTAGAAAGCACAAATATATTTTTTGCTCCCACTTTTTTCACCACTCTATCTTAAAAAGGTTCCAATATTAAAGGTAAATTTCGTAAGGCATGCTTGATTCCGATAGGCGCCGACCAGATAGCGCAAGCTAAAAGTATTACGAGAATAAAAAATGCGCCATACCCCTTTTTGAATCGGGCATCGATAAAAGCACCTATTCTCTCAAGATAAATTGCGCTCAAAATGGCCAACGCTGGATAAACCGGCAACATATAGCGGTTTTCCCTAGAGCCCAAAAACAAAAATATGCCCAAAAAAGTCAACACCCAAATAATCAAAAAAGACCTTTTATACCCAAGAGGCTTGGGCATAAATGCTCCAACGATAACAGCAAAATATCCCAGAACAAAAACAGGGACAAGATAGACAGTGCTTACCAACAACAGATAACGGGGCCTTTGGCTCAACATCTTAAACCATAATGCCTGTTGTTTGAGCTCTGGACACAAGCGGGCAGGATTATACAAAGGATTGCCATAGGTCTTTGTAATAATGTAAAACCAATGAAAGCAAACAGCAAATACACCCATTGCAAAAAGAAGCATCTGTCTGTCAAAAATAACACGCAAGAGCCTATCGGCTTTAGTTAGTCCATGCCTATTCTGCCAGAGGTGAGATAAAATTAAGGCTATAAATATGAATCCGCCTGACTGTTTAATCAGAACCGATATACCACAACTGACACCGGATAGAAATGAAAGCAAAAGGCTATTTTTGTCCTTGGCCAAGAAGAAAAGAAAGACACTCAAGAGCACAAATGACGAAAGCATTGTATCGGCCCATATCCTCTGTGCACATAATATCTCGATTGGAGAGATAGTGATTAAAAATGCCGAAATCAGGGCGGTCTTTTCCGAAAAAAATCTTCTGGCCAAAAGATAAGTGCCAAAAATAAATAAAAGACTGAATAAAAAAGGGATCAAAGCGGCATAAAGCTGGGAAAACCATAACTTAGGTGCCTCTTTAACATAGAGCCTGCCCTGTTGGTCTCTTGCGCTTGCCTGTAATACAGAATAAGGTTCGTCTCCTGAGAAAATCCTATGGGAAAGCATAAGAGTGTAACTAAATACATAAGGCCTATGGAACAATGGTTCATCGTAATATACCGCCCCTGCTTTGATTAAGTCGTTCAATAGGCTGCCCTGTAAGTCTTCGGAAAGCACAAAGCGCAGATTTGAATCATCCCTTCTTAAATCCACCCCCTGTAAGTTGTATTCACACAGACCAAATCGATCTAGTTTCATTGCCAGCCCCAAGTAGATAAGCTGATCGCCATTGTCATGTGCAAGCGTAAAGGTAGGCATCCTTAAAATAAAGGCAAAAATCAATATGACCAACAATAAAGCTATATTTCTCTTTTTCATCGTAACCGCACCTGTCTATTTCCTGAATATGTACAATACTGCGCCTATAGCAGAATGAATATAAGTGTTGGCCCTTAAGATTATCCCCAAGGCCAAGGCCGAAGGAGCATCGAGTCCGACCCGAGTAAGGCAAAAAATCAGCATTCCCTCGCGCACACCCAAGGCACCGATTGAAACAGGCAACATACTTACCAGCCTTACTACGACCACGACCATCAGCATAGCAAAGAAAGAAAAGGCTCCCTCGATTGAAAACGCAAGGATTGTGATATTGGCAACCCCTAATAGGTGAAAAACCAGGGAAAACGCCAATGCTAAGATTATGACCCAAAGATTATCTTTGTAAATATAGAATGCTTGAATTATATTATAAATTTTTCCCCAGATAAACATCTCTTTTCTTTCTTCCAAAAAAGATTTTAAAAAAGACCTCCAAAATATATATCCCATAATAAAAACTGTCGCCAAAAGCAAAGCTGCGCCTAAAATTTTAGTGCGCAAAGATACTATGCCCAGATGCTCGAATATACCTCTGTCAAAAAAAGACAAAGCTAAAGCCAGGATCACCAAGGCCATCGCGCCCGTAATACGCTCCAAAATCACTGCCGCGGTCACATCTTGCAATTGTAAATTCTCTTTTTTGAGCTCCCCTATCTTAAACACATCTCCGCCTACTTCGGTAGGCATAAAATTATTAAAAAATATTCCCACATAATAAGCGCGCACGACCGAAAGCAGCTTTATGCCTTTATCCTTTATAGCGATTAAAAACCTTAATTTACATGCGCATAATAAATTTGCTAGGCTACTCAGCGCAAAAACTGCAACAAGAAAAGCAATAGGTATATTTTCTAGGACTCCTAATGTCTGACCGAACGGAATCCGGTAAAAGAGAATAGCCAAAATAAAAAATGCGAAAATTAATTTAAGACAAAGAAAAAGCTTTTTCATTGGTATCAGTTTAATCGATATAGCCAAGGCCCCTGAGCCTTTCTTCTGCGGCTTGAGGGTCCTTGTTTGGTTGTTTTTGCCCTTTTTTCTCGGAAAAGCCCAAGCTGCAATAGACAGGCGGGCGCTGAACCATCTTTTTTCCATCTATAACCGAGGTATTGATTTTGCCATCCAGGTGTCGGGGGATCTTGGCTCCCAATAAATATAATAAGGTCGGCAATACCTCAATTGCTTCAATCTTAGAGCCCTGATTTGGCGATACGCCGGCAGCGATATTCGGCCCCTTGGCAAAAAAGACTCCCTGAGGGCTATGAGTACCTGAATCTTCGTATTCGGAATCTCTGAAGGTCTGTGCAGATTTAAAAGACAACCTTTTGGTGCTAATATAACTATAGTCATCCATGTTAAAATGTATATCCGGAGCCAGCTTGAGCTTATCTCCGCAATATATATCTTCGGCACGCATGCATTTGACCTTGATATTACTTCCGCTCACGGGGTCTTTGAGCTGAGAAAAGGCCTTTTCTATTTTTTTCAATACTTCTTCCCTTTGTTTTACATCAACATAACCACGGGGCTCCCTCCCCTTTAAGTTAATATAAATCTGATTCAGCGCTCCACTGGCATAAGCAGAAGTCTTGGACCAATCTACATCATCGAACGAAAGAAGGCCTTTTATAAGATTATTTCTTGACTGTTTGGGAATAAGAGTTAAAATCCTGCCTAGCCTGAGTTTATTGATCCAACTATGCAAAGAAGGCACTGAAATAAAATTATCCAGCCTATTGCGCAACTTAAGAAAAGCACCCTCTTTTGTAACCAAAAAGTCATGTTTGGCCAACCAGGCATTGACGCAAAATACCTTTTTTAAAGCACAAAAACCGTGGTCAGAAAGGACCACGATATTGGTATCTTCATCGACAGAAGAGCTGATCTCTCCCAAAAAGGCGTCAATCCTTTTATAAACCTCCAAGATGGGATTATCGGGGGCCTGGGGGTCAGACTTGCGGGCGTCTTTGAGATATTTCCAAAATTTATGTTGAGCAAAGTCGCTCTCTGAGATCAAGAACGCGCCTGCGTCCTGCGGGTGATTTTCTAACAAATATCTAACCGTCTTCAAGCGCAGCTCCAGAGTCTCCATTAAATCTTTATAAAAAATGCCTTCGCTTTCTGCGGTATAAGTCTGCTGCATGCCGATTCGATAGCCCAGCGAACGCAATTCCATCGCCAACTGCCGGGGATAGGTAAAATCCGCATTGGTAGAGGGAGTAAGAATCCCCGATATCATATGACCATTGATTTTTTTCGGGGGATAGCTCAATGGAAAGTTAAAGGCCGTCATGCTCAGGCCTTGGGCCGACAAAATATCCCAAAACATGGGTACGTTCAGGCAAGAAGAGTCAGCCAGACGAAACTGGTAACTCCCTTCTTTTCTTACGGACCAATCGTATATGCCGTGTTTACCGGGATTCAAACCCGACAAAAGCGTCGTCCAGGCCACAGGGCTTATAGGCGGTATAGTTGATTCGAGCATCAGGCTTATACCTTTTTGACAAAAGTCATTGAAATTGTCAAGGTGCCCTTGGCGCAAAAAGCTCTGCACGAGCCCCCAATCAACCCCATCTATACCTATAATAATCAGTTTCCACTTTTTGCTAATCATCTGCGTGTCCGTATATTCATAGCCGCAAAGACACTACCTTCTTTCTCTTTTAACAAACCGATTGTATAGCTGGTAATACTCGTGAGCGATATGCCCCCAAGACATATCATGAGCGATTTCCCTGGATCTAGCACCCATTCGAACACGTGCATCCGCATCCATAAAAATATTTTTTAAGACCTGGAAGATCTTTTGCGGATCTTTCTTTTCCAATACGAAACCGTTATCTTTAAGCAATTCTGCCGCACCTGTATCAGTGGTAATAACCGGTAGACCACAAGCCATCGCCTCTTGGGTAACATTGCCCAACGCCTCTTGTAAAGAAGGTATCACTATGGCATGTGACCTCTGATAGATGGTACATATTTTATGGTGTTCTATAAGTCCCAAAAATTGAACGCGGTCCTGGATGCCGTTGTCTAGGCAATATTTAATAAGACGGCTTTTCAAAGGGCCCTCTCCGACAATAATCAATCTGCTTTTATTGAATTGTCCAGTAAACTCTTTAAAAGCCTCTAATAAGTAAATAATGCCCTTTCTTTCGATCAACCTGCCTACGTAAAGTATATTGAAGGTCTGTTCGCGTCTCAAGGTTTCCTCTTGAGGATAAAATTCCTGGCAATCGATGCCGTTGTAAATTACTTTCATATCCACATCCGCAGTCATTTTAGCTAAATTCTTTAAAGCATTGCTCAGGGCTATGACATGGGATGCCTTTCTCCATACCCTCCTGCTTAATACCCTAAATAAAAGCTTATCCCACCAATAAAACCTAAGATTATAAAAAGGGACATCGGAACCTCTTAAAGACACAATATAAGGAATGCCCAGCAACATAGCGATAAAACCACAAGGCAGGCCAAAAAAGGCATGGCATAATTGATAAGGTTGTTTCTCTACCAGTTTTTTGCAGAAAAAATAGCTTTTAAACGCATAGGTCAATAAATCCTTATTGCTCTGGTAGTGTAAATTTTTATCTTTGCCGATGTCCAAGAAAAATATTTTTATATTATCCGAAAACTTCTGTTCTCCGTATTTACCCACAGCAGAGGTAACCAGGTCGATATGTACATCTTCATATTTAGAGAATTCCTTGAGTAAATAAAGGTTTGCATTACCGGCTCCGCCTCCAAGAGGCGGAAACTCATAATTAAGCATCAGTATCTTGATCATTTATTCTAAATTATCTCTTTGACGATATAGGTAGGGTGCTTACGGCTTTCATGGTAAATGCGAGCCATGACCTCCCCCAGAAGACCGATCATTATAAATTGAATGCCTACGACTACTAGTAAAACCGTTAGGTACAACAAAGGATTACCGGTCATGTCCTTATTGCGCAAAAGTTTCATCAATATTACAGCCGTACCCGAAACTACGCTAAAAAACAATGATAAAAGACCCCAGCCGCCAAAGAGTTGAATTGGCCTGGTGGAGAAACTTAGCAGAAACTTGACCGTTATCAAATCCAAGATCACCCGGAAGGTCCGGGATAACCCATAACTCGATTTTCCATATTTTCTCCTATGATGCTTAACGGGAACCTCCGCAATATCGATCCCGTTCCAACTGGCCAGGGCGGGAAGAAATCTGTGCATTTCTCCATGGAGATATATATGTTCTATGGCCTTCTTCTTATACACCTTTAACGTACAACCATAATCATGCAGATTCACAGCAGTAATCTTTGAAATAAGCCAATTCGCTATTTGCGAAGGCATCCTTCTGGTCAAAAACGCGTCTTTTCTGTCTTTCCGCCAGCCACTTACAATATCGTAGCCTTGTTCCATTTTCTGCAGAAGACGGGGTATATCCGCAGGGTCCTGCTGCAAATCAGCGTCCATTGTCACTAAAATATCACCTTGAGCATGTTCAAAACCCGCCGCTAAAGCAGCCGTCTGCCCATAGTTCCTGGTAAAGCTGATTATTCTCACCGCCCTCTCGCCCGAGGCTATATCTTTAAGTATTTTTAGGCTGTTGTCCCCGCTTCCGTCATCTACAAAAATAATTTCGTAAGATCTCTTTAATGGCGTTAAGGCAGCCTTTATCTTTGAGCAAAGCGGCCCGATGTTTTTTTCTTCATTAAAAACAGGTATAATAACGGAAATCTCAGGCATATTCTCCTCCTCAATGAGCACACAACTTACAGAGCAGAGTAAAAGTAAGTTGTTGTGCGAATTGAACCCTTGAGCAAAGATGTCAAGGGTAAGTTCGAACAATAAGTTATATCGACCAATGTCAAATAATGTTCCATAACTTATGTTCTCACTTATTTTTTAACATAAGTTTCGCTAATTCTAAGTCAGCGTAAGTTGTGATTTTAAAATTCATATAATCGCCTTGGACCATCTTTACCTTTTTTCCTATTTTGATTATAAGCTGGGCATCATCGCTAAGGCCATAAAAACCCTTGGCCCTCACGCTCTGATGGGCCTTATATATTAAATCGAATTTAAAAGCCTGGGGAGTCTGGATACGCCAAAGTACCCTGCGGGGAAGTATCTTTCCCATATACGCGCCCTTTTTCTCCACTATAGTGTCAACCGCCTTGACTGCGCAGGTCGCCGCGCCAAATTTCTTTGCCGCTTTTAACACTTCCTGTATGTCCTCCCGGGATATAAACGGGCGCACCCCATCATGGATAAGCACATAGTCACAATCCCTGGTCTTTTTAAGAGCATTAAAAACCGATTGTTGCCTAGTCCTACCCCCCTTGCATACCTGCTCCACCTTTTTATATCCGCGTTGCTTAATCAAAGCTTTAGACTGGTTGATATATTTTTTATTGGCCACCAAAATTATCTTTTGGATTTGTTTGCATCTCTCAAATACGTCCAGGGTATGGGCCAGAAGCGGCCGGCCCGATATCGAGACCAGTTGCTTAGGTGTTTTTAACTTGATCCTCGTTGAATATCCTCCAGCCAAGACTATTGCTTTAATCATTGGGGTCGCCTTTCTCTTCGCTACTTTCCTGTTTGAGCTTCTCTATCGCCGATATGATCTCCCTGCGGTTTGGCTCGGCCTCAAGGGCTAGGTTATATTCCTCTAAGGCCCGCTCTATCTCTCCTTGCTCCTGATAAATAATTCCTAAATTATAGTGGCCGGCACAATCATCGGATTTAAGCTCTACTACTTTTCTAAACTCTTGCTCTGCCTGCTTTTTCAGCCCCATTTCACTATATATAATCCCTAAATTAAAATTGGCTTCATAGAAGTATGGATTTATACTCAAGGCCCTTTTATATGAATTGATAGCTGCGGGAAAATCTTTCATTTTGTAATATACATTACCTAGTCCCAAGTAACTCATAAAGTCATAAGGATTTATCATAAGTGCCTTTTGGAACTCCTGTTCTGACTGAAGATATTGGCCCTGGTCGGCATAAATGACACCTTTGTTATAGTGGAAAGTGAAATTTAGCTGGGTATGTTCAGCAGTTATATCTATATGCGTTAACACGTACAATACCAAAAGAAGTAATAGCGATATAGATAAACTTTTGTACTTTTTACTTTTGATTCTTTCAAAGGTATTCCATATAAAGGCAGCGGCAAAAACCGTTAAAAAGGGAATAGCTAGCAGCCTGTAGCGTGAATTGATAAAAAATAGGGTTGTAGACAACATCAAGGAAAAGATAAAAAGATATAAGAACGCTATCCTTTTTCTCTGGCCCCATAAAGAAAACATACCCGATAGCGCTATCGGCAACATAAAAGAGAGGCCAAGAACCGGCAAGCCTGCTTTTTCTCTAAAAATATAATATTCTACGTCATCTACATGTTCTTTGCTATTCCAAAACAAGACAATCTTTTTACCCAACAGCCTCAGGTATTGCAGGGGTTGCGTCTTAATAAAGTCCCAGGAACGGCTCAACCAAAATCCCGATGCTTCTTGCGGCTCTAAGCGCTTGCCTTGCATTTTCTCGGCAAGAATCCGGGCATCCTCGATTAAGCCTTTTTGCGTGCTGCGCATATGCTCAGGCACTTTAAACAGGCCGTTTGCTTGAGGATTATTGCCGATATAGAAATTTATACCTGTGTGAGCAGGGGCCCACGCCAGATTTCCCGTAACTAAATAGTTCCTCGCTCCCAACCCGGCCAACAACAGGAAAGAAGGAATAATAAAACATAGACAATAAACACAGACTTTTTTGAAAGTATTTCTTCTGTACTCATAAATCATCCACGCTATCATAATAAAGAACACCATAGAAAAAGCTGCTTTAGTCAATATACATAGGCCCAGATAAAAACCCGCAATGCTCCAGTTCTCAACGCTGGGATTGTCTCTGGCCTGAACCATTGCCAGAATTAATATCATAGCTAAAAAGATAGCTAAGGTCGCAGGTAAAAACATGCGGTCATAAAAAACAAAAAGTCCATAAGTGCAACCGATAAGAGAAGCGATGACCCCCACTTGTTGATTAAAAAGCTTCTTTCCTAAAATATATAATAGGCCACAGTTTATGGAACCGATGAGTATCTGTATCAACAATATGCTGAATAGCTCGCCCTTAGAAAAAATATAGACCGCGCTCAAGAAATAAGGATACATAGGGAGGGCGAATAATATTTCTCTGTTTATAGTATTGCCCAAGACGATATCCCGGGCCCAGCTAAGATAAAAATGACCGTCCGAACCAAGGCCAGGTTCAAGAAATCTGATTGTCTGTTTAAGATAGACAGAGCGCAAACTAAAGGCCAGCGTCACCAGCCCCAAAAATAGAATGTCGATCTTAGAAAATGATTTCCATTTTATTATTTTGTTCACCTTGGCACCTTATCCACCTAACTCATAATTGACCATTGTCAATGCAGAGATTGCGGCTGTATCGCTTTTCAAAGTCTGATTTGCCAGTGATACAGGGATACAGCCTGCGCTACAAGCCTGATTTCTTTCTTCGGCAGTAAAACCGCCTTCCGGGCCGACTAAAATGACTATCTTCTCGGCCTTTTGGTTATTACGCAGCACATCTTTTAATCTGCGGGTATCGCCGCTAAGGCAAGGCAAAAGCTTCAAATCATACCGTTGGACTAAAGACAAGATTTCAACCCAAGGCAAAAGGCCATCCACCTTTGGCAATTCTGTTCTGCCGCACTGCTTAGCAGCCTCTTGAGCTATCTTGCGCCAACGCATAAGACGGGCAGATATCTTCTGTTTATCCAATCGTACAACTGTGCGCGCTGTCTGGGTAGGTATTATAGTCTGAATGCCTAATTCGGTGCATTTTTCAATAATATACTCTATCTTGTTCTTCCGGGGCAAAGACTGGACTAATGTAACTTCTATCCGCGAAGACACAGTCTGTTTCCAAACGTTCTCGATCTCCACCTTAAGCTGCTTTGGGTGCACATCGACAATATGCCCAAAATAGACCTTGCCTGTGCCATCGAAAAACTGTATCTCATCTCCCTTTTTAAGGCGCATGACATCCAACACATGATGCGCTTCTGCTCCGGTTATAAGAGCAACAGAACCTCTGATTGACTTTTGGGGGACGAAGAATCTGCTCATCTTTTACATTTATGTGTTTTAAACCTATCTTATTATAATACCTTAAATTAAGAAAATTGTCAAAAAATTAAGCGCATAAAAATAGCCGGGTTAAACCCGGCCTAAAATCTAATTTTTGCCTAATTTTCTAACCCATAAACAAATAAGAGGCTTTGAGAGGCCTTTAATTGTTTTCCTTTTCTCCAAAAACCTGGGCCGTAAAGCTGTAGAGTTCTGTGCCTTCTTGTTTCCAGGCCAAAGGATCAAGCCCTGCCTTATGCGCACAAAGATTAGAGAGGAATTCCTCTCTTTGCCAACCTGTCTCTGTGGCTACTTGCGGTAAAAATACTCCGCTGGCATAGCCCCTCTTGACAATCACCCCATGGACCCCCATCTCGATCTGATTAACGTCTTCTACCTTCTTGGGTTGGGAAAGCACGGATATCTCTATATCTATATCTTTTAACTCATCTGATGCTACGGCAGGAAAGCGAGGATCGTTGGAAGCAGCCTCAATAGCCATATCCCGGACAGTTAGATATAATGGTTGGCGGCCTATAATATTCCCGATACATCCGCGTAAACGCCCCTGCTTATGGATCGTCACAAAAGCACCCATCTCTTTCATTAAATCGGGATTGTCTTCCTTGACTTCCAAGCGTTCTTCGGAAAGCACGTATTTGTCGAGAGTCTCTCGGGCAATCTCCAAAAGCCGTTTCTTCTCCTCTGGGCTCAGCATTTCCCTGTTTTCTTTAACCATCTTCTCCTCCTCTGCCCCGGCCGCACCAGAAACAGGATTTCCTGCGGGATTGGCGTAAATCGCTGCACTCAGATAGCCAACCACCCTGCTTTTGTCTCCGGTCACATCTCCTGAATTGGCATACTTTAATATCTCGACATCAGCTATGCCCTTGGCTTTAGCATAGAGTAAAGTCGCAATCACTCCGGTCACGCCACAAGCCTGACATTCTTCAGTGATGAATTTATAATATAAAGACTGGGGATCAAACTTTTTTAACCCATCGATGGTAAAACCGTCTATCTCATTGGCTTTGAGATATGGATGGTAATGCGACAGATCTGTGCTGGCCACTATTAAAATATCGTCTCTGTCTTTGGTTGCAGTAAGTAAAGCTTCACTTAATAGCTGACAATTTTCATATGAGAGATTACCTGTGGCAATAGGGACTATTTTAAAGTCATCCAGAACCATCTGCAAAAAAGGAATTTGCACTTCCAAGGAATGCTCTTTTTCAAAGGCAGGTTCGTAAAACAATATTTTTGGGTCGTATTCGATCAGTGCCTGGGCTATTTCTGTATCGATAGGGACATTTCCTAAAGGTGTCTGCCAATTGCCCGTGGAATATACCGAAAATCCTTCAAAACGTACGTAGTGACTGGGACCGATTACGATTACTGTGCTGATAGGCTGGGCCTTGATCAGCTTATATGCGTGAGCGGCAACGCCTCCAGAATAATCATAGCCTGCATGCGGCGCAATCAAAGCCAATATTCTCTTATCTGCCTTCTTTACCTCGGCCCATTCCAAAAATTGTTTTATTCTTTCCGATAAAATCTTGGGTGAGGCGGGATAATAGGTACCGCTGGCAACAGGTGCCTTTACCTGCTGCGCAAAACAGGTATTGCTACAAACAAGTAAAAATAAAACAAGTAACACTTTGTTCTTTTTCATCGCCATAAAATTAAAAATTTGGTGGAGCAGAGGAGGATTGAACTCCCGACCTCCAGAGTGCGATTCTGGCGCTCTCCCAGCTGAGCTACTGCCCCGTAAGGCTCGTTTTTAATTAAGTGACATTTCCCGCAAGACTATGCTTGAGGTCAAGATAGTCTCGGGATTATCCGAACTTGCCGCCAGAGTCGGGTCCTTACGGCTGGTGATACTTAGCGCAACTTCATTAAGCGCAGCCCCGGCGGCGAAATTACAATTAGCTATCATCTGCTTGGAGATAACCTCTTCATCTCCGGCGACACTGATATCCGGATCGTAAACAATATCATAAGTGGGGGGGCGGTATGTATACCGAGTAATTGTATCGAGCAAGGGCTCAAACCTGCCGTCGTAATTGCTATCTTGGTTGATCTCAATGGTGCCGCCGCCAGCGCTAATGCTGAAGCCGGGGTTAAGAATATCGCCAATGCCCGACTGCAAACTTTTGGCAATATGCTCGGTGACAATCTTGACCTCATCGTAAATTCTGCTTTTGTCCTGGGCGGCCTTCAGGAACCTCCGGCTGGTTACATCCACACTGGCTACCGCCAGAACAATTACGCCGGTCAGCGTCAAGGCCACCAGTATCTCCATCAAGGTAAAGCTGCGTTTATTCTTAAGGCTCATCCCAATCGACAACTACCGTCACCTCTTTATAATCTATCGGCTCACCGGCGCCGTCGGCGTCGATATTTCTCACTTTATATCTTCGGCCCAGTCCCTGGAATTTTCCGCCCGAGCCCAATTCACCGCCGCTTAAATTTTCCCAGCCTGTCCAGCCGGGATCGGTCTGTTCCAATAACTCTCCCGGATTATCCCATTGCGGCCGGACCTGGTTTCTTAACACCTCCAACTTTTGCCGGGCAAAATTCGCCGCCTGCATTTTGCGCGAGGTGCCTTCCACCGCGCCCTTTTCGGAGGAGAACACAAACAGCACGCAACCCACGCTCAAGGCCAGGATTAACGAAGAAATAATCACCTCGATTAAAGTCAGGCCCTGTTTCCGATTAAGGAGTCCATCCGCTTTTATCAATATTTTCGCCTTGATTGATATTAATTGTCTCACCCACATTCCTGCCGCTAGTCCGCGTTGCCGTGGCGATAAAGGTATCCGCTGTAGGCGCAGTTACAGAATAGTCCCAGTTACGCTGGGCCTGCTGTTGCAGGGTGAGTCTTAATTTGCTGTTGATTGTGGCAATGTTGTTTTCCACAGCCGCAAACGGCCAAAAGGTATTTTCTTCCTCCCGGTAAATCATTTCCCCGTGGTATATCTGCTCAAGAGAGGATACCGCCTCATTGGCCCTTGTCAACTCCCCAACCCGAAGATACCGGGTTATCCCCAGTCCGGCCAGGATGCCGACAATAAGTAAAACTGCGGTCAACTCCAGTAAGGTCTTACCCAATGTATGTTCAG
>JAFGHF010000012.1 GCA_016939375.1 Candidatus Omnitrophota bacterium | reverse complement strand
CCGTGGCGGGGGTGATTTTCCTTGGGCTTTCATTTATCTATGTCAAAAGAAGAAGGACGGGTCGTAGCTTATATCTTTTTTCGCTACTCTGGTTTTTTATCGCACTTATGCCTGTATCCAACCTCTATCCCATCAATGCCTACATGGCCGAGCACTGGCTATATGTCCCGGCAATAGGTTTTTTTCTGGTCTTAGCCCGTATCTTTGAGCGGGCAATAGCCAATAAAAAATACCGTATTGTGGCTATTGTCCTTTGTCTGGCTCTATTGGGCTTTTATTCCTCTTTGACCGCAAGACAAAACAGATACTGGCAAAGCGCCTTTAACTTTTATCAAAAGACCTTGGAGCATACACAAGGGACTTCCAGGATCTACAATAATCTGGGCATGGTGCTGGCCAAGGCCGGTGAGCACCAGAAGGCCATTGCGGCCTATGAAAAGGCCATCGCCATTAAGTCTGACTCCGCCAAGATACATAATAATCTGGGCCTTTCCTATTATCATTTAAGAAGGATAGACCAGGCCCTTGCCTCATTTAATAAGGCCATAGAGCTTGATCCTGATTATGCCCGGGCATATAACAATCTGGGTCTTACCTACAGCGCTATCAATGCCGAGAAGCAGGCGGTGGCCGCTTTTAAAAAGGCTATCCAGATTAGCCCCGGGCTTGCCGAGGCCTACAACAATCTGGGGTTGGCCTACGGGGTGCTGAATAAGAAAGAAGAGGCCGTTGAGCTGTTTAAAAAGGCCATTTTTTTAAATCCTGATTACGGAGATGCCTATAATAACCTGGCCAATATCTATAGCGCCTTGGGAGAGGACGAGTTGGCGCAAGAGATATTCAAGAAAGCAATCTCTACTAGCCCCAGCCTGGCCCAGGCCCATTACAATCTGGGCAACCAATACAGAGAACAGGCAAGGCACAAAGAGGCGCTGGCCGAATACAAAAAGGCGATAGCCATTGATCCCGGCTTTGCCAAGGCATATAACAACATGGGCCTATCTTTTTATATGCTGGGCGATAAAGAAAATGCGATTTCATCTTTAAAGAAAGCAGCCCAGTTAGACCCCGCGCTTGTCGAGGCCTACAATAATATAGGTAACTTCTATTCCGCGCAAGGAAAACACCTTGAGGCGATAGAACAATATAAAAAGGCCATTGCCGCTGACCCCAAACAGGCAGATGCCTATTACAATCTGGCTAATATGTATGTCAGGCTGGGCGAAGACCAGCTAGCCATAGAAAATTATAAAAAGGCAGTTGAGTGCAGGCCCGATTACGCCGCCGCCTACAATAATCTGGGCAACCGCTATCGCTCATTGGGAAAAAATGACCAGGCCATACAGGCCTATTTAAAGGCGATAGAAGCAGATCCAAACCTTGCCCAGGCCTATTATAATGTGGCCGTTGGTTATTACCGCCAGCAAAGGTACGAAGAGGCCATCGCATATTGCGATAAGGCAGAAGAATTAGGCTATGCCAATAAAAGATTATTGGAGTTACTCACGCCATACAGGAAAAACAATGAATAGAGCTACTGTCTTTTCTATAATATTGATCGTCGCCTTAGGTTTTGTAGTCTACGGCAACTCTTTAAAAGGTGAGTTTGTCTGGGACGATGAGCACTTGATCGAGAAAAACGTCTATATCAGGAGTTTCTCTCATCTAGGAGATATCTTCAGTAAGGATATAAGCGGGGTAGAGGGTAAATACGGTTTTTACCGGCCCTTACAGCTCTTGAGCTATATGTTTGATTATGCCATTTGGAAATTCAATGTATTCGGCTATCACCTGACTAATATTATCTTGCATATCTTGGTAGCGCTTGCGCTTTTTTACTTGCTCAATATCTTATTTAAAAATATGTTTCTTTCTTTAAGTTGCAGCATTTTGTTTTTGGTGCACCCGATACACACAGAGGCGGTAAGCTATATCTCCGGCCGCTCCGATACCCTTGGGCTTTTATTCATGCTGCTATCTTTAGCCTTTTATTTAAAGAACATCAATACGGGTAAGAATTCATTTTTTTTGCTGATGCTCATTGCCTATACCTTGGCCCTTTTATCCAGAGAGATAGTCCTGATCTTACCGATCCTCCTGCTTATATATCACTACAGCTTTAAGGTAGAAATAAAGAAAAAGTCATTTGGCTTTTTGGTGGTTGTGTCTCTTTTCTATATTGCCTTGCGCCTTACTTTACTGCGCTTTCTGATCGAGAAGGTGAGTTTCTCGACCACTTTTCTCCAGAGAGTCCCCGGGTTTTTTAAGGCCTTGGCAAATTATATAAAGTTGCTTTTCTTGCCCCTTGACCTGCACATGGAATACGGAAACAGGGTATTCAACATCACAGATCCGGCTGCCCTGGCGGGTATTTTTATATTTGTCTTATTGACCGGGATTTCTCTCAAAGCAAAGAGGACAAAGACAGTAGTGTTTTTTGCGATAATGTGGTTTTTTATCGGTCTGATTCCCTCATCCAATCTCTATCCCATAAATGCCTACATGGCCGAGCATTGGCTGTATCTTCCCTCGATAGGATTTTTCCTGCTTATGGCTATAGGGCTTGATTCTCTATATAGCGTTAAAAAAAGAAGAGCAACAGCCATTACTATGCTTGGGCTTTTGCTTATTCTTTATTCAAGCCTTACCATAATACAAAACACCTTCTGGCGCGAGCCGATCTCTTTTTACAAAAGGACCTTAAGCTATGTCCCGGACAGCTCAAGGGCACATTACAACTTAGGAAACGAATATAAAGAAAGAGAAAAACACAAAGAAGCTCTATCCGCTTATAACGAAGCGATCAAGTTAAAGCCCGACTATCCTTCCGCCTATAATAATATCGGTACTATTTACCAGGCCCAAGGAAAAGAAAAACAGGCCATCGCCGCCTACAAAAAGGCGATAGAGCTGGGACCCGAAGTCTCTGAAGGCTTTTATAACTTAGCCATAGTCTATGATAACAGCCAAAGGTATGCCCAGGCGATAGAGTATTATAAAAAGGCTATCCAAGTGGATGCTGACTTTGTCCAGGCCTACAATAATTTGGGATTAGTCTATGCAAAGTCAAATGATGAAGATAAGGCCAGGCAGTGTTATAAAAAGGCCCTGCAGATAGACCCCGGGCATGCCAATGCCTATTTTAACCTGGGCAACTTAGACTTTAACAACAAAGACTATGAGAAGGCCATCGGTTTTTATAAAAAGGCACTTGCTATCAATCCCCGTTTTGCCAAGGCCTACAGCAACCTAGGTAGCGTCTATGAGGCCCAAGGAAAAGAAAAACAGGCCATCGCCGCCTATGAAAGGGCACTCGAGCTTGACCCTGAGATTACCGAGGCACACTATAATCTGGGGCTTATTTATACCCACAGAAGTCCGCAAGAAGCCATAGCCGCATACAAAAATGTTTTAGAGAGCGACTCCCAAAATGCCGATGCCCACAATAAACTCTGCAGTATATATCTATCACAGACCAAATACCAAGAGGCCATTTTCCACTGCAAAAAAGCATTAGAGATAAAGCCCGATTACATAGAGGCCTGTTATAATCTAGGTATGTTATATGATATCGCTGAAAAAGACCAAGAGGCCATCAACGCATACCAGATGGTGATCCAGTTAAGGCCAGATTTAGAGATCGCCTACAATAATCTGGGAAATATTTACTTAAGAACAGGCCAGGTCGATAAGGCCATCGCTACATATAAAAAGGGAATAGAGTTAAACGTCCGCTTTGCCGAAGGCTACGGCAACCTGGCCGTGGCATATTATCGCGCGGGAAAGTATGATCTAGCTGTCGAGGCCTACAAAAAGGCAAAGGAACTGGGGTTTAATAACCCCTCTTTGGCCGAGGTGCTTAAGCCATATATCAAAGATGAATAAAAAAATAATCCTGTTTAGCTGTGTCTTGATCTGTGCCTTGGGCCTTTTAGCCTATGCCAATTCGCTAAAGGGAGAGTTTGTTTGGGACGATACCAATCTGATCGAGAAGAATGTCTACGTAAAAGACTTCAAGCATATTCCCAAGCTTTTCACCAAAGATATCTCATCAAGCGCAAAGCAGGGCAGCGGTTTTTTCAGACCCCTGCAGATGTTTACCTATATGCTTGATTTTAAGCTCTGGAGGCTGAATCCTATAGGCTATCATCTGATCAATGTGCTCTTGCATATTCTCTCGGCACTGTGCGTTTTTTGGTTTATCATGATGCTTTATGATGACCACATCCTTTCGATTTTGACCGGACTTTTGTTCTTGCTGCATCCCTTGCATACTGAGGCAGTAAGCTATATCTCCGGCCGCTCAGATCCTCTGGCCTTGCTGTTTATGCTCTTGGCCTTTATCTACTATATAAAATACCTGAAGATAAAAAATATCTTAAGCCTACTTTTAATGCTCATCGCCTATATCCTGGCCCTTTTATCCCGGGAGATAACCCTGATATTACCTTTGCTTTTACTCATCTATCACTATATCTTCAAAGAGAAGTTAAAAAGTGGTCCATTTTTTTCCATACTGGGCATAGCGTTTGTCTATATCATTATTAGAGCAACTTTACTTAGATCTATCTTGGCCCAGGCAGCAGAGACTACCTTTTTCCAGAGGCTTCCCGGATTCTTTGTAGCCATCACCACCTATATCAGGCTGTTGTTTTTACCTTTTGGCCTGCACATGGAATACGGCAATCAGACATTTAGCTGGGCCGCCCCGAAGGCGATCTTTGGCCTTTTTATCTTTGTGCTCTCGCTGGTATATATATTAAGGGATAGAGAGCGACGAGACATTTATAAGTTTTCGCTTTTGTGGTTTTTTGTGGCACTTCTTCCTGTTTCTAACCTCTATCCCTTAAATGCCTACATGGCCGAGCATTGGTTGTATATTCCTTCTATCGGTTTCTGCCTTTTGCTGGCCAGGCCTTTAACTACCCTTTATGATAAAAAGAGGAACTTTGTCATTATCTCAAGTATTCTGATCCTGGTATGTTATACCTTTATTACCGTAAACCAGAATGATTATTGGCGCGAGCCTATTTCCTTTTATCAAAGGACCTTGTGTTATGCCCCGGATAGCGCAAGGGTCTATAGCGAACTGGGATTGGCCTATGACGATATAGGAAAACCGGATAAAGCGATCCCGGCCTATAAAAAGGCGATTGAGATCGATCCCGGATACGAGCGGCCACATACCTATTTAGGATTGGCCTATCGCGAGTCGGGTAGGGAAAAAGAGAGCCTGGCTGCCTTTAAAAAGGCAATAGAGCTCGATCCCCGAAGAGCCGATGTACACATAAACCTGGGCAATCTCTATGTCTCTCTGAAACAATATAAAGCTGCTATCGGTGAATATCAAAAGGCAATAGAGCTTAATCCTGACATAGCTGAAAGCCATTATGACTCAGGGGTGGCCTATGAGGCTATGGGGGAGTATCAAAAGGCCAGCGAATATTATAGAGAGGCAATAGAGCTGGACCATACATACATGAAGGCCTATTTTAACCTGGGCAATGTCAATTTTCTTAACAAGAAGTATGAACAGGCGATTGATTTTTATAAAAAGGCGCTCCAGCTCGATTCCGGCTTTGCCGAAGGCTACGGCAATCTAGCTGTGGCATATTATCGCACAAAAAACTATGATCTGGCTGTCCAGGCCTATAAAAAGGCAAAAGAGTTAGGAAGCAACAACCCCACGCTTGATGAGATCCTTAAACCATATATCAAAGATGAATAAAAAGAGCATCATCGCTTTAGTGTCTATCGCAGTCTTAGGATTTATCGTCTATGGTAATTCCTTAAACGGGCCTTTTATCTGGGATGATGAGGTCCTAGTCAGGGATAATGTATATATCAGAAGTTACACACATCTAAAGAGCGTGTTTACCAAGGATATTGCCGAGGGTTCAGGTAAAAACTACGGCTTCTACCGTCCTTTTCAGATGCTTACTTATATGTTTGACCATGCCCTCTGGAAGCTTAATCCCCGGGGCTATCACTTAAGCAACATACTTCTACATATCCTGGCGGGCTTGGCCGTTTTTTGGTTGGTGAGCCTGCTATGGGATGATTTTATCACCTCATATTTAGCGAGCCTCTTTTTTATCGTGCACCCCCTGCATACAGAGGCAGTGACCTATATCTCCGGGCGCTCAGACTCCCTGTCTTTATTGTTTATGCTTTTGTCTATAATCTTTTACATCAAGAACTCATCCGCCAAAAATACAAAGTTCTATGTGCTGATGCTTTTAAGCTATGTTTTTGCACTTTTATCCCGGGAGAATGTACTTGTTTTGCCGTTGCTTTTGCTTTTATATCACTACAGCTTCCAAAAAAAGCTGCACAAAAAAGAATTTTTCACAATAAGCGGTTTGGCCCTTGTATATATTACCTTAAGATTTACCCTATTTCATTTTCTATTGGCCCATCTGGCAGTGGAGACTACACTGGCGCAGAGAATACCGGGTTTCTTTGCCGCTTTCTTCAGTTATCTTAAGCTGATCGTCCTGCCCTTTGATTTACACATGGAGTATACTGACAAACTTTTTTCATGGCAAGACCCCAAGGTGCTCGCTGGTATAACCATGATGGTCGCTGCGTTCGTCTATGCTTTCAGGGTAAGAAAGCGCGATAAGTTTAATTTTTTCTGTGTGGCCTGGTTTATGATTACGCTTTTGCCCCAGGCCAATCTCTATCCTATAAACGCCTACATGGCCGAGCATTGGCTCTATGTGCCCTCAATCGGGTTTTTCCTAATCATTGCCCGGGAATTAAGCGTACTCTTTGCCGCAAAAAAAGGGAGATTTATCGCTATACCTATGGCCATAGCCTTTTTAGTCTTCTACTCAAGCCTGACAATAAGGCAGAATCATTACTGGAACTCACCCGTCATATTTTATAAGACTATCCTGGAATATTCTATGGACAGTGCCAAGACCTATAATAATCTGGGTGAGCGCTATCTGCGTGATGGCCAAATCGATAAGGCCCTGGGCGCCTTTAAAAAAGCGATAGACCTAAACCCCGATTATGCCGAGGTCTACAATAACCTGGGCAATGTCTATTATGCTAGCGGACGCTTTGAAGACGCGATAACTTCATTTAATAGGGCCATTGACAAAAAACCCGCCTATGCAAAGGCCTATTATAATTTGGGCCGGGCCTATCAACAAATAGGAAGAGATAAAGCAGCCAGAGATTCATACAATAAGGCCCTTTCCCTCAATCCCAATTATATCAATGCCTATATCAATCTGGGATTCCTCTATTTTAAAAGCCGGGACTATGACCAGGCCATCGCCGCACTTAAGGCAGCAATAAAAGTTGACCCAGGCTGTGTCAGCGCATATAATAACCTGGGAAATATCTATAATCACTTAGGTAATACAGACCAGGCCATCGCCGCTTATGAAAAAGCGGCAAAACTAAAACCCGCTGATGAAAAAACAAGAGAAGGTTTAGAAAATATCCGTCTCTGGCAAGAAGAAGATGATACTTACCCCCGCACAGATTAAAAAAATCTTGAAAGAAGAGAAGCTCTCTATCAGCAAACGCAGGGGGCAGAACTTCCTTGTCGATGCCTATATGAAGGACAAAATAATCAAGGCCATCGATATAAAAGAGACCGAGGATATCCTGGAGATAGGTCCGGGTCTGGGTGCGCTCACAGATGATTTAGCTGATAAATCCGCCCGAGTGGTAGCGATTGAGAAGGACCGGGCCTTGGCCCATTTACTTCAGAAGAACCTTGCCAAGTGCAAGAACCTAAAAGTCATCCATGAGGATATCTTAGAGACAGATCTAGCGGATTTGGGCCGCAAGGTCTTTAAGGTGGTAGGAAACCTTCCTTATTATATTACCACCCCGATCATTATTTATTTGCTTGAGAAAGAGCGTATGCAAGTACATGATATTTATGTGACTCTACAGGAGGAGGTCGGCCGGCGCCTAGCAGCCAAAAGAGGCACAAAGGATTATGCCTCAATAAGTGTCCTGGTGCAGTATTATACAAACCCGAAGCTTCTTTTTACTATACCAAAACGGGCCTTTTATCCCCAGCCCAAAGTCAACTCTGTCTTTGTGCACTTTTCTATGCTGGTCGAGCCACCGGTTCAGGTACACAGCGAAGAGCAGTTCTTTAAAATAGTGCGCGCCTGTTTCAACCAAAGAAGAAAAACGATACTCAATTCGCTTTTCCATAAGCTAAAAAATATAAAAAAAGATGACTTACACAATATTTTACGCAAGGCAGGGATAGATTCCGCGCGCAGGCCGGAGGAGCTTTCTATTCAGGAATTTGCTATAATAGAGAATATCTTTCATACAAAGGAGGTCTGGCTTTGAAAAGACAAATGCCCTGGTTAGAAGTCAGGGGAAAAGATATAGTCGATAAGCGGGGTAAGAAAGTCTTCTTGCGCGGAGTAAACTTAGGTTCTTGGCTGATGCTTGAAGGGTATTTCTTCCGCGGCCGCAATTTCGCCGCCCATATCTTTAAACGCAATTTTATCCGTCAAAACTCGGCAAGAGAGCTTGAAGAATTCCTATCACTCTACAGGCAAAACTTCATCACTTGTCGCGATATCCGGCGTATAAAGAAAATGGGCGCCAATTGCCTGCGCATCCCCTTTAATTACCGCCTGCTGGCCTATGAAGGCAGATGGGATTATTTGAACCGGGTCATTTCCTGGTGCAAGAAAGAAAAGATCTGGTGTATCATTGATATGCATGCCGCGCCGGGTGCACAAAACCACGACTGGCACAGTGACTCAGACGGCCGGGCCCGTTTCTGGAGAGAGAAAAAATACCAAAAGCTATATCTTTCTCTCTGGCGCAAGATCGCCCGCCGCTATAGTAATGAACCCACTGTGGCCGGATACGATATCTTAAATGAAGCGGTAATAGACAATGATAAGTTGCTTTCCCGTCTCTATAACCAAGCGATCAGAGCGATCAGGGAAGTAGATCAAAGACACATCATCTTCCTAGAGGGCAACTGTTACGGTCAAAAACTATCCTTTTTAGGAAAAGCAAAAGGAAAAAACATAGCCTACAGCATCCATGTCTATCTACCATTGAGCTTTACCTTTAACCTGCAACCCCAGCTTAAGTATCCGGGCAAGGTCGATGGCCTATATTGGGATAAAAAACGTGTCTATAACTATATTGCCGGTTACGCCCGCCAGGCCAAAAGATGGCAGGTGCCCATTTATGTAGGTGAGTTCGGCATCAATTACCGCTCGCCAAAAGATTTTGGGGAGTTGCATTATCTAGAAGATGTGTTACAATGTTTTAATAAGTTCGGCTTTCACTGGACATATTGGTCCTATAAGTGCGTAGCCCACAATGTATTTCCCGACGGCATATGGCAGTATCTGCCCGATCCAGCTTGGGTAAGGAGGGCAGGGCCGATATACGGCTGGGAGAATTTTTATGGGCTTTGGAAGAAGAACAAAAAGCAGATCGCCACATCTTGGAAGACGGAAAAGTACGCTGAGAATAAGCATATAAGTCGGCTTTTGACCAAGTATCTAAAATAGATAAAAGAAAAAAAGGAGGTGTCCAAGTGGCAAAGTTTTTGGCATGTGCTCTTATAGCCGCAGCTTGTGTGTTTTCCCAAGTGCCTACAGCCAGTGCCCAGGATCCGCAGGCTCTGATGGTAGAGATCTACGGAGGGATGGCGGATATCATCGAGAGCAATATGAATGATCCAGACCGATGCATTTCCGAGATCAGGGCCTTTGGCGCAAAACACAGAAGCGCGATCGATAGGATTACAGAGGTCTCTCAGGGAAATAGAGAACAAGCGATGCAGGAAGAGTATTCCTATGAAGATGTGGACATGGGGGAGATACAGGACGCCATGGAAGAGATGGCCAAGAGTAAGGGCTTTCAGGAGATGAACAGGTTTATGGAGGCTACGCAGAACTTCTCTATGCAGAATGGGGATTACGCCGAAGAACTCGGCAGTGCCATAGAAGAAGTTTTCCCCCAGCCCGAGGAAACTTATTGATATTAGAGTTGTTTTACAAGCGGCAGGACACATGCTCCTGCCGCTTTTTCCATCAGGCTATTTGAAACAGATCAAAAAGGGGAGGTATCCAAGGTGACAAAGTCTTTAATATTTTTTCTTGCCGGACTTACCTGTATGTTTTCATTGGTGCCTACAACCTGTGCCCAGGACCAGGGAGAGATGATGGTTACTATATATGGGGGCTTGGCGGATATCATCGAGAGCAATATGAATGATCCCAATATGTGTATTACGCAGGTAAAGCAATTTGGCCAGAGACACAAGGCGGAGATAGAAAAATTGTCGGCCATATTACAGGGTGCGCAAGAGTCGGATGCACAGGCTGAATTTGATACAGAATCTCAGAGTCAGGGCCTTCAGGCGATGATGGATTGTACAATGGCGATGCAGAATTTCTCCATCCAAAATAGAGATCATGCCAGAGAACTCGCAGAGACCATGGAAACCATATGTCCCGAGATAGAGTAAGATTATCAAAATACATACAAGAAACGTTTTCTCTGTTTCTTAGGTACAAAATTCACGCTATCAATAAAAGGAGTGGAATATGAAGCAAGTGTTATTGGTGGTATTGGCTTTTTGTGTTATCGTGGGAGTTGTTTCTGCAGCACCAATCGGACCGCGAGACGATATGGAAGTCCTGAAGGAAAAGGTGGCCGCCCTTGAGAAAGAAGTTGCAGACTTGAAATCAGAAGTAAATATGCTTGGACGGTTGGTGGTGGAGTTTACGGAAGAGCTGGCCCTAGTGGGCATGAAACTGCAAAAGCTTGAGGAACAACCTTAGGGGTAGCGCATGTAAGTGTAAGAAACGCTTTCCAGCCTAATCGGGAAAGTGTTTGGCTCTCAAGCAGGAAAGTGTCCCTTTTTAGCTCTCAAGATAACTCTTGAGGCTTTTTATCTTTAGGGATATAATTATAGGTACGCAAAAATATTACTTTTGAGCGAGAAAGGGGTAATTTATGAGAAATATTGCAGTTTTTCTGGCGGCTCTGTTTTGCCTTATTGCGCAGCCTCTATCTGCTGATGTGATAGAGGGCGCAGATGAGCAAGTCGAGAAAATAGCAAATCCGGTCCTGGAAGTCCTTTTGGAATGTTTAGAGAAAAACGATTATCAGAAGTATTTAAGCCAGGCGGATGAAGCACATAGAGACCTTTTGACCAGAGACAAGTATATTCAGGCCAATACTCAGGTCAAGGAAAAAATGGGCAAATATATCTCCCGGGAATATATAGGTTTTTTGAATCAGAGTAATATGACGGTAGCGCTCTGGAAGGCGCGGTTTACTAAGATCGATGATGATGTATTGATCAAGCTGGTGATAAACAGAAAAGGGGACAAATATTATGCGGCCGGGATGTGGTTTCAATAAAATCAGGAAGGGGTGTTTCATGAAGGGTATCGTGTTTTTTTCCTTAGCCTTGTTTTGCATTATTGCGCAGCCTGTATTTGCTGATGTAATAGGCGGGGGCGATGAAGAGGTGCGGGCGGTAGCGGAGCCTATATTGGATACTATTTTAGAGGGTTTTAAGAACAATGATTACGTCAAATATTCCACTCACTTGGATCAGACGCTCAAAGAGGCCGTCTCGGAGGCGAAATTTGCCCAGACCGACAGCCAGATAGAGAGTTCGATCGGAGAATATGTATCAAGAGAATATTTTGGATTTTTGGATCAAGGACAGATGACGGTAGTGCTCTGGAAGGGCGATTTTGATAATACAGAAGACGATATATTGATCAAACTTGTGATCTCCAAAAGAGACGGTGAATACTTAGTAACAGGTTTGTGGTTTCAATAGAGGATTATGGATAAAAAGACAAAGGCTCTGATATTTCCGGAAGGCTTTTTCTGGGGAGCGGCCACTTCTTCCTATCAGGTAGAAGGGGCAAATACCAACAATGACTGGTGGCTCTGGGAACAGCAGGATGGCAGGATAGCCGACGGCCAGCGTTGTGCACTTGCTTGCAACCATTACCATCTTTATAACCAAGACTTTGATATTGCCAAAGAGTTGGGCCATAATATGCATCGCTTCTCTTTGGAATGGAGCAGGATAGAGCCCAAGCGCGGTGAGTGGAACCAGGAAGCCGTTGAGCATTACCGAAGGGTGATATTGGCCTTAAAGGAGCGGGGGATGACCCCCGCGGTGACGCTTTTTCACTTTTGCCTTCCTATCTGGGTATCAGAGATGGGGGGTTTTGAGAACCGGGAGATAGTCTCTCTTTTTCAGAGATATGTCACTAAGGTATGCCGGGAATTAGGCGAGCATATCAATTACTGGTTTACGATTAATGAGCCGATGGTCTTTTTATACAAGGGCTATTTTGATAAGACCTGGCCGCCGGGTAAAAATATCGGTTTTCAGTTTTTCCGTATAATAAGGCATATGGTTCAGGCGCACAACCAGGCATATTTTGCTATCCATAAAATAAGCGAGCAGTTCCCCGACAAAAATACCTATGTCGGTCTTACCAAAAACGTCAGGATCTTTCAACCCTACAGGGGCGGTTCTATCTTAGATAAGTTGGCGGCAAAGTTTAAGGATTATTTCTTTAATGACTATATGATGGCCAAAATCTTTAAGTCTTCGGCAAAAACTATTGACTTTATCGGACTTAACTATTATACTCGTGAATTTGCAAGCCTGGATATCTTAAATCCCAAAGAGCTTTTTAGGGAAAGTAGGAGTAAAAGGGCTGATGTAACTGATCTGGGCTGGGAGATATATCCTTTTGGGATATATCAGGCTTTGGTCAAACTGAAAAAATACGGCATACCCATTGTTGTGGCCGAAAATGGACTGGCCGATAAAGAAGATAAAAAGCGGGCTAAGTTTATTCTCGATCACTTGGTCCAGATACACCAAGCTATTGAAGACGGCGCGGATATAATAGGTTATCTGCACTGGTCTTTGCTGGATAACTTTGAGTGGGCAGACGGTTACAGGGCCCGTTTTGGGCTGGTGGAAGTCGATTATCAGAGCCAGCAGCGCACAATCAGGGACAGCGCCCGCAGCTATGCCGAGATATGCAGGACTAACCAGATTATAATATAGAAAGGTTGATAAGATGGAGAGCGAAGCTGTAGCTGGAGTATATAGTGGGCCCGATAGGCGCAAGTCTAAAAGGATAAAAGCAGCCTTTACCGTCACTTATAAGCTTTCCAAACATATAGAGACGGAGATGTGGCTTGAGGGCCGGGAGTTTTCTTCGATAATGATAGATTTAAGCGCGGATGGAATGGCTATCTTGACAGAGAAGAATATCCCTAAAGGGGCTGTGCTTTCAATTAGCTTTACCTTAAACAATGAATTCAATAATCAATCGCGGACAATGCAGATAGAAGGGGAAGTCAGATACAATATGCCCTTAAGGGAGAGGTCATACCGCCTGGGCATTGTTTTTACCCAGGTCTCTGATGATGATAGGTTTAAAATAGTCGAGTTTGTGGATATGACTATGATATGGGATCCTTCTTATGGGTTGTCTACTTAAAGAGAGTGTTTTTAAAAGAGGTAGGTTATTGTAGTGGAGACGGCGGTCTCGTCAATAAACCGGCCTTCAAAGTTTAAGCGCATTTTATGGTCAAATAGATAAATATCTACACCGCTGGTCACGCCAAAGAACTTTTTAGAAGTGCGTCTTTTTCTTGCCTGACCGTTCACTCCATAGATGATATCGCATTCTGCACCCCTGATCCCTGCATAAGCAGTGAAGTTAGTGAATTCCTTGGCTATTATAGCAGAGACATGTTGATCGTCAGCGACTCCCTCGAACTTATCTTCTTCCATTTCCTCATCAAGCGGGTGTACGCTTATGTGCTGAAACCCAAAAATCAAAGAGAGCTTTTTCTCTTTGTCCTCATAGGCCTTAATCCTAAAGCCATATCCTCCGGCAAAGCCGGGTTCATAATCTATTTGCGGACGATGTATGTCGTCAGTATGCCTTATGTCGCCCAAGCCTATTTTTCCATTGACCGCAAGCCAGTCAAACACGCCTACAGAACAGACATAAAAATGGTCGCGTATCCTTAAGGCCCCGTAATCGCGGCGTAGCTGCCTTTTATGCATATAGTTATATTCATAACCCGCTTCGCTCTTTCCTTGTTCGGGAAAATATGTGCCGTTGGTAGGAGCTGTATAGGAGATTTGGGGAAAAAGTGAGAGTAAAATGGTAAATGTTATTATGATAATAAAGAATCTATTCGTTTTCATGGCAATATTGTACAGCAAAAAGACGAAAACGGCAACATATTTCAAGGGCGTCTTTAAAAACAGGCATTAAGATAGTTCTTGAGATTTCCAGGCTTTAGGGGTATAATTTGTGTAAGAAAAGGAGGTCAGATTATGGTCGCATTGGTAAAGCTTTTGGGTATTCTTATTTTGGCTGCCGGAGTGGTGTTTTTTGTGCGCCAGGACCTGATGAAAAAATCCTGGAGTCTGGCAGTTAAGAAGAATAATCTCTACGTATGTGCGGTGATAAGCATTCTATTCGGCATTGTAATGTTATTGGCCGCTTCCCGTTGCCAGGTCAGGTGGTATGTGATCCTGATGGGCATTATAGCATTGCTCAAAGGAATAGGCATAATCGTGCTTGGTCCGGATAAGATGAAAGACCGCATTAAATGGCTTTCTTCCAGGTCGGCGGGCATTCTTCGTCTTTTCGCTATTTCGGCATTGGTAATCGGCGGTTTGCTTATTTACGCGGCATAAATAGCTTTTTTAGAAATTTAAAAGCCTCAAGGATGATTCCTTGGGGCTTTTTTATTCTACTTTTACGCCTTCCTTGTAGATCTCCGAGCGGATAGGTAAGCCTTTTTCATCGTAATGTGTGGTGGGGCCATCAAGGAGGTCGTTTTTGTAGGTCGAGATTTTGGAAAGGGTGCCATTTAAGTTAAACATAACGCTACGGCCTTCTTTTTTTCCCTCAACGTATTCTTCTTCAATGAACTTCTGTCCTTCCAGGCCTTGGCGGGAATATACAGTGTGCGTGCCGTGTAATTTGCCGTTTTTATAGGGATAGACCACAAATATTCTTCCTGTTTCCGGTACATAGGAGCAGCTTATGTCATCAAGCACTCCCATGTTGTAGTTTTCTTTGGCTTGCAGCTGGCCCAACTCATTATATACCTTTCTCTGGCCGTGGCGTTTTCCGTCTTTGAAATTAACCTCTGTTTTAATTTGGCCGTTAGGATGATATGCCTTGGCTTCTCCGTTTAGTTTCCCATCTTCATAGATGGCTTCGGTCTTGAGCGTGCCATCGTCATAGTAGGTCTTATGTGGGCCGTTTGCTATCTGGGCTGTGGCAGTCAGGCAAAGGCTAAACAAAGCCAGTATGACCATGTCAAGATATAGGCTGAAATTAACTTTCTTATTCATTCTTGCCTTTCCATATTTTAAGGGGTAAAATATACTAGTTGTCCTATAAAACATTATATCACATATAGTAGCGGAGGCAATCCATTTATGAATTGTTTATATAGATTCATAATGGCGGTGGTAATATTATCTTTGCTCGGCATGAGCATGGGTTTTACAGATGAGCCGCAGCAGGGCACTATAATCCCTTGTGAGGAATGCGTGGTATTGTATCCGCAAAAGTACAAAGATAATTCCCAGATATGTCCGGTATGCGGTGGTGCAAAAGAGCACTTTCAGCCGGCAAGGTTTATGAATCATGAATTGGCCGAAATAGAAGCCCGGGAGCTTGAGCTTAAAATAGAAAGGGCCCTGATCGATACGCTCGAGGATGCGCAGCGGCAGACGGTTTCGCTAGATACGCTTAATTGGATCAGAGAGCTCTATATGGAGAAACTTATTTTTTATCTGGTGCATGGTCAGTTTGAACTTGAGCCGGTCAAAGAGACTATCTATAGGTTAGATGGATTGATTAACCAGTAACAAGAAGAGGGCGATCATGAAAGCTAAGAATTTGATCTGGTTATGTGCAGTAGGTGTTTTATTCTTTTGTTGTTTTTGTCCTGCATATTTTTGCTATGGCCAGGGCAGCCTTACAGAGAGGCTGGAGGAGGCGACCCAGATGAAAAATAGAAGCGGTGTCTCAAGCCAACCGGCCCCCGCCCAAAGCCCCGCCTCACCCGCATCTTCTGATGCAACTCAGCCAGCGCAAGAGCGGGATGAGTTCTATCCGGGCCAGACAATAACCCAGCTTACCGACCCGGATACCGGAAATACAAAAAGTTTGGTCAAGATGCCCGATGGCACATTAAAGCTGATGGAGAAAGATGATAAAGGAAAGATAATCTCTGAGATGGAGCTTTCCCGGGACCAGGCGGATATGGTGCTTTTGGAAGAGGATGGTTTAACTACCGAGATGACCAAGCTTCCCGATGGCCGCACGCAGGTCAAACAATACGATGAAGACGGAAATCTCATTTCCAGTGAGACCCTACCGTATAAAGACAAGATGGCCAGCGCTTCTTCCTATGATCCCCAGGCCCGTACCACTACTACTGTCAGACGCAATGAAGACGGCTCCAAGACAATAACCCAGACCGATGAAGACGGTTTTGTGTTATCAGAGGAGACAATATCACCTGAAGATGAAAAAGCGACTTACGCCAGTTCATATGATAGAGATGCTGGCATTACCACCACTTGCAGAAAAAATACCGACGGTACTCATGATATTACTCATTCTAAATCATGGCAGGACTCCGATGGCTCAGACCATGTCATGGAAGTAGACAGCGCGGGCAATAAAACTGAGACCATTACAACTGCCGAGGGCGTGACCACAATAAAAAAGACCAATCCAGAAGGAAATTCTATAGCTACTACTAGGTATGATGACGGGACAGTGCGTACTGTTGAACAGGCTCCCGAAGGAAATATTGTCGAGACCACTACTACCGCCGCTGGCCATACTTACCGCGTGGCCAAAGACCCTCAAGGAAACACCACAGGTTCAATCACCCAATATAATGACGGAAGCTCGATGATGGTAGATAGTGAAAAAGGCAATAAGGTCGAGGTGTCGGCTGTTGCCGATGATGGCACAAGGACGGTAGTGGTCACAGACAAGGAAGGTAATCAAGTGATTACTACTGTAGATGAAGAGAACAATGTCATCTCCGCTGATGAAAAATGGGTTACGCCTCCGGAGGCGGGCGAGCGTTATTACCGCAATGTCTTAGGCGGAGAAGATTGGGATAGCCTTCCTGATTCGACAAAATCGCAATATGGCAATTCAGAAAGAAGTTTAATAGAGAAAAACCAGATGCAGGCATTAAGGGACCAACAGCAGCTTGAGCGCCAGGCCCAGGAAGAGGCGGATAGACAGTGGCAGCTCCAGCAACAGCAGCAATTAGAAGAACGCTTAGCTCAACTTGAGCAGGATGAGATGAAGCGGGCCCAGAAGCTACAAGAGCAGCAAACAGCCAGGGATGAACGCAGAAAATTGGAGCTGGAGAGATTGGAGGCGCAGACCAAAGCCAGCGAACTGCAGCAACAGTTGGATTGGGCTTATAACACCGGCGACCAAGAAGAAATAACGCGCCTTGAGAATCTGATGGATGAGCATCATGACCAGACAGCGCACTTATTTGAATTTACCGAAGATGAAAAAGCGCAGGCCGAGAGGTATCAACAGGTACGCGATCAAGTACATCAAGAGATCTCCTTTATGGCTGAGAGCTACGGCGGTACAGACGCAAGGGCCAGAGTAGAAAGAGAGATCGAAGCGGCTAGCGCAAAGGATTCTTGGGGTGAGGCCTCTTTGCGCGAATTATCCTTTACGGGCATGACCGTTGATATGGTGGATGAAGATATGGTTTATCAGCAAGGGGTCAAGGTGCGGGCGGATAATAAAGTTATCGCAGCCCAGCAATATCTACAAAGAGAGGACTTGACTGACCAACAGCGCCGTGCCGCCGAACAAATACTTGAGGTTGCCTTGATGGAAAGAGAAAACGCCGATAGCGCGATCGGATATGATAAGATGATAATAGCCGCGGGCGCTGGTTCTGATCTTTTAGCCGCTGGAGTAGGCAGCGCCGGGGCCCGGGCTACCAGGGCACTTTTTCCAAAATTATTTCCAAACATGTCCAGGAGGCTAGCGCAATCAGTACCCAGATTGGCGCCGGCACCGCCAACGCCACCATCTGGGGCGGCCTCAGCGCAGGCAGCAAGAGAAGCAGCCGCGGCTTTGAGTCCGGAAGAGACGCCGGGTATCAGCCAGCCTGCAACTAGTACCGCAGGCAGGGAGGCAACAGGGGTTTCTCAGCATGCGACCACAATAATGGAGTCTCCTGAGGCCATTGCCGATGATGCCTTTCGTCTTCAGGAAACGGATGTTATGCGTCCCTCTGAGACTCAAGGCTCAAGCGTAAGAAAGGGCGCATCGGCGTTTGACGAAGAATTCCGCATTGATTTAGACACAGAAGAAGGAATAAGGGCATTAGAAGAAAGAGAAGCCCGGATGGATGCCGAGATAGCCGAACTTAGAGCCGAAGGCAAAAAATTGACTATAGATCCGGACCATATGTATTTGTTTGAACCGGAGCTCCTTGAGCGACCTGGATTTAAAAATGTACCTGAAACTACTCCAGCTGAACTTCCCAGTATGGCTGAACATCTGACTCCCGAGCAAGCGGCTAAGGCTGAAGCCGAGACAGTGATTACGCGGGCAGTCGAGCCCAAGACGCAAAGTAGTGGCGCTAAGTCTGCTAAAGTACCAGAAACCGAACTGGAGATCCAGCTTCTTGATAGCAAGGGAAGACCGATCACTGATGCACAGCTTCGTGAACTAGAAGTCGCTGGTCAGAAGCTCGACGCGGCGCTACAGAGACGTTATGCCAATACCAATGAAAAAATGCCTCCCATGCATGTGCTGGATCAAGAGGCCTTTAACGCGGTTAAGGCAGACGGCAAGTTGACCACCGGAGATATAAATTTTAGCGCTGAGGGCGTTGGGCCTTCACGACGCGGCGGGGAGGCTGTCAAAGTAAAAAAAGGTTTTGAAAATAAGATACATTTCATTGAAAGAGGACCTGACGGTTGGGGTGTTAAGTATTTTAAAAATGGCAAAAAATATTTACCCGATGGTAAGACAGTGGACTTATCTCAAGGTCAGGACTACATTCCCTTAGATATGCTGCAATACTTTGATAAGGCAACAGGTAAATGGGTGGATTTTTAAAAACCGGAACAAAAGCAAGGAAAGAAAAATGGGTGGATGCATGAAGTTTTTTATATTTGGCCTTAAGCTACTTTGCCTTATAGTCTTATTGATAGTACCGATAATAGTATTTTTTCTTCTTGCCAGTTTGCCTAAGGATATTTTAGAGAAGACTCCTCTTTATGTAGCGCCACTTACAGTCAACGGTCTTTGGCAGGCTGAAAATGTACGCAAGCTCACTGTCGATAATGAGGGAAACGATATTTATGAACTTAAGCTGGTAACAGGTAGTACTAAAATAAAAAAGAGCCCGGAAGAAGCGGTCTATGCACTGGAAGATGATTTATTTGTCAGGACGACCAGAGAGGCCAAGGGCGATTTAGAGATGACCGGGATCAGAGGCCAGGTATTCAGCAGATTGGAGAGTGGGACCTTTGGTCCGGAGATAAAAAAGTTCATGGCAAGACCCGAGGGCTATTATGCCGATATCTCGGTTAAAATAGGCCATTTTACCCTTGGCGGAAGAATAATAAAGGCGATCTTGGTCTTGTTGATCGCTATTTTCTGCTTTGCGCTGTATTTTCCCATAGTCAAGGCGATCAAAGATCTAATTTCAAGGAGGAACTCATGAAAAGAAGGGCAAAAATAGTATTTTTGTTTTTGTTATCTTTGTTATGTGCCAGCGGCCGTCTATATGCCCAAGACCAGACAGATGCGCAGATTCTAGCCGAAGGCAATAATATGTTTGCCTTAGATCTCTATGGCCAATTACAAAAAGCTTCCGGTAATCTCTTTTTCTCGCCTTACAGTATATCCAGCGCCTTGGCCATGACCTATGTTGGGGCCAGTGGCCAGACCGCCTCTCAGATGGCCGATGTGCTGCATTTTGAGCTGGACGAGACATACCTGCATAATGCCTTTTCTGAGCTTATGACCGGCTTAGATGCCGATCCGCAAGAAGACGCTTATCAGCTATCTATCGCCAACGCCCTATGGGCCCAGATGGATTATGAATTTTACGATGATTTTATCAATATTACCAAGAATTATTATAATGCCGGATTCGAGGAAGTCGATTTTGTCGATGATGTAGAGCGTGAGGCGGCCAGACAGAAGATCAACCTTTGGGTAGAAGATAAAACGGACAATAAGATCAAGGACTTGATCGCCAAAGACACGCTCGATGCATTGACAAGATTAGTTTTGACCAACGCTATCTATTTTAAAGGGAATTGGGCCTCCCGGTTTGATCCCGCCAATACGCAAGATAGACCGTTTACCTTAAGTAATGGAAGAGAAGTCGAAGTACCTATGATGAAACAACAGCAAGAATTCAATTATTCAGCAAATGATATGCTTCAGGTGCTGGAGATGCCTTATGACGGGCAGGCTTTATCTATGGTTATCATCCTTCCCAAAGAGGTAGATGGGTTAGAGGAGGTCGAGGGCTCATTTACAATCGAGGACCTGGAAGATTGGTTGGCGCCGTTGAGAAAGCGAGAAGTCTCTGTTTCTATGCCCAAGTTCAAGATGAGCGATGAATTTTTATTAGGAGATGCCCTGAAAACATTAGGCATGAGAGATGCTTTTAGTAGCAAATCAGCTGATTTTTCAAAGATGGCTCCGGATCCGGTCGGTCTGTATATATCCAGTGTGATACACAAGGCTTTCGTAGAGGTCAACGAAGAAGGCACTGAAGCGGCTGCCGCGACCGCCGTTACCATGAAGATTAGAGGCATGCCGGAGCCGGCGCCTGTCTTTAAAGCAGACCATCCCTTTATTTTTGTCATCCGCGATATCCACTCAGAGAGCATATTGTTTATCGGTAGGGTAATGGATCCCCGAGACTAAGCCTTATGAAGATATTCATAAGCGACCTGCATTTGGGTGACGGCTCAAGGAGCGATGATTTTCATCGCGATAAGGAACTTCTGGATTTTTTTGACTTCGCCGAAAACCAGGCTGAAGAATTGATAATTCTGGGCGACCTTTTTGAGCTATGGCAGGCCGATTTAGATAGAGTAATATTTACGCACAGCGATGTCATCAACAGACTCTTTTATTTGAAGAAAAAAATAAAAGTCACTTATGTGATAGGAAATCACGACTACATACCTTTTATAAAATTCGTAGATCAAGGCAACGATATACGCCTGGAATACCGTGATAGCGAATATGGCATCGTCGGCGAACACGGTCACAGATACGATATATTCAACCGCTATCGCGACCCCCTCTTATCGATCAAATGGCCTTCGGGAAAACATCTAGCGCTATTTATAGCCAGCCTGGAAAAGCTTATCCATCCCAATGTAGATACTTGGACCAAAAAGGCTATCGAGGGCCTAGATGATTTCTTGCAAAAGGCCATATTTGTAAGAAACAAGGTCACTCCTACTTCCAAGGAATACTTCCAAAGAGGCGGACACTTTGGGGAATTCGAACAAGCGGTAAAAAATCATATAAAATCGGGTGCGAAAATAGTAATCTTCGGCCATATCCATAAATGCCAGTTGAATACTATAGAAAACGGCATATACGCAAACTGCGGTGCTTGGGTAGATGATGCAGAGCCGACCTATGTAGCTTGCCATAAAGAGAAGATAGAACTCAAAGAAGCACTTACTCATAAGCTAATAACAAAAATGGATCTGAATGTATGATTTAATATGTTATTAAGGAATTACTTGATGCTTTATAAAATGAAGCCTCGCTTTTACTTAGGTCTAGGGATACTATTGACCTCCGAAGTACTGTTACTAGCTGGAGTAAAATGGGCACGTATTTTTTTCACACCGCTGGTCTGGACCGGCTACATCTTAGCTATCGACGCCGTAGTGTTTAAAATAAGAGGCCGTTCCCGAATAGCCACAGATGGTCGGGAGTTTTTGCTGATAACCGTGCTTTCGGCTGTTTATTGGTATGTCTTTGAATTTTTCAATCTTTTTCTTAAAAACTGGGCCTATATCGGACTGCCGGCACCCTGGATCACGATAGTGGGAATGACCTGGTCCTTTGCCACAATAGGGCCGGGGATGCTGGAGACCTCGGATTTACTTGAAAGCGCAGGGGCATTCAGGCTGAAGATGAAAGGATTCAAAATTTCTAGGAGTATATTATATACTTTTAGTATACTTGGAGCAGGATGTCTGATTTCTATATTAGTCACACCTACTAATATAGCAGGATACTTGGCTATCCCGCTTTGGCTTGGTTTTATATTTCTTCTTGACCCCGTGAATTATCTAAAAGGGCGGAGTTCGATTTTAGGAGACTGGCAGGCCGGAAATTGGCAGCGCTTCTTATGTCTTTTTGTGGCAGGATTGATCTGCGGTTTTCTCTGGGAGTTCTGGAACTATTGGGCAGGGGCGAAGTGGGTATATAAGCTGCCTTATCCTGCCGGGCCCAAGATCTTTGAGATGCCTCTGCTCGGATTTCTAGGTTTTCCACTTCTGGCCTTGGATTACTATGTTTTTTACAGCTATGTACTTAAATGGAAAGAAGGATAACGATAAAAAAAGAACAATTATCCAGTATAGTGGCTTTGATTTGTCTTTTTCTGGGACCGGGATTTCTTTTTGCGGTATTGTCTTTACCGTGACTTATGTCAAGTTTGCCGTACGGGAAATAAAAAAAACGTAAAGAAGTATTGTTGAAAAAAAGGCAACACATTTGTTAAGGAGGGGGGAGATGTACATATTGCTTGCCATTCTCGTAGTGGTGGCGGTCGTGTTTGTGGGGATATACAACCGCTTCATCCGCTTAAGCAACCTCACCAAAGAGGCTTGGAGCGGTATCGATGTACAGCTTAAAAGACGCTATGACCTTATTCCCAAGATTGTAGATACTGTAAAGGGATACGCGGAGCATGAAAAAAATTTATTGGAAGAAGTGACAAGTATCCGCTCCCGGCTTTTACAGATGAACGGGGCAGGAGAAAAGGGTAATGTGGAAAATCACCTTTCGCATACATTGAAGAGTATTTTTGCCTTGGCCGAGAACTACCCTGACCTTAAGGCCAATCAGGGGTTTCTAGAGTTACAGAAGATGATCTCGGAAGTAGAAGACCAGATACAGATGGCGCGCAGATACTACAACGGCACAGTGCGGGACTATAATATATGCGTGGAGGCCTTTCCCAGTAACCTAATAGCCAATCTCTTAAATTATAAACCGCGGGATTTCTTTGAAATAGAATACGCGACTGAAAGAAAGTCGCCGGATGTAAGGTTTTAAACAGACGGACATGTCTTAACGAGAAAGCAGGTCAATGTGAAAGAGAAAAAAATATTTTTTTTGTTGGCCGCGTTTATTTTGTTTCTTGCTTTGCCTTTTTATGCTCTGGCGCAGGGCGAGAGGATCCTCTCCTATGAAAGTGATATAAAGATAAATATGAACGGCTCAATGGAAGTAGCCGAGACGATCAAGGTCACCTGTACCGGAAATCAGATCAAACGGGGGATATACCGCGACTTTCCTACTAAATACAGAGATAGATTGGGCAATAACTATGTAGTGGATTTTGACGTGCAAAGGGTTTTAAGAGATGGAATATCCGAACCTTACCATTTTGAGAATTTAAGCAATGGCCGGCGTGTCTACATTGGAAGAAAGGATATTTTTCTTAAGCCCGGCGAATATGCCTATACCATTGTCTATAGGACAAACAGGCAATTAGGTTTTTTCCAGGACTTCGATGAGCTTTATTGGAACGTCACCGGTAATGGCTGGGCCTTCCCCATTGATTATGTACAGGCGAATATAGAATTACCTAAAGGGGCAAGAGTGCTCAATGCCGATGCTTATACAGGGGCAAAAGGCTCAAGAGGAAGGGACTTTTCATATACCACTAATATCTCCGGCAATCCCAGCTTTAGCACTACCCGGACTCTTGCGCCGCAAGAAGGTCTGACCATTGTCGTCTCCTGGCCCAAGGGCTATGTGCAGGAGCCTACCGCCGAAGAAAAGTTCGGATATTTTCTTAAAGATAATATGGCGGCATTCGTGGGATTTGTAGGCCTCTTAATAGTCTTGGCCTATTATCTGCTTGTCTGGGCAAAGGTAGGAAAGGATCCCGAGAGAGGCACGATCATCCCACTTTTTGAACCAGAGAAAGGTTTTTCACCTGCGGCAATGCGCTATATTATGAAAATGGGCTATGATAATAAGATATTCACGGCCACGATCATCAATATGGCGGTAAAAGGTTATCTTAAAATAATAGAGTCAAACGGTGTCTTTACGATAGAGAGACTCAAGGCCGATGAATCTGTCTTGAATGCCCAAGAAAAGTTAATCTCTCGGCTTTTGTTGGGATCTGACAACAGGATCGTCTTAAAGAACGCCAACCATACGATAGTAAGTGGCACGATAACTAAACTAAAACAATCCTTGAAAAACAATTATGAGAAGATCTACTTTTTGACTAATTTTAGTTATTTTCTCCCTGGGGTCATGCTCTCGCTTTTAATAGTATTTGCCAGCGCTGCCTCAGCAGAACCTTTGGAAGGCAAGATAGGGGCATTTTTTATTTCTATATGGCTTACAATTTGGAGTTTTGGAGTGGTGATGTTGGTGCGCCAGGCGGCTAGTCTCTGGAAAGGTGCGCTATCAGCGTCCGCAAAGAGGTTTTCTTCTTTAGGCGGGGCGATATTCTTAAGCATTTTCTCCATCCCTTTTATAATCGGAGAGCTTGTGGGTATGGGCGCACTCGCGGCTATGACTTCTATTGCGGTAGTGTTTGTAATGATAGCTTTAGTATTTGTGAATGTCCTTTTTCATCATCTACTGAAAGCGCCTACGCGGGCAGGAAGAAGATTGATGGATAAGATCGAAGGTTTTAAGCTGTATCTTTCGGTGGCCGAGAAGGAGCGCATGAACTTTTTGAATCCTCCCGAGAAGACCCCGGAGCTTTTTGAGAAATACTTGCCTTATGCCTTGGCCCTTGATGTGGAACAACCATGGTCGGAGCAGTTCTCTGAAGTCTTGGAAAAAGCCGCGCAGGCCGGCCAGGCATATAGCCCTGGTTGGTATTCAGGCTCGTCCTGGAACTCTTTGGGCTCAAGAGGGTTCGCCTCCGGGATAGGCAGTTCTCTCTCCGGGGCTATAGCTTCTTCTTCTACCGCTCCCGGTTCATCCGGCGGAGGCGGTGGATCCTCCGGCGGCGGCGGAGGCGGCGGCGGAGGCGGCGGCTGGTAAGAGCCATTGAAAAAAGACAGGAGGCGTGATGAGATTATTGATAATCTTGATTTTTCTTTTTCCCTTGACCTGCTTTGCCCAGGACCCGGACGCGGTGATGGAAGTACAGCAGGAAGAATATTTCGAAGGGTTCTCCGCTGACGCATATGATGAGATCCTCGACCGTTTTGAGAGCCAAGAGGGAAATGGCTCCGCCGAAGATCTGCTTGCGCTCGGCACTGATTGTATCGAGCAGGAGAAATATGAACAGGCCGAAGAGGCACTAAATAGAGGAATCGAGCTGATAGAGCGGTCTTTGGGAGAGGATAGCGTAGATTTAATGCCTTTCTTAAAGAGGCTCGCAGAGTTATATAAAAAGACAGGCAGAAAGATCCAGGCAGAGAAAATAGACGCGCGCTGGAAGGCCTTAGAGTAGTTTTTTAAGGAATAATATGAAGATAGTAAAAGTAATAGTAGTGGTTTTTTGGGCAGTGATGATGACCCTGCTTTTTCATTTTGAGGTATTTCCCGGGTTATTCGGCCATAAACAGTTGAGCTATCTTGAGTTGATCCCTCAGGACCTTATGTTAGAAGATAACTGGATGGGGGTCTATTTTCAAGGGGTCAAGATCGGCTATATGCATACTTACGTGAGCGTACCGCCAGGAAAGCAGATCAGCCAGTTTTTGATCAGAAATAATACATTCTTACAGGTGCCTATATTGGGCCGGTCGGAGCAGATATACTTTAATACCGAGGCGCTTATCGATGCCGGCCACAGACTGAAAAACTTTTGGGTAGACCTAAACTCTGCCCGCTATTCCACTAAATTGACGGGCCAATTGCTCGAAGAAGAAGATTGGCTGCTGGTCGTAGAGTCAGCCGGTAAAAAAAGGAGCACCCGTCTTAGTCTGCCTAAAGATTCCGTGCTGTATTCTCCTTTGGCGCCATTGCCTACAGGAAAGCTGAGTTCCGGCAGAAAGTTCACCGTGAAGATGTTTGACCCGATATCTATGTCGGCAGAGGAAGTGTTTATAGAGCCGCTGGGCAAGGAGACTTTGCATGTAATGAAAAAGGACTTCCGGGCCACAAAATTAAAAATAGATTACAAGGGGATCGAGACTTTTGCCTGGGTCAACGAAGAAGGAGAATTGCTTAAAGAGGAGACTCCGCTCGGATGGTTGATCCTTAAGGAGGATGCCGAGGAGATACTTGATTTTATGAGGGAAAAACCCACAGTGATGATCGATCTGATTGCCTCTACATCAGTGCGCAGTAATGTCGAGATCGAGAACGCCAGGGAATCGCGTTTTTTAAAGGCGGACTTGAAAGGCTATGTCCTGGATAAAAAAAATCTAGAGAGCAGCCGCCAGAATATAATCGCCGCTGATGATGATAAGATAACCCTAAGCGTCGATGCCTTGGGGCCTCCGGATAAGGCGCTTTCCTTACCGATAGAAAAAGACGAACTAAGAGAATTTTTAGCACCTTCTATTTTCATACAATCCGATGACCAAGAGATCATCAAGACAGCCAAGAATATCGTCGGTAATACTAAAGATAGCTGGCAGGCGGCAGTGCTGTTAAACCGCTGGGTGTATAAGCATGTCAAGAAGGTGCCCGCGATGAGCATACCTTCGTCTTTAGAGGTATTGCATCATATGCAGGGCGATTGCAACGAACACGCCTTTCTTTATACTGCTTTAGCCAGAAGTCTAAGTATTCCTACCAAGATTGCATACGGCCTTCTCTATCAACAAGGAGGTTTTTATTACCATGCCTGGCCGCAGGTGTATGTAGGAAGCTGGGTGGATATGGACCCTACGCTGGGCCAGGATGTGGCCTGCGCTACGCATATCAAATTATTGGAGGGAGAGATCAAAGACCAGTTGGCCCTGGTAAAGGTAATCGGCAAGCTGGAAATCAAGATAAAGGAGTATAGATGATAAAAACAGTCGGGCTCTGTAAACATTTTGGTAAAAAAAAGGCGGTGCAGAACTTAAACCTTGAAATAAAGAAGGGAGAATTCTTTACCTTTTTAGGACCCAATGCTGCTGGTAAGACCACTACCATAAAGATGCTCACCGGACTGCTTAAACCCACCAGCGGCTGCGCCTATGTGAAAGATAAAGATATTCAGAAAGACTTTTTAGAGGCCAAGAAAATAATCGGCTATATTCCCGATACGCCTTTTCTTTATGATAAATTGACACCCAGGGAATTTGTGGAACTGGTGGGAACACTCTATGGGCTGGAAAGAGGCTATCTTTTAGAGGCCGCCCAGGACTATTTCGATTTTTTCAGCTTAAATGAGGTGGCCGATATATTGATCGAGAACCTTTCTCACGGACTACAACAGAGAATAGTCTATATCGCTGCTTTGATCCATAGACCGGAAGTGATCTTTATCGATGAGCCTTTAGTAGGACTTGACCCGCACAGTATTCACCTGATCAAAAGGCTGCTTAAGAAGAGGACATCTCAGGGCACGACGATATTTATGTCCACGCATATCCTTTCTATCGCCGAGGAATTGGCCGATAGGATCGGCATCATCGATAAGGGAGAGATGATCGCTCAAGGGACTTTCGATGAATTGACCAAGACCAGCGGGGTAAGCGGGAAATTAGAAGACATTTTTTTAAAATTGACCAAGGCCTTAGACGATGAGTCAGAATTCAGCAATTTTAAAGACAAGATTTAATATCCTCAAGAATACCCTTACGCTTTTGCCCAAAGAGCCTATCTTGAAAGATGCCTTTGTGGGTTTTTTCGTGACTTTTCTTTTGGCGGGAGGTTTTTTTCTTTTTTGGAAGGCCTTGGAGTTTTTTGATAACTTGGGCGGAGTGGGCATAATAGTGGTCAACCGTCTTTTTTATCTTTACTTTATGGGGCTTTTTTTTATGTTGGTCTTTAGCAATATCATCATCAGTTACGCCACTATCTATCGCTCACCGGAGGTCAAATTCTTTTTAAAGCATCCCCTGACATATTCCAAGATCTTCATGGTCAAGTTTTTGGAATCCATGGGCTTGAGCTCCTGGGCTTTCTTTTTCATCCTAGGACCGTTCTTGCTCGCGTTTGGCATACATGGCAACTTGGGCCTTGATTTCTATCTAGCTTCGATCATGTTTTTTCTCCCCCTAATAGTCTTAGCGGCTATAATAGGCACAGCGGTGATGATGTTGTTGCTTAAGATCATACCCAATAAAAGGACGCTTATTGCTATATTGGTAGGTATAACTATAGCCGCTATCTTTGCCATTATCAGAGTCGATGTCGTGCGGCCTCCAGCTCTTGATGAGACTTCCTTTTTTCTCAGGCGCCTGTTGCCTTACACCAACCTTTCAAACAGTCTGTTTTTACCTAACTTTTGGGTAGCCGAGGGAATCACTGCTGTGATCCAGGGCAGATACGAACAGGCTTTGTTTTGGTGGCTCTTGCTTTTTAGCAATGTCTGCATGGGGATTTTGGTCATCCATAGCTTGGCTAGGAGGATCTATTACCCGGTCTGGGAGAAGATACAGTCTCCCAGCGCGACAAAAATATACTCAAAGAGTTCTATCGACAGTATGGTCAACCGTTTTAAATTTATTAGCCCTGACTCAAGGGCGATGGTAATCAAAGACATTAAACTTTTTTCCCGGGATGCCGTACAATGGTCGCAGTTTCTTATCTTTTTTGGTATCCTGGCGATCTATTTCGGAAACCTGCAGAGTTATTCCTACCATCTCTACAGCCCGATGTGGAAAAGCCTAATCAGCTTTTTAAATATCTTTGCTACTGCACTAGTCTTGGCCTCACTGGGAGCGAGGTTTGTATTTCCTCAGTTAAGCCTGGAGGGAAGGAGTTTTTGGGTCTTAGGCCTGGCGCCGGTGAGTTTCAAGAAAATACTTTTGCAGAAATTCTGGTTGAGCTTATTTTTTAGCCTGTTTATAAGCGTGGGTCTGATATGCCTTTCAAATCATATGCTGGAAGTTTCAAAGACCATTTGGGTGGTCTCGCTGAGCCTGATTATATTGTCTTGTATATCTTCAGTAGGATTAAGCTGTGGGCTGGGAGCGGTGTTTGCCGATTTTACGGTAAAAAATCCGGCGGCGATTTTTTCCGGCTTTGGCGGGACTTTGAATTTTGCCTTGAATCTGATCTATCTTTTGCTCACCGTAGGGGTGGTAGGAGGGGTATTCCACTTTAATGCCCTGGGCCGGATCGCGGGGATCGTGATTTTAAAGAAATACCTGGTACTTTGCGCTTTAGGCGTAGTCATATTGAGCGCTATATGTTGTGTAGTCCCTTTATATTTAGGTATGAGGGCCTTAAGAGAAAAAGAATATTGATCTTATAGCCTTTGCAAGCAACTGGAAATGTGTTATACTTTCATTATATCGGCATAAGCATAAACTCGAAAGATCAGGAAACCTAAGGTCCAGTTTGATGGAGAGCTCAAGAAAGAGAAAAGTTTTTTTAGGTTTGAGTGGCGGGATTTTGGTCGCGGCCTTCTTCCTCTATTGCACTACCAGAAAGCTGAATATGACATATGGGCTTTTACTCAGCTTATCTGTAGTGCTCACCTTATTTTATTTCTATTATTCGGCTCAAGCAGATTTGGTCGGGCCTGCATTTGCCGGCTATTGTATTATGATGATCGCTTGGGCCTATTGGTATGCCAATATCAGGGAGGGCCGTCCCTTGACAATAAAAGCGATCAGATTAGTCTTTATCCTTGCCCCGGCGGTGTTAATGTATATAGGATATAGGATTTGGGAGCGGATAAGAAGGCCGGTTTTAGAAGGGGCATGTCAAGATAACTAGTCATCCTTTTTAATCGTGTATGATTTTGCCTCAAGATTATTCTTGAGGCTTTTTGGCCCTTATGAGGTATAATATAGGCACAGACAGGCGGCAGCTATGAACCCGAGGAGCATCGAAGAGATAAGAAGGCTTTTAAATGAGGCTTTGACTTTTAATAAAACAGAGCAGGCAAAGGAACTGGCCCGGGAGGGGTTTTTTGTCGCTCGCCAAAAAGAACTTTTGGGGCCGATGGAATATTTTCAGGGTGAGCTTGCTTTGATTGAGGATGATTTTGATGTTGCGCTTAAGCATTTTGACAAGGCAATACAATTTGACCCCGCAGACGGAGAGGTCTATAATGATAAGGCGATCTGTCTGGCTGAGTTGGGGTATGAGCAAGAGGCACTGGATTGTTTCGACCAAGGCATAGAGGCAGCCGTGGCTTACGCACCTCTTTATAACAATAAAGGCTGGCTTTTAATCCAGATGGGAAGATATGAGCAAGCCCTTGAGAGTTGCCGTAAGTCCTTGAAATATGACCCCGGGAGTCCCGTGGTCTACGCCAATATAGCCGCGGCACAAGAGAAGATGAATGACATAGAGGGTGCGCTAAGTAATTTGGAGCGTGCCCTTGTGTTCCTGGCCGCTGAAGACCAGGAGGCCAGAGATTGGATATTGTCTCGTATAGAAAACTTGAAAGGTAAACAAGGAGAGGGGGAAAATGATAAATAGAGGATCATGTGCTTTGATCTTACTGTCTTTTTTATTTATATCTTACTTTGCCTTTGCCGAAACCATCGCCTTTGACGGTTATGTTATCGATGTCCCGGAAGGCTGGAGCAGACACGGGACGTATTATAACAAGAGCATCGATGACCAGGAGGTGTTTCCCAAGATCAAATTTATGTCTGATGAATTGCGCTCCACGCTAGCGGATTACGCGCAATATATAATCGATCTTCTCTATGCCCGCGCTACCATGGTGGAACCTATTACGGAAGTGAGCGTTAACCAGGTGAAGGCCATCAGATTTATTGCTGAATACAATGCCGGTCAGACATGGGCCAGGACTGGAAGCAAATCCGCCTCCCGTATTTTACACTATATATTTGAATTTGAAGATAAAGACAAAAAGACAAGCCGTGCCTATTCGATTATTTTTTCGGATAAAGTAGACGATTTCGACAGAAGCATTCCTGAGTTCGAGCAGATAGCCAAGAGCTTAAGGGAAAAGACTATTGAAATGGAAAAGGGCATAATGGAAGAGGACGCAATGATGGAGGGTACAGATGAATAAGATGTTTAAGACGCTGATTTGTTTATCGGTCATTTGTCTTATTAGTCCTATTATATGGGCAGATGAGGTGGAAGAGGAGATCAATGCCGGATTGACCGCATATAAAGCGGGAGAGTTTTCCAAAGCTGTTGAATCTCTGGAATATGCCGTAGGACAGATCCGGCAGTTAAAGGCCCAGAAGATAGAGATATTATTCCCTGAGCCCCTAGAAGGCTGGCAGGCCAAAGAGGTGGAGAGCATGGCCGCGGGGTCTATGCTTTTTGGAGGCGTTATCTCAGCAAACAGAAGATATGCTAAAGGAAGCGCCTCCGTGGATATCAATATCGCCACAGATAACCCTATGATCACTTTTGTATCTGGAATGATGTCTAACCCAGCGATGATGACCATGGCCGGTAAGACAGGAAGGACAGTGAAAAAAATCAAAGGGGTAAACGCTGTTGTGGAGTGGGATCAGGATAGTTCAAGAGGAAGCATTCAGACGGTAGTGGCCAATAAAGTGATGGTGGCTATAGAAGCCAGGAATTGTTCCGAATCCGAGATGCTTGGTTATGCCGAAGCTATTGATTATGATGAAGTGGAAGCTTTTGTGTCGCAGTGATCGAGGGGTTAAGTGAAAAAGTGTCCTTTTTGCGCAGAATACATCCAAGATGAGGCGGTGAAGTGTAGATATTGCGGTGAGTTTTTGCAAAAAAGAGAACCAAGGCCGTGGTATTTTCAGCCCTATGTATTTTATCTGGCCTTTATCTGTCTGGGGCCATTGGCGTTGATCCTTTTATGGGTCAATCCCTTTTACAACCGCAACACCAAGATAATCGGCACTGTGATCGTGCTAATTTTAAGTTACCTTCTAATACTCTGGCTTAGTTGGGCAATAGGCACTCTTAGGGAATATTACCGGATAGGCGGGATTATCTAAAAACAGGGGAGGGTAATATGATGAAGAAAGCTGATGCTATCTCGTTAATCCTGCTTTTTTTAGTAGCTATTTTCTTTATCTCGAGTTGCGGGCAAAGAGTGGAACATCGCACCCCCGATCAACTTATAAGTTATTTTAACTCAAAAGGTCTTGACGTACAGAGCGTATTCGACTATAGCGAATCGCGGGATACCAAGAAGATAGCCCAGGTAATGGGAGGGCGGACTGTAGATGTCACTGTAGAGGGAATCACGGTGATGATTGTAGAGAGAAAAGACGCTGCCTCGGCAAAAAGATATGTGGAGTTTGAAAGCAAGGCAGTGCCTCCGCCTGGCCTAGAAGATGTGAAATTGATCCCCCACGTTAGCCATAATTTAGTGGTTTTATTCAAGAAGAAAGATTATAAATCAATTGAGGCGCAAAGGGTATTGATGAAGCTTAAAGCTTTTTAGTATCCAAAGGGAGGCAAGATGCATAAAAGAAAATTCATCGTATTTTTGTTGGTCTTTGTCTTTGTTTTTGGCGTTTTTCTGACAGGCTCTTTTTCGCAGCAGATGGATGCGGCAAACAGGCTACAATTTAGCTCTACTCAGGGGGTAATCAAGTTTTTCGACGCCCAGACTGGAAAGATATACAAATATTCCGAGACTGACGGAAGCTTAATAGAAGTCTGGACCCTGGAGCGTTTGGGCGAGAGTCTGAAAGCGGAGTCGATGGCGAAGTCGGTGTTTGAATATTGATCTTCCACCGGAGAATGAAAAGATACATAATAGTCATTTCAATATTTGCCTTTTATATCAGCTTCATTTTTCTGGGCATCGCCCAAGAGTCAAAGCCGATGAATACAGTCACGATATATAATGCAGAGAAGAAAACCTTGGAGACGGTAGAAAAAGCGATCAAGACCGATGAAGGGTGGAGAGAAGTCCTCACTCCCGAACAATTCCGCATCACCAGAGAAAAGGGGACAGAGATAGCTTGTTCCGGAGAGTACGCGGATAACAAAGAAGAAGGCATTTATGAATGTGTCTGTTGCGGCAACGATCTATTTTATTCTTCTGATAAATATGATTCAGGGACTGGCTGGCCCAGTTTTTGGCGGCCGGTGGCAGAAGAAAATATTTATACTAGAGTAGACAAGAGCCTATTCATGAAACGCACGGAAGTCTTGTGCGTCAGGTGCGATGCCCACTTGGGCCATCTATTTGATGACGGCCCCCTGCCTACAAATAAACGCTATTGTATAAATTCCCTGGCATTGAGGTTCATTGCCAAAGAAAAAGGAGAGAAGTGATGTTCTCGCTGAGAATCTTTTTGAAGTGTCAGCTTGCTTTGATTTTGATCTTTGCCCTGTTTGGATTAGCTCAGCCTTCAGAGGCCGAACAAGAAATTAGAGGTGCAGTAGAAGAGATAGCTGAAGACGGAAGCTACATAGTCGTTGAGGGGGCAAAGATCATTACATTGGCAGAGGTCGTCAAAAGTTCCCTTTTGGCAGTAGGGGATAATGTAATACTCCAGGTTACAAAGAAAGGCAACGATATAGAGTTGGTAAGTCTAAAATATGCTTTTCAAGAAGTCTTATCCGAAACATACTATGAGGAGCAGATGACCAAGACCGAAGAGGAAGCTAAAGATGAGTCTCAGGAATCCAGCAAGGTCAAGAAAGGTTCAGTCCTCATATCACAATAAGCCTGCCTTCACGCCCTAAGGCCTTTTATTCAACCCAAAGATATTTATAGAGTTAAGTCATTTTGGTTGACTTTTTACTTTTTTTATGTTATTTTATATCAAGCTTAGAATAATGCTGCCTATTATATTATAATAGTGATACTTATTAAGGTGATTGCTAATGGATATAGAATATGTTTCGCAACTGGCGCGGATGGAATTGACGGATAAGCAGAAGAGTAAGCTTTCCAAGCAGTTAAGTGATATTTTAGCGTACATAGAGAAGCTTAAAGAGCTAGATGTTTCCACGGTTCAACCGCTCAGCCACGTACTTCCCTTAAAAAATGTTTTTCGCCAAGACAAAATTCGGCCATCGCTACCCTTAAATAAGGTCTTAAATAATGCCCCTTCTCGTGAAGGGGATAGTTTTAGCGTGCCCAAGGTCATCGAATGAGCAATGGAATTATATAAACTAACAGCCCGCCAGATAAAAGATTTAATAGAAGACAAGAAGACTTCCCCTAAAGAAGTCGCTGAGTCCTTGATCTCCAGAATAGAAGCGACGGAAAACAAGGTCAAAGCGCTTTGTTTGGTAGACAAAGAAGATATATTTACTCAGTGCCGTGAATTGGAAAAACGCTCAGAGCACGGTCCGCTTTTTGGCATACCGGTAGTAATTAAGGATAATATCTGCGTTCAGGGTCAAGATACTACCTGTGCATCGAGGATTTTGAAGGGTTTTAAACCTCCTTATGACGCTACTGTGGTTTCCCGTTTAAAACAGGCGGGAGCGGTCATATTCGCCAAAGCCAACATGGACGAATTTGCCTTTGGCTCTTCTTGTGAGACCTCTTGTTACGGTGCTACTCACAATCCCTGGGATTTGCAAAGAATACCCGGAGGCTCAAGCGGAGGTTCTTGTGCCAGCGTAGCCGCGGATGAGACCGTGATGGCTTTAGGCTCGGATACAGGAGGTTCAATACGTCAGCCGGCAAGCCTGTGTGGGGTCGTGGGGCTTAAGCCCACATATGGAAGAGTGTCTCGCTACGGATTGATTGCCTTTGCCTCATCTTTGGATCAAATAGGTCCGGTCACTAAGGATGTGGCCGATGCCGCTCTTCTTTTAAACGTTATCGCCGGTAGCGATATCATGGATTCGACCTGCGTGGATAGAGAGGTACCCGATTACACTAAATCTTTAGTCGATAATGTCCAAGGTGTCAAAATCGGTGTGCCTAAGGAATATTTTAGTGAAGGATTGGATTCTCAGGTCAGAGACGCTGTCGAGAAGGCCCTGGACGTATTAAAAGGCCTAGGTGCACAAGTCAAAGAGATATCCTTGACGCATACAGATTACGCTGTCGCCGATTATTATATTGTGGCCACCGCCGAAGCAAGTTCAAACCTAGCCCGTTTTGACGGAGTGCAATACGGCCACAGAAGCGCTAGTCCCCGTTCGTTGATCGATATGTACAAAAAGACCAGAGGAGAAGGATTTGGCGAAGAGGCAAAGAGAAGGATCATCTTAGGTACATATGTGCTCTCTAGCGGATATTACGATGCCTATTACTTAAGGGCCTTAAAGGTGAGACGTTTAATCAAGGAGGACTTTGACCGGGCATTTTCCCATGTCGATTGCATTATTACGCCTACTTCGCCGACAGTTGCCTTTAAGATCGGTGAGAAAATAGATGATCCGCTGGCGATGTATCTTTCCGATGTATTTACCATCTCGGCTAATTTAGCTGGGATGCCGGGGATATCTGTCCCTTGCGGATTGAGCCAAGAGGGTTTACCTATAGGTTTACAGATAATCGCCAAGCCCTTTGACGAAGAGATGCTATTTCGCACCGCCTATACTTTCGAAAAGAATACAAAATGGCACAAGGAAAAACCCAGGCTGTGAGCAAAGAATATAAGACAGTTATCGGCTTAGAAGTGCACGTCCAGTTGGCCACTAAGAGCAAATGTTTTTGTGGTTGCTCGACTGAATTCGGGCGAAAGCCCAATTCACAGGTCTGTCCTGTCTGTCTTGGTTTTCCGGGGAGCCTGCCGGTATTAAACGAAGAGGCATTGAGACTAGCGATCAAGGCGGCCCTGGCTTTGAACTGCCAGATATCTAAATTTATCAAGTTCGACCGCAAAAACTATTTTTATCCGGATCTACCCAAAAACTTCCAGATCTCTCAATACGATTTGCCTGTTTCGCATGACGGATGGCTGATGATCTCTGGCCCAGGTGGCGAGAAGAAGATCAGGATCAAACGCGCGCATTTGGAAGAAGACGCCGGAAAGCTGATCCACGAGCAAGGTGGCTCAAGGAGCTTTGTCGATTTTAACCGTACCGGCACGCCACTTTTGGAAATCGTCAGTGAACCGGATATCAATTCCGCAGACGAGGCTTATGAATATCTTACGCGGCTTAAGGGTATTTTAGAATATCTCGAAGTCTCCGATTGCAATATGGAACAGGGTTCATTGCGCTGTGACGCCAATATCTCGGTGATGCCTGCTGGTGCCAAGGAATTAGGGGAGAAGGTCGAGCTTAAAAATATGAACTCATTTCGTTTCGTAAAGATAGCTCTTGAATATGAAGCCAAGCGGCAGATCGAGGCATTGGAGGGCAAAGAAAAAGTAGTCCAGGAGACAAGGCTTTGGCATGAACAAAAAGGAATTACTATTTCTATGCGCAGCAAAGAACATGCCCATGATTATCGCTATTTTCCTGAACCGGATTTAGTCCCCTTTGTTTTAGATGACGGATACATCCAGAAGATTGGGGAATCTTTACCTGAGCTTTCCCAAGAGAAGAAAGAGCGCTTTGTAGAAGAATATAATATCCCTGAATATGACGCCGGGGTCCTGACCGCTGATAAATATTTGGCCAACTATTTTGAAGAGTGTGCAAAGCTTTATTCTAAACCAAAGACGATCAGCAATTGGATAATGTCTGAATTATTGGCCTATATCAGAGAAAAGAATCTGGAGGTCCGCTATCTTAAGCTCAAGCCTAGAAGTTTCGTAGAGATCTTCAGGTTGATGGATGAGGGTGTTATTTCCGGTAAGGTGGCCAAGCAGATTCTGCCGGAGATGTTAGAAAGCGAAAAGCAGGCCCGTGATATCGTCAAAGAAAAAGGCTTAGTCCAGATCAGCGATACAAGTGAAATAGATAAAATGGCACAGGAGGTAATAAGAGATAACCCTAAGCCCGCGGCCGATTATCGTGCGGGTCAGGCCAATGCCCTTTCATTTTTAGTAGGGCAGATCATGAAGAAGAGCCGCGGTAAAGCCAATCCGCAAATAGTTAATAAACTGTTGAAGCAAAAACTGGAAAGGGGAGAAGATGCGTAAGTTTGTACTTGTCTGCTTGATCATTTTTGGCATAGTGTTTATTTTTCGTCCTCAGTTGATTATCGGCGATCAAAATGAGCCGGAGCAGCTGGAGTCTATGGGTCCATTGGAGCTGGCTGAAGAAAAAGTGTCAGAGACAGAGGACGATTTTTATAAGGAAATCGAATTATTTACCGATGCCCTTACTCTGATCCGTTCCGATTATGTCGAGGACACGAAATACAAAGATTTAATCTACGGAGCGCTTAAAGGTATGCTTTCTTCACTAGATCCCTATAGCCAATTTTTGGACCCAGATGCGTACAAAGAAGTAAAGGTAGAGACAGAAGGCGAATTTGGCGGTTTAGGTATAGAGATCACCGTAAAAGACGGAATCTTGACTATCATCTCGCCTATCGACGATACACCCGCTTTTAAAGTGGGTTTAAAGGCCGATGACAAAATAGTCAAGATTGAAGACGAATTGACCAAAGAGATCACCTTGATGGAGGCGGTAAAAAAACTACGCGGAAAACCGGGGACCAAGGTTAATATCACTGTAATGCGTGAAGGCGTAGCCAAGCTTCTGGATTTCACTATCACCAGGGATATCATCAAGATCAAAAGTATCCGCAAGGCAAAAGTCTTTGAGGGAGATATCGGATACATAAGATTATCCGAGTTCCAAGAAAGAAGCCCGCAGGAGCTAGAGGAGGCTTTGCGCAAATTAGAAAAAGAGAATATGAAAAGCATGATCCTGGACCTGCGTAACAACCCCGGCGGACTCTTGGATTCGGCCGTAAAGGTGACAGAGAAATTTATTCCCGCCGGCCAGGTGATAGTTTCTACCCGCGGCAGAATGGGCAGACAAAACATGGTTTTTAAATCGGGAGGCAGAGGTAAACACCGTACATGCCCTATGATCGTCTTGATCAGCAAAGGTAGCGCCAGCGGTTCGGAGATCGTAGCTGGAGCCATACAGGATTACAAAAGAGGGATCCTTTTAGGCACTAAATCCTTTGGCAAGGGTTCGGTGCAGACGGTAGTGCCTTTGGGTGACGGCTCGGCGTTGCGTTTAACTACCAGCAAATATTTTACCCCCAGCGGAAGGTGCATCCATGAAGAGGGCATAGAGCCTGATGTGGTGGTCGAGTTTGACGAGACGCAAGCGGATATGTATCAAGAGGATGAAAGCGAAAAGGTGTTTGAGGAAGTAGTAAACCAGGATAATGACGAAAAAGAAGAAGATAATGATAAAAATGAAGTCAAGACCACGCTGGAGGAATATATGAAGGAGCAGGGGTTTTACGACAACCAGCTGGTGCGGGCTGTAGATCTGCTTAAAGGGATCATGTTTTATCAAAAACAAGAAGAAAAGCAGGAGCAGGTGACGCAAGGTTCGCTCAATTAAAATGACAAATAGGCGAAAAATAGTAGTTTTTATCATAGCCTTTATTTTGCTATTAAACGGCGCGGCCTTTATTTTACTTAAAGGTTCATTAGGGAGACCTCCGCTACAGCAAGAACAGGTCAGGGCAAGGGTAGCTATAGTTATCGATGACTGGGGCTATAACCTCAACTGCGTGAAAACATTGCGCCAGATAGATGTGCCTGTGACTATATCAATATTGCCGAATCTGCTATATTCTGCCAAAATCGCCAACATCGCTAAAAATTTAGGCCAGGAGATCATCTTGCATCTTCCTCTTGAACCGGAAAAAGGTGGAAGGGATTATATAGGCCTGGAAGAAGATACTTTGACTTGTGATATGGATAGGGAGAGGGTGATCGAGGTCTTGGACAAGGCCTTAGATGACGCCCCCAGTGCTAAAGGCGTATCTAACCATATGGGTTCTTTAGCTACCAAGGACGAGAGGCTAATGGCGATTATCTTCACTGAGTTGAAAAAGAGAGACCTGTTTTTTCTGGATAATCTTGTGACATCTGAATCAATTTGTCGAAGGGTGGCCAGGGAAAAAGGGATCAGGTGTTCAGCCAGAGATGTGTTCTTGGATAATGAAGATGACGAAGAATATATCCGGGGCCAGTTTAAGCGATTATGCCAGGTAGCTTTGGCGGGCGGTGCGGCTATCGGCATAGGACATGCCCGACCGGCGACAATGAAAGTTTTAAAAGAAGAGATCCCCCTTATGTATGAGCAGGGGATAAAATTGATATTTGTTTCCGAATTGATGGAATAAGACATATGTTGGTACTTGGCATTGAGACTTCTTGTGATGAGACAGCCATTTCTTTGGTAGAAAACGGCAAGAAAATACTTTCTAATGTAGTCGCTTCCAGCTTGCATTTACATAAGAAGTATGGAGGCGTTGTTCCAGAGATAGCGACACGTTACCATGTAGAACTGATCGATTATGTCCTGGAGCAGGCCGAAAAAGAAGCCGGGATCGACTTGGATGATGTCGACCTGATAGCTGCGGTATACGGCCCTGGTTTGGTGGGAGCGCTTTTAATCGGGCTGACGCTAGGTAAAGTTTTGAGTTTGGCTTTGGGCGTACCGCTTTTGGGAATAAATCATTTGCAGGCTCATGTGTACGCAGGCATGATGAACCAGCGCAAGAATAAGTTTCCTTTTGTGGCCTTGATCGTCTCCGGAGGGCACACCAGCCTTTTTTATGTGCAGAGTTTCTTAAAATGGCGGAAGCTGGGAAGTACGCTCGACGATGCAGCCGGAGAGGCCTTTGATAAAGTAGCCAAGATATTGGATCTGGGTTATCCCGGAGGCCCGATCATAGAAAAAACAGCTAAAAAAGGGGATGCCGATAAGATTAGATTTCCCCGTTCGTATTTGGGGGAAGATAGCCTGGATTTCAGTTTTAGCGGGTTAAAGACCGCTGTATTGTATTATGTAAAAGACCACGAATCACGAGTCACGAATCACGAACGACGAAATATAGCGGCGGGTTTTCAGGAAGCGGTAGTGGATGTCCTGGTGAAAAAAACGCTTAAAGCGTGCCTTTTTAAAAATGTGCAGGATGTAGTGATCGGTGGGGGAGTGGTGGCAAACGGCAGGTTAAGAGAGCGATTAGAAAAAGAGTTAAAGCCATTGGGGATAAATGTCCATGTTCCTGAATTTGCGCTTTGCCAGGATAACGCGGCGATGGTTGCTGGATTAGCTTACCAGCTTTACAAAAGAGGAAAGCGTTCCAGGCTAGATCTGGAAGTCAATCCAAATCTCAAGATTTAATCGGGAGGTAATATGTTTACTGTCACAGACCTCATTGTTCGCTTGACCCTATCTTTTATAATCGGCGGCTTAATTGGCTTTGAGAGAGAATTGCATGGCCGGGTTGCGGGCCTACGTACGCATATGTTAGTCTGTCTGGGTTCAACGCTGCTTATGCTTACTTCGATATATATGCTTACCGCTTACGGTGCCGATTGCAATATAGACCCTACACGCTTGGCCGCAGGGGTAATGACCGGCATAGGATTTTTGGGAGCGGGGACTATCATGCGCTTCAGGGCTTCGGTACGCGGCTTGACTACTGCTGCCAGTCTTTGGGCGGTCACCGGTATAGGTCTGGCTATCGGCAGTGGATTCACCAGCGGCGCATATATAGCAGCAGCTTTGATGCTTGTCGTTCTACTTGTTTTGACTAAAGTAGAGAAGTCAATAGTGCGCAAGGATCAATATCGAGTGCTTTCTCTGGAGACCAAAGGGCATGCCGAGCAGCTGAAGGAAGTGCGCAGGGTATTAGCCGAGCATAACTGCGAGATCAAGGACTTAGAGATAAAGAAGAAACCGCAGAGCCACAACATGATAGTCGAATTTGAGCTGAAGCTTGTCAGTCCTCAGCAAAGCGATCAAATAATAGATGGGGCAATGCGCATAGAGGGCGTAGAAGGCGCCAGTTGGAAAGAAGTGTAAACTCGTGATTCGTGGTTCGCTTACGATCCACGAGCGACGAACTACGAACGACGAAACATAAGGAGGTGAAAGCATGGCTTTCAGAAACAAGAAGAAGGAGAAAGAAGAGGTGGAAGTTCGGCCGGTGAAAGAAAAAATCCTCGATGTCGATGCCAGTATGCAGGGTAGCATGACTTTTCGCGACCCAGTCAACTTACGTATAAACGGTAGATTTGAGGGCAGTCTAGATACCAAGGGGAATCTGACTGTAGGTGAAAATGCCCAGGTCCACGCGAATATAAACGGCGAGGATATCGTGATATCGGGAAAAGTCTACGGCAACGTGAACGCTTCCAGTAGCTTAAGCCTTACCCGTACTGCTTATCTTCAAGGGGATATCAAGACTCCTAAGCTGGATGTTACAGGGGGAGCGGTACTGCAAGGTAAGTGTGACATGAGCGAGCAGGCCAAAAAGATCAGCAGCTCTACTGTAAACGAGATGCTGATGAACGTCGAGGAGCTGGCTAAGTACTTGGAAGTGGACGCTAACTCTGTGGTAGACTGGGCCAAGGCTGGAAGGATCCCGGCTCAAAAAGAGGGAAACAGCTGGAGATTTGACAGAACTAAGGTAGATTCTTGGATCGCCAGCGAAAGAATAAAATAACAGCTGGTTAACTGAATAATAGTCCAAAGTCAAAGCTCTTAAGGCAAGAATACTGTCTTCAAGAGAAGCTAGAATTGACTTTAAAAAAAGAAAAAGCAAAAATGTCAGAGAAGTTGCTTAACACAAGGGAAGTCTCTCAATACTTAGGTATACCGGAGCACGAGATCAAGGTTTTAGTGGAAAGAGGAGAATTGCCCGCATACCGTTTAGGGGGGACTATTTTACGGTTTAAAAAAGACCAGATCGATGAAATCAAGGCCCGAGGGTTGCCTAGAGTCTCTAGCTTAGACAAAGAGGCGGCGCGCCCCATTTCATACACCAGGGGCGAGAGGATCAGAGACTTTTTCTATTTTTGGGATTTTTACATCATCGCGGTTATTATCACTATTGCGCTACTCGTAATCATATTTTATTATTGATAAGGGAAATTTGCGTTTATTAGCCATTTATTAACGTAGATTATCTTGATGTTTTACTTTTGAAGGAGGGTAAGATGTGGGATATTATCCAAAAAGGCGGGCCTTTGATGTATTTGATCATACTTTGCTCAATAGTAGCAATGGCGGTAGTGATCGAAAGGCTGTTTCATCTATATCGTATAAGGATAGACATCAATAAGTTCATGGAGACTATCGGGAATATATTGAGGCGCAACCGGATCATGGAGGCGATCGACTTATGCGAAAAGACCCCTAGTCCCATAGCCCGAATTATAAAAGCCGGAATCTTGAAACACGACCGTTCTAGAGGAGAAATCAAAGAGGCTATAGAAGATGCCGGGATATACGAAGTTCCGTCTTTGGAAAAGAATCTAGGGACATTGGCGACCATTGCTCATATTTCTCCGCTTTTAGGCCTTTTGGGCACGGTTACGGGTATGGTCAGGGCCTTTCAAGTCATCCAGCAGAAAGCGACTACTTTAAATCCGGTAAGCCCTGGGGATCTAGCCGGAGGTATCTGGGAAGCTTTGATTACTACCGTTGCCGGATTAGTGGTGGCTATACCTACGTTTGTGGCTTATAACTATTTGGTTAGCAGGGTAAAGAACTTTATTCTGGATATGGATAGGTCGGCTACGGAATTGGTCAATATTCTATCGCGTCGGTCAGATGAATATTAATTGAGCTTTCAGCTGTCAGCTCTCAGCTCTCAGCTGCAAATGAGGTGAGAAAAAGATGAGATTCAAAAAACATTTGGAATTTGAAAGTGGGCATTTAGACATAGCGCCGCTGATCGACGTAGTATTTCTGCTCTTGATATTTTTTATGCTTACCTCAAGCTATATCTTTCAACCGGGGATCAAAATAAATCTGCCTAAAGCGGTGACTAGCGAGGTGATTCAGGAAAAAAATCTGATCATTGCTGTCAGCGCTGAAGATCTGATCTATTTAAATGATAAGCCAGTTACCTTGAATCAGTTGAGAGAGTATTTACAAGGGTTCTCAAAAGAAGACCGTCCTCTTTTGATCAAGGCCGATCGCAGTTCCTCTTTAGGTAAGGTAGTGCAGATTTGGGATCTTTGCAGAGATGTAGGCTTAACCCAGATCAATATCGCCACTAACCAGTCCATGGAATAGACATAAGGCTTATGATAGTGATGATCAGCAAAGAGTTTAGAGTAGCGTTTTTGTTTTCTTTTTTATGCCACGTGCTCTTGATCTGCTTAGTGTCCGTGGTCTTTTTGCCTAACAGGTTTGCTTTGAATCAACATACCGCGGTTATATTTTTGGGTTCGATTTTACATGGTTCGGTAACCAAGGAACAGACGGGGCCGCAGAGAAAGGCCTTCTTGGAGCTTCCGTTTGAGGCAAAGGCTGCTAGGGTAGATGGTTTTTTAGATATGCCTTTAGATTCTTTGGCTGCTGAAAAAGAGACATTCGCCCCCGACAGATTCATAGTCGATGTCGATAAACAGCAGAAAGAATTTGCGCAGAGTTTTTTAGCTAAGAAAATGGTTTCATCGACACGAGAAATAATCTTTCAGCCCGATTTCAGAGCTTATCCAGAATGGGGCCAGCAGGCGCTAAAAGTTGGTGCGGTAGTCTTTAATATATTTGTTTCAGCAGATGGATTGGTTGAGGAAGTTGTTAATCTACAGGCTAGCGGCGATCCGGAAATAGACACGGCCCTAGCCCGTTATCTGAGAAGATGGCGTTTTGCGCCTGTACCCGATAATCAGGGGCAATGGCAGAGAGTCAAGATGAGGCTTGATTTTGCCAGCTCAACGCCTCTTTCCATCGAATTAGGCGAGGGTTGAGTGGTCTTAAAATGATAAAGCTCGAGTTTGAAATAGCGGTATTTCTATATCTTTTATTAACTATCTTTGGTTTTTTTGGCCTTTGGTTTTTATTTTCGAAGATCGAAGTCCCTCGGCAGCGCAAGATGGACTTGGAATCTATTTGGCAGTGTTCAATATGTACCTATATCTACGTGGACAGCAAGCACAAAAAACTTTCTGTCTGCCCCAGATGTGGGAGTTATAATGATAGAGAAGGAGGTGGACATTGATAACGGAATTGGGAATAGTTGCTGGAGAGATTTGGCATTTTCTTGATGAGCACGGCGCAAGCAGGCTCTCAACAATAGTTTCTAGTTTAGATAAATCCCGCGACACCATTTTAATGAGCTTAGGCTGGCTGGCCAGAGAGGGGCATGTTATATTGGACCAGCAGGAGGAAGACTATTCGATAGAATTAAGAAAGTAAGAGAAAAACCCTTTTTGAATTTTAGGTTAATAAGGGAGGAGGGTTTTAATGGAAGAAGGCACAAGGAGAGAAGAGAAGATACCTATAGAGGCTCCTCTAAAGGCAGTTGACCACCGCACTTTGAGCAAGGGATTTGGCTGGTGGGCAGCCGCAGTCTTAGTCGAATCATGGGGTCGCAAACAGATCTGCCTTTATCTTTGGCAGAGAAAAAAGGAAGGCTGGAAGAGAAAACAAAAATTCACTATTCATGATCCGGAAAAATGGGATCAGATATCCGAAGCCGTAGAAGAGCTATTGCCCAAGATGCAGCAATAAAGTGAGCAAGGTCAAAGCGGTTTATTCAGATGCATACGAAGTAGATATCGGCGCACACGTTTTTCCTACCGTCAAATTCCGCCTCATCCGCGAAAGGCTTCTCAAGGACAGACTGATTACGGAAGATGATTGCGTGCTGGCACCTGAAGCATCATCCGAAGAAATCCTTTTAGTGCATACCAAAGAATATCTCGATAAGTTGGATAACGGGACCCTCTCTCTGCAGGAGATATTCACCCTAGAGATTCCTTATTCTCCTGCCTTAGTCCGGGCTGCGCGTTATTGCGTAGGCGGGACCATCCTGGCTGCTAAATTAGCATTAGAGACCTCAGCCTGTGCGCATATAGGCGGTGGATTCCATCATGCCTTTGCCGATCACGGAGAAGGCTTTTGTGTTTTGAACGATGTGGCCTGTGCGGCTACATTCTGTAACAAAAAAAAGGGCATAGAAAAGATCATAATCGTAGATTGCGACTTACATCAAGGGAATGCCAACGCCCACATTTTCAAAAAAAATAAAAACATCTTTACTTTTTCCATCCACCAAGAGAATAACTATCCTGTGCTAAAACCACCCAGCGATTTAGACCTTGGGCTTGCCGATAAGACAGATGACCAGAGATATCTTGCCGCCTTAGAGAATAACCTGCCTGGAATCTTTGCCGAATTTAAACCGCAATTGGTCTTTTATATTGCCGGAGCCGATCCCTATGAGAAGGACCAATTGGGAGGATTGGCGCTTAGCATAGCTGGTCTGGAGAAAAGAGATGAATATGTTCTTTCTCTGGCAAGGGAAAGCGGCGCTTGCTGTTGCGTTGTTTTCGGAGGAGGATATGCCCAGGATATAGAGGATACAGTCCTTATCCAATACAATACTATAAAAAAGGCGATAGAAATCTTTAATTAGCAAGGGAGTTTAATGCCATGAACTTGGTCCGTTTATTAGAAGAAAGTGCGAACAAATTTTCTTGGCGTAAGTGTATTATCTCCGAAAATGCTGTTTTGAGCTTTCGCGCCTTAAACAAGAAGGTAAACCAGTTGGCCTATGGCTTAAAAGAAAACCTCCAAGTGCAAGAAGGAGATAAGGTGGCCGTGCTTTTAGGTAATTGCCCCGAATTCATTATAGCCCTTTTTGCTATTTTAAAACTGAAAGCGGTCTGCATTCCCATCAATGTATTTCTTACCTTTAATGAAATCAAGTATATACTCAAAGACAGCAGGGCTAAGTTATTAATCAGCTCAAGCGATTTTTTAGAGATTCTGGAAAATACAATCAAAGAAAAGCAGGAAGGTTCGGAGGACCTGCTATATCTAAAACATATAATATTGACCGATAAGAAAAAAGAAGAGTTTCTTTATTGGCCGGAAGTGATAATCCAGAATGGGCTCAAAAGTTTCTCCTCAGAGATAAACCCTCAGGATTTGGCTTTGCTTCTTTATACTTCAGGGACGACCGGTTTTCCTAAAGGCGTGATGCTTTCTCACGGAAATCTCTGCTCTAACGTACTTTCTTCTCTGCAGGCACTTGAATTAAACTCACGAGATAGGATTTTATTGATATTGCCTATGTTTCACACTTTTACTCTGACCGTATGCATCTTGATACCGATATACATCGGAGCCAGGATAATTGTTATTAAGTCGGTGAAACCGTTTCACCGGGTCCTGCGCAGCATCTTCTTAAACCGTATAACCACGATAGTGGGGATCCCGCATCTTTACGATATCTTTAAAAACTTAGACATTCCGCCGATTTTAAATGTGTTGTTACGGGTGAGGGTATGTATTTCAGGAGCGGCACCTTTAAGCCCGCACACCTTAGAGGCGTTTAAGCAGAAGTTTAAGAAATTTGTCCTTTTAGAAGGTTATGGCTTGACTGAGACATCTCCTGTTGTCTCGATCAATCCTTTGAATGGCGTGCAGAAGCCCGGTTCTATAGGACTGCCTGTCCCTGGAGTGGAGGTAAAGGTAGTAAGGGAAGATGAGGGGGAGGCACAAGTAGATGAGGTCGGGGAATTGATAGTCAAAGGACCTAATGTGATGATCGGTTATTATAATAATCCCGAGGAGACTAAAAAGACAATAAAAAACGGATGGCTATTTACAGGGGATATGGCCAAGATAGATGATGAAGGCTACATCTATATAAAGGGACGCAAGAAGGAAATGATCCTTATGCATGGGATGAATGTCTATCCTTCCGAGATAGAGAACGCATTGAAGGAACATCCTAAGATAAACGAAGTAGCGGTAGTGGGTAAACAAGACAAATCTAAAGGCGAAATCGCAATCGCTTTTATCGTATTAAAAGAAGATGTCCATGCCCAGGAGAGCGAATTTATTGATTATTGCAAAGGCCGACTGGCTAATTATAAGATCCCTCACTTGATCGAATTCAGAAAAAGTCTACCAAGAACACCCACCGGCAAAATCCTCAAAAGGCAGCTTAAAGAGGAGATCAGTTGAATTTATCCGCGAAAGACCTTGAAAAGAAGATTGATAAGGCATATAAGATTTTAGAACAGTGTACGCTTTGTCCCCGGAAATGCAACGTTAACAGAACAAAAGGAGAAAGGGGATATTGCGGTGTGGGTCAAGCGATAGAAGTTGCTAGTTACGGACCTCATTTTGGCGAAGAAGAGGTCTTGGTGGGCAGGTATGGTTCAGGGGCGATCTTCTTGAACAGTTGCAACCTCAGTTGCGTCTATTGCCAGAATTACGATATAAGCCAGTTAAGATCCGGCATGGCCGTTTCTGTAGATGAATTTGTGCAGATAATGCTCCTTTTGCAAAAAAAAGGCTGCCATAATATAAACTTTGTCACACCTACTCATTTTATGCCTCAAATCCTAGAGGCAGTTTTTATGGCCAAAGAAAAAGGTCTAAAGATACCCCTGGTCTATAATTGCGGTGGATATGAATCTTTAGAGAGTCTAAAGATCTTAAGAGGTGTGATAGATATCTATATGCCTGATATCAAATATGCGGATGAAGATATAGCAGCAAGGCTATCCAATGTTGCTGAATATCCAAAGATAGCCAGGCAGGCCATAAAAGAGATGCATAACCAGGTCGGCGACTTAGAGATCGATGCAAATGGCATTGCCCGCAAAGGCCTTTTATTAAGACATTTGGTCTTGCCCGATGACCTATCGGGGACAGAGCAAAATATGAGGTTTATCGCAACAGAGATATCGCCAGAGAGTTATGTAAATATTATGGACCAGTACAGGCCTTGCTTTAAGGCAAGCGATATCCCCCAATTAAACAGGCCTCTCACCCAAGAGGAATATATTAGGGCTTTGAATATAGCTCAATCCTTAGGGTTGCATCGCGGGTTTTGGCCACCGGAAAATTAACTTGACTTTTACAGACAGGATTTATTAAAATAAAAAAAAGGAAAATATATGAATGGTAAAAAAGGTATTGCCTATTTAATAGTGACAAGCATGATATTGATGATGCTTGTGCTCTCGGCCGCGATAGTCAGGTTGGCTAGCGGCCATTTTACCAGCACGGCTTTTCAGATGCAGAGAGAAAGAGCCTACTATGCCGCTGAGGCAGCGATGAACTATGCTTTGACTAAGTGTCGTTTGGGTGCCTCAGGAGGATATGATCTGCCGAATTTGACCTATCCTTTTATAGATAGCTCTCTGACCATACAAGACCCCAATTACCAACTTAATACCAAAATCGTCATTTTACAGGCGGGGACTAGCGCAGCTGTGGGTCCGGGTGAAAACTATACCTGTCCAGCTGGCCTTTCACCATACTGTATTTATTGTAGAGTCGAATATTAAAGTCTAGTATTATCATAAGTATAGCAAAAAAAACCACACTGTAGGGGTGTGGTTTTTTTATCTCCTTTTGCAGCCTAAAAGTAAAAATTCACTTGACAAGGTAATATTTTTATGGTATATGTAAGTATACATAAATGTAAGTAAATTCAAGGAGGCCCCTTAATGAGCAGGCTTATGGATGTAGATGAGTTAGCTGCTTATCTAAAACTCCAGAAGCAGACTATTTACAACTGGTTGCATGCAAAAAAGATTTCTGGGATAAAAGTCGGACATGTCTGGAGGTTTGATAAGCGGGCTATCGACGCGTGGTTGCGTTCCCAAATAAGAGAAGCTAGAACAGAACCAGAGAAAAAAGAGACGCGAAAGGCAAAAGGCTCTAAAAAGAAGCCATGAATTTTAACCTACAAACATCCACAGGTATTTATGTAGGCACTAGAGATGTCTATATAGCCCAGCTAAAAGGGGCATTCTCCGGCCTACGTTTAGTCAAGTTCGGCAAGACCGAAATCCAAGCTCCTTTGCAATCCCAACAAAGATCTGAAACCACCAAGGAACAGGCCGCGGCAATAGTACAGGCGATCAAAAGGTCTGTGCGGGAGAACAATATTTCTGCTAAGAAGGTAGTCCTTGCTTTGTCCGGGAAGGATGTATTGATTAGGTATTTCCAGATCCCCAAGATATCCAAACACGAATGTGAGACGGCAATAAAATTCGAGGCTAAAAAATACATCCCTTTCAAGATCGAAGAGCTGATGTGGGATTACCATGTAGTGATGCCCAGGAGCAAAGCCAATAAAATGGATGTTACCTTTGTGGCCGTGAAGACCGAGACTGCACAGTGGTATATGTCTTTATTAGAACAGGCAGGCCTGCAGATCTCCGCGATGGAGCCGGCGCCTTTTAGTTTGCTGAGGCTTTTTTCGCTGGCCCATCAATTGGACAAAAATAAATCAGCAGCTATTGTCGACATAGACTATGGGATGGCGGATATAAACATTGTAAAAGATAAGATCTGTTATCTTACACGTGATGTCTCTTTGCCTTGGGAAGAGGATATTGTCTTTGAAAGTCTGCTTAATGAGATTCGCATGTCTTTGGACTATTATGAAAAACTTTTTCCCGCGGAGACGATCAACAAGATATTACTTTGCGGTGCTGTCGACCTTAAGGATTGGGACAAGACTTTGATGGAAGAATTAAAAGTGCCTGTAAACAAGGTCGACTTGAAAAAAGCTATAAAAGTGAAAAAGGTCATGCCTCCTGTCAGTACTAGCGTAGCCATCGGCCTGGGATTAAGAGACCTCACTAATATCATCCCTTCGGTAAATCTTTGTAAAGTGCGAGAAGTCAAACCAAAGGCGACAGCAGCAGCTGCCAAGCCTGGTGAAGCGATCAAGCTTACCCCGGAATTGCAGCGTGTTATCACGAAAGCCATATTGGCGTCTATTGCTTGTCTTGTGGGCCTGCATCTATTTATGTATAATAACATCCTCAAGGAAAAGAAAAAGCTGGATGAAGCAATCGCTACCAGGCCAAAAGTAAGTTTAAAAGGGGATATAGATTCGCTTCCCTATGAAGATATCGAGACCGAAAAGATTAAATTGAACAAAAAAGTACAGAGACTAAGTCAGGTCATTGACAAAAGGATCTTTTGGACAGAAAAATTTAATGAGATACCCAGAGTGTTGCCTCCGGGAGTCTGGTTGACCAGCCTCGAAATATCAGATAGATTGCTGGAAAACCCATCTTTAGTGATAAGGGGTGTTGTCTACCATGAAGACTCCGTGCAACAGATAAGCGTTATCACTACTTTGATGGCAAATCTTAAACAAAACGAGGTTTTCTCAAAAGGTTTCACTGAAATAAAATTAGGCGGGATGGATGCTATTGAGGTAAAAGGGGCACCCGCAAAGACATTTACCGTCAACTGTGTACGTGAATAGAAAACAGCTTAATTAGGAGTAAAAATGGATTTTACCAAATATCAGAATAAGGCAATATTCATTCTAGTCTTTTTGCTTGTGTGTTTCATCGGATATAACCTGGTATTGAAGTATAATCAGACAAAGATAGCCTCGGTAAAGGAAGAAATAGAGAAAGAGAAGAAAAAGGGAGAACTTCTGATAGATATCAGCATATTAGATAGAAAGATGAAAACATTTAGAAGCAGGTCTTTTCCATCGACAGAAATTACTCCCTTGCTGGATATGATTACTCCATTAGCCAAAGAATGCGGTATAGCGATCGAAACTTTCAGCCCGCGTCCCCTGAGCCATAAGGAAGGATTTGCCTACATCCCCCTAGAGATTCCTCTCAGATGCGGATATCATCAGGTAGGTAAATTTATCAGTCTATTGGAAAGCAATAAAGAACTGATCCGGGTGCAGTCGGTGAGGCTGGGGAAGCTAGATGATATTGAAGGTGCAGGCGTGGGTATGCTTCAAGTGAATTTGACGTTAAACGGGCTTTATTTATTTGAAGAATGATAAAAAAAATTGAAAGAAATCTCATTCCATATTTGGTTTTCTTAGCCCTTTTGCCGATCGGGGTTGTTTCCCATTTTGCTTTTGCGCAGGATGAAAAGAAAGACTCTAAAGAGCCTTCTTGGCCAAGAGTGGAATATACAGCTATAAGTCTACGCGATCCGTTTATGAGTCCGGATGAAATGATTATCAGACCGACGCAAGAAACAAAAGATGATTTTCCTAAAATCAAAGTTCCTTTGACTCACTTGCATATTCAAGGGATGGTTTGGGGCTCAAAGTCCCCTCAGGCTATAATAAATAATAAAGTAGTGCGCAAGGGCGATGTTATCGAAGGTGCTCAGGTTTTGGATGTTCGTAAAGAGGGTGTATATTTGTTATACCAGGATAATCAGTATATTTTAAGGCCTGAAACGATAGAATAGCTTAATCAGATGACAAGGAGGGGGTCATGAAGTTATCTTTAGCAGGAATAAAGAAGTATATTTTGTTTATTCCCTTAGCAATGTTTTTTATGTTATTTGGCCTGTCTTTTAGCTTAAGTCTCGCTCAATCCGAAAATAATCCGAATTCTGAGTTATTGGCTGGTGAATATCCGACTGCGACTTCAGCCACGACGGCAGTTGCGGCTACAGCCACAAGTTCAACTGGCGCTGATTTTATACAGAGTAGCGATACGGTTATTTCAATGGACTTTCAGAACGCTGCCCTAGAAGATGTATTAAAAATATTTTCCCAACAGGCTGGTTTGAATTTTGTTTCTCAGGGGCCAAGGGTCAGGGGGCAGCAAGTTACCCTTTATTTGGATAGAGTCCCTGTGAAAGACGCGTTGGATACTCTGATGAGGGCAAATAACCTCACTTATGAACAAAAAGGAAACATATTCATAGTAAAAGTCTTGGACCGGCCAGAGATAGAGACTATTACCAAGATATATCCTTTGCAGTATGCCCGGGTGAAAGGATATGAACTTTCCTCTAGCCAGAAGTCCGATAAGACTACTTCCGGCATCAAAGACATCATCACAGGCTTGCTTTCCAAAGATGGGCAAGGCAAACTCATCGGGGCGGTAATCGAGGACGCACGCACCAATAGCTTGATCGTTTCTGATGTACCTTCGCAATTTGCTCAGATCGAGAAAGCGATAAAGGAGCTGGATGTCAAGCTTCCTCAGGTGATGATAGAAGTGGAAATAATAGAAACTACCACCAATACTATTGATAAATTAGGGATAGAATGGGGAACTGCTGCGGAGGGGGATTTAGCTGAAGCCTGGGGTTCGGTACGTAGCAGCACTTATCCTTTCACAAAACCGAATGAACATCCTTCATTAGAAAGAGTAGGTAAAGTCGGTTATGATGGTGTCCCTGTGACTGTCTCCTTAGGTTATATTTCAGCAGCAAACCTAGGAGGCATCTTGGCGATGCTTAAACAAGATACCGATACAAAGATCTTGGCCCAACCTAAAGTGCTGGCGTTAAACAATGAGACAGCAGAAATAAAGATTGTCAGTGACGAGGTCTTGGGCGTGAGAGTGGAAGTCGATGCTGACGGAAACCGCACCACAGAGGCTGAACGTGCCTCTGATGTTTCTCTGGTAAGCGAAGGTGTGGGTGTTTTTCTGCAGGTGACCCCACAGATAAATCCTAGGACCGAAGAGATCACTATGCTGATCAATCCCAAAGTAAGCAGAGCGTTTCTCAGCCCTCTATTTCCCACTGTAGGAGCGGACGCCGAAGTGAAAAGTACGCAGTCTATAGTCAGAGTACGCGATGGAGAGACTGTTATAGTCGGTGGATTGATCAGCAGCGAAGGTACAAAAAGCATGAGAAAGGTACCTTGGGTGGGAGATATCCCTTTATTAGGAAACCTATTTCGTAAAAAAGACGATGAGGTAACTGACAGAGAGGTAGTTATCTTTATCACCCCTCGCATGGTTAGAGAAGACATGCCTGGATTGGCATTAAACATGGGAGATCCTTGGGGGTATGAAGATTTTGAGTTAAAAGAGGAGGCAATGGATAGGATACTCGATCAATTTGAGGAGTAAAATTTACCTATGGCTTTACGCAAGTCCCGTTTAAAATTAGGCGAACTCTTAGTCAAAGAAGGTTTAATCACTGAGGAACAATTAGAAAAAGCTATACAGGTCCAGAAGAGAGAGGGTGAGAAGTTCGGTAAGACCTTGGTCAAGCTGGGCCTGGTCACTGAAAAAGATATTGTAGTCACTCTGGGCAAGCAGCTCAGTATTCCTTATGCCTCTTTGGCCAAAGGCCTACTTGAACCCGATCCTAATCAAGATTTAGAAAGGTTAGTGCCAGAGACTTTTGCCCGCCAGTATGTCTTGATTCCTTTATCCCGCAACCTGAACTCTCTTACAGTTGCCTTTGCCGATCCCCTTAATATAATCGTGATGGATAATCTGAAGAAAATGACTGCTTGTGATATCAATCCTATTGTAGCCAGCGAGACGGATATCATCCAAGCGATCGACCAATTTTACGGTGAGAAGAACCTGCTAAGAGAGGCTATTTCCAAATCTTATGAAGACGAGAAGGTCGTAGTTGAAATAGAAAGGCCGGAAGATGAGGAAAGTCTCAGCTTAGACGTTTTGGTGGCTAAGGCCGAAGAGGCCCCGGTAGTCAAGCTGGTAGATTTAATCTTGCGCCAGGCTATCAAAGACAGGGCCAGTGACATCCACATCGAGCCGCATAAGGATAAGATCAGCATTCGCTACCGCATCGACGGAATCCTTTATGAGATACCCCCTCCGGCCAGACATCTGCTTTTAGCGATCGTTTCCCGTATTAAAATCTTATCAAGGTTGGACATAGCCGAAAAACGTCTTCCTCAAGACGGTGCCTTTGTGGTCAAAGTGGAAAACAGGATCATCGATCTGAGAGTTTCTACTATTCCCACTGTATATGGGGAGAAAGCCGTATTAAGGATTCTGGATAAAAGCCAAGTACCTCTAGATTTGTCCAAGCTTGGATTTGAACAGTGGGAATTGGAAAATTATCGTAAGGCCATCCACAGCTCATGGGGCTTGATATTTCTTACCGGTCCCACCGGTTGCGGAAAATCGACCACATTATATGCCACGATGAATGAGATCAGGAGCTCGAAAGTGAACTTACTTAGCATTGAGGACCCGGTAGAATATCGTCTTGACGGCATCAATCAGGTTCAAGCTAAACCGGATATAGGGCTTAACTTTGCCGCTGGTATGCGTGCTTTTTTAAGACAGGACCCAAACATAATCATGGTCGGGGAGGTAAGAGACTTAGAGACTGCCCAGATGTGCGTGCGCGCCTCACTTACCGGTCACTTGGTCTTAAGTACTTTACATACTAACGACGCTCCTACTGCAGTAGGCCGGTTAGCTGATATCGGTGTGCCCACTTATTTAATCGCCCCTTCGCTGCTACTTGTAGGTGCCCAGAGGTTAGTGCGTAAGCTTTGCCCGGAGTGTAAAGAAGCCTATGAGCCGACTTCAGAAAACTTGGGTAAGATCAAGCTAAACACAGATCTGCTCTATAGGGCCCGGGGATGCGATTACTGCAACCAAACAGGCTATCGGGGAAGAGTGGCTATATATGAAATCATGCTTATGACCGATGACCTTAGAGAGATTATCAGCAAAGAAGTATCAT
>JAFGHF010000011.1 GCA_016939375.1 Candidatus Omnitrophota bacterium | reverse complement strand
GTGGTCTACCGCGCGTTGCCGAGCTTTTTGAAGCCAGAAGACCAAAAGACCCAGCGATAGTAAGTGAAATAGACGGAATCGTCGAATTTAGTACCACTAAAAAGGGGCAAAGGAAGATAATCGTCACTTCAGATACGGGGATGAAGAAAGAGTACGTTATACCCCACGGAAAACACCTTAACGCCTATAAGGGAGACAGGGTCTCTTCTGGCCAAAAATTGGTCGACGGCCCGATAATCCCCCACGATATTTTGCGTGTCTTAGGTGATAAGAAATTACAGGAATATCTGGTAAATGAAATCCAAGAAGTCTACCGCCTGCAAGGCGTAAAGATAAACGACAAACACATCGAGGTAATAGTGCGTCAGATGTTAAAGAAACTGAGGGTTGAAGAAGCTGGAGACACAGACTTCCTAGTTGGAATGCAGGTAGACAGGCCCAGGTTCCAGGAAGAAAACGAGCGCGTGATCAAAAAGGGCAAAAAGCCGGCCCAGGCCACACCCATACTTCTAGGCATCACCAAGGCTTCATTGAGCATGGAAAGCTTCATCTCCGCAGCCAGTTTTCAGGAAACTACGCGGGTACTTACTGACGCCGCAGCAAGCGGAAAACGTGATGAACTATTGGGCCTTAAGGAAAATGTAATTATGGGCCATTTAATCCCTGCAGGTACCGGTTTCCATGCCCATCGCAATATTCTGCTGGTCAAGGAGGGAAAACCGGTGCAGGAAATAGTGAAAGAAACGCAGGAACAGAAAGAACAAAAAGAACAGCAGGGGGAAAAATAAGGCAAATGCCAACAATCAGCCAATTAATACGTTTGGGAAGAAAGCAATTCAAGAAAAAGAGTAAATCTCCGGCTTTAAAAAGGTGTCCTCAAAGAAGGGGTGTTTGTGTGCAGGTAAAGACCCAAACCCCCAAAAAACCTAACTCCGCTCTACGTAAGGTAGCCCGCGTAAGGTTGTCCAGCGGCATTGAAGTCACATCCTACATACCTGGGGAGGGACACAATCTGCAGGAACACTCAATTGTATTAGTGCGCGGGGGCAGGGTAAAGGATCTGCCGGGAGTAAGGTACCACATCGTCAGAGGTACGCTTGATACTGCCGGTGTCGCAGATAGAAAAAAATCGCGTTCAAAGTACGGCGCAAAAAGACCTAAATCCTAATAGAGGAAAAAATGAGAAGAAGAAGAGCAGAGAAAAAACAAACACAACTGGATTTACGCTTTAAAAGCAAAGTCGTAGGTCACTTAATCAATATTGTTATGATAAAGGGCAAAAAGTCTAAAGCCGAAAAGATAGTCTACGATGCTTTGGAGACTTTGAAGAAAAGGACCAACGGACAAGATCCCATGGTAGTGTTGAACAAAGCCCTGGAAAACTCCAGGCCACTTTTGGAAGTAAAGTCGCGTAGGGTCGGAGGAGCGACTTACCAAGTGCCCATCGAAGTCAAGCCTGATAGAGGCGTAACTCTGGCATTGCGCTGGTTGCGGGATTTTGCACGCAATAAAAAGGGTAAACCGATGCAGGAGAAATTGGCCCAAGAAATCCTCGATGCCTATAATAATACGGGCAGCGCTATCAAAAAGAAAGAAGATACCCATAAAATGGCAGAGGCCAATAAAGCCTTTGCGCATTATAGGTGGTAAAAATTGGATTGCTTGCATTATTATATAAACCGTATCGCATATGAAGACAATACCAGAAATATATAAAATGACTGAGTTTGACCTGAAAAAAACTAGAAATATAGGAATTATTGCCCATATCGACGCTGGTAAAACCACCACGACCGAAAGAATACTCTATTACACAGGAAAAACATATAAAATCGGCGAAGTCGATGAAGGCACCGCTGTTATGGACTGGATGGAACAGGAACAAGAAAGAGGCATCACAATCACATCCGCCAGCACCACATGTTTCTGGAAAGACACCAGAATCAATGTAATCGACACTCCCGGACACGTCGATTTCACTGCCGAAGTAGAAAGATCGCTTAAAATACTGGATGGGGCAGTAGTGGTCTTTTGCGGCGTAGGAGGGGTAGAGCCTCAAAGCGAGACGGTCTGGCGTCAAGCCGATAGATATAAAGTCCCGCGCATAGCTTTTATAAACAAACTTGACAGAGTAGGAAGCGATTTCTTCTCGGCCTGCAAACAAATGGAAGAAAAGCTAGGAGCAAACCCATTAATCGTACAAATCCCTATAGGACAGGAAAGCGAATTCAAGGGCCTGATCGATTTGGTGGAATCGAAGGCTTATATCTATAAGGATGACTTAGGGAAAGAGATAGAGGAAATGCCAATACCCGAGGACATTAAACCCCTGGCCAGTAAATACCGCCTAAAACTTATTGAAAAGCTGGCTGAAGCCGATGAAATAACTTTTGAAAAGTTCGCTCATGATGTGGGAATAAAACCTGTTGAGCTAAAAAACACTATAAGACATGCCACGTTGCACAATAAAGTGGTGCCTGTATTCTGCGGCACATCCTTGAAGAATAAGGGAGTGCAAAAATTAATCGACGGAATAGTGGACTATCTGCCTTCACCTTTAGATGTCCCTGAATTAAACGCGCTAAATCCGGAAACTAATGAAATGGAGCAAAGAAAAGCCAGTGACGATGAATATTTGTGCGCCATGGCCTTCAAAATAGTAGCCGACCCCTATGTGGGCAAGCTTACATTCGTACGCGTTTATTCTGGCGTGATTGAATCCGGCGGCACAATATACAACACAGCCAGCAAAGAAAGGGAACGAGTAGCAAAAATCGTACAGATGCACGCAAATAAACAAAATATCGTAGAACGATTACATGCCGGAGATATTGCCGCATGCGTGGGTCTTAAAAACACAAAGACCGGAGATGCGCTTTGCGATGAAAAACATCCTTTGATTTTAGAAAAAATGCATTTCCCCGAACCGGTAATATTCATGTCTATCGAGCCCAAAACAAAAATGGACCAGGAAAAATTAAGTTATACACTACATCGCCTGCAGGAAGAAGACCCCACATTTAAAGTCTCTTACAACCATGAGACAGCGCAGACGATTATTTCCGGAATGGGAGAGCTGCACCTAGATATACTTATGGACAGAATGCGCAGGGAGTTTAATGTAGCGGTCAAAGCCGGTAAACCTCATGTCGCCTATAAAGAGACCATTTCCAAAGGGGTCAAAGCTGAGGAAAAATTTGTGCAACAGACCGGAGGAAGAGGACAATACGGGCATGTGGTCTTTGAGATCAAGCCCGCGGAACGCAATAGCGGCATAGTCTTTGAGGATAAGATCAAGGGCGGGGCTATTCCCCGCGAATTTATTCCGGCTATAAAAGAAGGGGTGCATCAAAGCGCACAAACAGGGGTATTGGCTGGTTATCCGGTCACAGATGTAGAGGTAAAACTTGTGGATGGATCATTTCACGAAGTGGACTCCTCTGAGCTTGCATTTAAGATGGCTGCTTCTTTGGCCTTCAGCGAAGGTCTAAAAAAAGGCCATTCTCTGCTGCTTGAACCAATCATGGACACGGAAATCCTCATCCCCGAAGAGTTTTTGGGTGAAGTTATCGGTGATATCAACTCCCGCCGAGCGCAAATCAAATCGATTGACCAAAAAACGAAAATAAAAGTCATTAGAGGAAACATTCCTCTTGCCGAGATGTTCGGATATGCAACGGCATTAAGGTCTCTCACCAAGGGCAGAGGAACCTATACGATGGAGCCTTCCTTTTATGCGGAAGTGCCTTTTGATATATTAGAAAAAATTATAGGAAAATAATATTTTTTAAAGAGGAGGCAAAAATGGCTAAAGAAGTTTTTCAACGTACCAAACCACACGTAAATATTGGTACCATCGG
>JAFGHF010000010.1 GCA_016939375.1 Candidatus Omnitrophota bacterium | reverse complement strand
TGATCTGGCCTACATCACTTTAAAGGAGATGCTTTATTCTCCTTTGACATTGGTCATTGGTCGCCAGAATTTAGCTTATGGCCGTCACCTGATTATAGGAAATGGTTTATGGAGAAATCCCGGCCTCAGTTTAGAGTATCAAGATTTAAGCGTCTTGCATGGATACGACGCAATAAGAGCTATTCTTGATTATGACCCATGGACTGTGGACATTGTTTATATCAAGAATGGTGAAGCCGATAATACCCAAAATATGGCCTGGTTTCCCGCTACCTGGGGAGCTGACAGGGACAGTGATTGGGATATATATGGTCTAAACGTCGGCTACGTTTGGCAAGGCGACATCGAAGGAGAAGTCGAAGCTTACGGAATGTACGATAGAAACGAGACGTTTAATATGGTTGTGGGTAATATTCCTGGTAGCCCCAACCGTCAAGCTATTTTCGATGACAGCAGGATTATCTGTGGTGGCATGCGCGGTAGCTGTGTTCCTTATGAGAACCTTACCCTCGGGGCTGAAGTAGCCGGCCAATGGGGCGAGATCACTGCTAAAGACGGCCCTAGACCGCAAAATGCAGCTGGCGCAATGGAAACACTCGAGAGAGACCGTCAGGCAATGCTGGCCAATGCATTTGGCGAATACACCTTTGCAGATGTACGGCTTACGCCCGTTGTGGGGGTAGAGTATCTCTATACCTCTGGTGAAGAAGCTGAAAACAGCGGCGACTATGAGTCCTGGGACTTCCTTGGTCGGGGGCATAAAATGGGTACTATCCGTGATTGCCTGGAAACAGTTTACACAACCAAGGACATAGCCGACACCAGTGGTTTCACCAATCAGCACACGGTAAAAGCGATGTGCGGACTTGACCTGGGTGAATTAGTCGACGGGTTAAGCCTAGATCTGGCCTATCTGCATTATTGGTTCGACGAAGTGCCTTCTATAGATAATCAGGATGATGACATCGGCGACGAAATAAATATGACCTTGACCTATGATTACACCGAGGACGTGGAGTTCGTTTTAGATGGAGCCTGGTTTATCCCCGGAGACTATTATGACCAGGTGCATATTTGGATGCCTGCTCAGGGTGACCTGAATGTTGGCGGCGACTTGCAGCCTTTTGGAGCAGGTCAAAGTATGTGCGCCAACGATATGGCTATCTCCGTCATAGGTTCCTGCAAGGTCAGCTTTTAAACTAAAACATCGAGTAGAATCTTTACCCCCGGAGATCTTCATCTCCGGGGGTTCTGATAATTAAGGAGGTGATAATATGACCGAAGATAAAGAGGTCCAAGAAGGTAAAGTCTGGGCAGTTTTGGCATACTTATCAATCTTATGTCTTATACCGTTACTCATGAAAAAGGACAACAAGTTTGCCTTGCACCACGCAAAACAGGGTTTGATTATTTTTATCGCCGGAATAGCTCTAGGCATTTTGGTGTTGATTCCTTTCGTTGGATGGGTGTTGGCGCCAATAGGGTCTCTGCTTTTGCTTATAATCTCGCTGGTAGGGATCATTCAGGCTCTACAAGGAAATTATTGGAAATGCCCGGTCATTTTTGACATCTCGGCAAAAGTAAACATTTAATAGCGCTTAATATAACTGGATAAAAAACCTCAAAGGCTGGATAAAACTATCCAGCCTTTATTTTTCAATTGTCAGGAGTACATAATTATGATAAAATATTGCACAATACAGGAGATAAAATGCGCTATAATAAAAAGCCCAAATATAAAATAATAAAAGAGAAAGTCCATGTAAAAGAGGATAAGGATTTAAGCACCGAAGACCTCTATCGCGAACGCTTAAGAGATAAAAAAAGAATCGCGAGAAGACATTGAAACCAAAGAAGATGCAAGTTTTTAAAAATAAAGAGATGAAAAAACGTTTAGAGAGATGGCTGGGCAGACAATGGTTGAAATTGATCTCATTGATCACCCGCCCCTTAAGCCTTGAGCGGACATTGGCTCTGGGGAGATTCTTAGGCAATCTGGCCTTTTTTTTCATCCCCCGGCACCGCAGGATGGCCATCCGCAACATAAACCTTATTTACGGTAAGAAAAAGTCTAAAAAAGAACTTAAAGAAATGATTCGCCAGACCTTCATTCACGCTTCTTGTTTTGCCTGGGAATTCCTTTATTATTACGGCCATGATTTTACGGCAAAAGACATAAGGAACATGGTAAAAGAGGTCGAAGGCCTTGAGCATCTAAAAAAAGCTTCCGCCCGCGGCAAAGGAGTAATAGGCATAGGGGCACATTTAGGTAATTTCGTACTTATAGGTAGCGCATTGGGTTCGTTAGGGTATCCTTGCACATCGATAATGCGCCAGATGAAAGATGGAAAGCTGGAGAATCTGCTTAATTCCATGAGGATAAAATGGGGGGAAAATTGGATACCAAAATTACCGATATCCAAGGCTATCAAGGAAAGCATTGCCTGGCTGCGCGAGGGTAAGATCTTGCTGATATATATGGACCAGCGTTCAGGCAAAGGGGTAAACGTGGACTTCATGGGCATACCTACACCCACGCCTACGGGAGCGGCTGTGTTTGCCCTCAAGACCGATGCCGCGGTAGTGCCGATCTTTAATGTCCAAAACGGCAAAGGTTCTTATAAGCTCGTCATCGGTCAAGAAATACCGGTTATAAAAACGGGAGACCAAAAGAAAGATATTACTGAAAATACGGCCAGATTTAATAAGGTAATAGAGAAATATATACTGGAGTACCCAAATCAATGGTTTTGGTTCCATAACAGATGGAAAGGAGTAAAAATAGATGCGAACTAAGTGCTTATGGTTGATACTTTGTCTCTCGCTAGTAATATCGGGATGCGCAGGAGGCCCGCATATTATCGGCTATAATATCGAAAAAGGGGCAACCCTTCCACCCAATATGGGCACTTTAGAAATCCTGGCGCTGGAAGACCAAAGACCGATACAAGAACATGAAGGGGTAAAGGGGAAATTGTTGACTTTCAGCTCCAAGGACAGCCATTTCAGCAAGGAAATAGCTGTTGCCGTCGAGGAGATCCTAAAAGAGGAAATGCACAATGCCGGCTTCTCTATCGTCGCAGGAGGACAAGCCTCTGATTACAAGATCTCTGGCGCAGTCAAACACTTCCAGGCAATCATGTCTCCGGCAAAGATAACCTTTCTGCCTTATTTAGGTTCGGTCTCTACGCTTTGGGCAAAAGACGAATTCACTATTGCCTTAAGCATTTACATCAAGATGGTCGATGCCAAAGAACAGGTATTAATAGACAAAACCTTTGATGTCTCCGAAGATCTAAAGCTACCCACAGGCCTATTAAGCTTGGCCCGTTATTCCCGGGGTTTTAATTATAAACTCAGGCTTCTCGACGAGGCCCTGAAAGATGTGCTGGAACAGATCCGCGAAGAAGCTATAGCAAAGGTAAAATAACAAAGTTTAACGAGGCATTGTGAAATGAATATTTCCCGGGGTTTACAAGTTTCAATCTTAACTACAATCATAGGCTTATTCCTGTTCTCTCAATGTAGTGCTGAATATAGCCTGGCCACCAAAAAAGAGGAATATGTCTTATTCGGCACTGAAAAAGAAGTAGGTATAGGCCGCTCTATCGCTAACAAAATCGAAGAGGAATACGACATCTGCAAAGATCCTGAAGTGCGGGAAAAAGTAGAGGACATCGGCCGGAAACTGGCCTCTGTGTGTGATAGAAAAGATACCTCGTATTTCTTTACCGTCCTGGAGGGAGAAAAGGTCAATGCCTTTGCTCTGCCCGGGGGATATATTTATTTATTTGAAGGCGTCATTGAAAAGGCAGAGTCCGATGATGAGATCGCCGGAGTATTGGCCCATGAGATCGGGCATGTCGTGGCCAGGCATAGCATGAAAAGACTGCAGTCTTCCATCGGTTACAGTATATTGAGCGTCCTGGCTCTGGTAGCTACCAAAGACCCCCAATTTAAAAGAGGCACAGATATCGCATTTTCCCAACTTATGCTGGGATATTCAAGAGAGGATGAGTTCCTGGCTGATAAATTATCGGTCAAATATGTCAAAAAAGCGGGCTTTGACCCTAAAGCAGTAGTCAGTTTTCTGGAAAAGCTGCAGCAATTGGAAAAAGAGGCACCGCTTCAACCCATCGTAGAAAACTATGCCAGAACGCACCCATATCTTCCCGAACGCATTGCAGCGGTAAAACAAGAAGTATACGGCAAAATGGAATTTACCGACTATTTAAATAAATAAAAGGGCTATAAAAAAGGGGGGGGCATGTTTCTGGGGCTCTTTAGAAGAAAACCTAAGACGGTGAAAGTAAACCCCGTTAGAAGCAAGAAGCATAAGGCGTCAGTTGCGCTTAAAGCAAAAGCTTCTAATGGGGTGAAAGTTGCCAAGAAGTCCAAAACCAAAAAAACCGCCAAGCCAAAACTTAAACCCGCCAAAAAGCGGAAAACCAAAAAGGCTTCATCCAGGATCAAGGTAAGCGCGAAAACCCGAAAGCCAAAGAAGAAAAAAGCAGCAACAACAAGCAGAAGAATCAGCAAGGGCACCGGCAAGAAAGCTTTCGCTCAAGTCATCGGAAAGGTCACGCATTATTTTCCCAGAGTAAACGCCGGAGTAATCCTGATTACCGACGGAAAATTAGGCATTGGAGACACAGTTCACATTAAGGGGCATACCACTGATTTCAAGCAAAAAGTCTCTTCAATGCAAATCAATAACACACCGATCAAAGAAGCCAAAAAAGGAGACGAAATCGGCCTTTTGGTAAAGAGGCATGTGCGCGGTAACGATATAGTATATAAACTTTGATTTAAAACCATCCCATATGCAAGCCTTCCTAAACAATGAGACCTAAAAGCAAACTGCCCAGGTTTTCCTGGGCCCTTTATGACTTTGCCAGTACGATCTTTTCAATGAATATAATCTCTAATTATTTTGTGCTTTGGCTTACGGTGGAGAAAAACTGCCCTGAGTTATATTATAGCCTTACCTTCAGTAGCTCTGTTTTATTAGCCGCCTTTTTTATGCCGGTTCTCGGCGAAATCTCTGACAGACTAAAAATAAGGATGCCCTTTTTAGTGACTTTTACCTTGGGCTGCGTTGTGTTTACCTGTCTTCTGGGCCTGGCCGGGGTCTCCTTGGCCCTTGTATTTTTCTTCTGCGCCAACTTTTGCTACCAATTAGCATCGGTAGTTTATAATTCTTTATTGCCCCAGGTAAGCACACAACAGACCTTAGGCAGGACCTCTGGATTGGGGGTAAGCCTGGGTTATGTGGGGGCAATTTTGGGAATCAATCTGGTAAAACCGTTCTATGACTTATATGGGATACAGGCAACCTTCGTGCCTACGGCAATACTGTTCCTTATTTTCGCCGCGCCTTGTTTTGTTTTTGTCAAGGATCAACCACACGCACATATTCCTAAATCCGAACTAAAAGTCAAGGCTACATTTTCCAGGTTGTATAAAAATCTCAAAGAGGTATTTCAGGATAAATCGGTATTAAAGTTTATAATAACAGTATTTTTGTGCTTAAATGCGGTAAATACCATAATTATCTACATGAGCGTCTACGCTAAAAGGGTAATAGGTTTTGATGTCTCAGAAATCGTCTATTTTATGTCTGTATCTATCATCTTCGCTATCGTCGGTTCTTATCTTTTTGGCCACCTTACCGACCGCTACGGATCAAGGTCAATGCTCAAGTTAGTAATAAAACTATGGTGCTTAGTGCTATTTTTAGCTGCTATAAGCGTATCCAGGTGGATGTTTTGGATCGTCGGCCCAAGTGCCGGAATCTGCCTCGGCGCTACTTGGGTCTGCGCACGTACAATGCTGGTTGAGCTAGTGCCTAGGGAAAAGATCGGCCAGATGTTCGGTGTATTTGGCTTAGCCGGCAGGTTTTCCTCGATCCTGGGGCCGGTGGTCTGGGGCCTGATAGTTAACCGCTTTTTTGCCAATCTTGAAGTACTAAAATACAGAATAGCTGTAGGCGCAATGTTGGGTTTTATGTTCATCGGATATTTCATCTTCAAAGGTATTGGCGACTCCAACAGCCTCGAATACGAATAAAGTTGGGGTTGAAAAAGTCCCGCTTGTGTGGTACAATGTCGTGTCTAAGGAGCAGAGAAATGAAAGATAGAAGTATACTTTTAGGACTGGGCTTTGACGCCAAAGACAAGCACAAAAGAATAAGCTACGGCAAAAACTTTTATATTTTAGGTGGCTCCAAGCAAACCCACCAGATTATGCAGGAAAGCTGCATCAAGTTCAATGAGGAATTGGATAAAAGGCATAAAGACCTGGATAATATATCCCGTAAAGAATTCCGTGAGATAGCGTATAAAATCGGACTGGAACCTCAGCAATCAAGAGGAAAAGAGCAATAGATGCTGGAATTAAGAAAAGAAAATTTCTTTATCAGCAACACCTTTAAGATATCCCTTGTGGGGATCATCTTTTTCCTGACTTTCTTTCATCTATACTCTCTGTATATATATCCCAGGCATGAAGTAATCTCACAAGAGATCCTGCTTGGCGTCGTATTGACCCTTTTGGGGTACCTTTGGATTCAAGAGTTAAGAGACAGATATAGACTGCAAGAAATCGCCCAGACTCTTGTGCGGGCCCGCCAGGAGCTTGAGCGGGCAGAAGTAAACGCTATTACGACCCTGGTCCTCAGCGAGGAAGCGAAAGACCCCTATATGCGAGGACATTCCAAAAGAGTCACCAGATGTGCCATGGAAATAGCCAAGGAGGTCGGCCTGGACGAAGATGAGCTAAAAGTAATAGAGCGCGCGGGACTCTTGCACGATTTGGGAAAAATCGGTATCAGCGATACCATCTTGCATAAGCCTGATAAGTTGACTCCCGATGAATGGATAATCATTAAAAAGCATCCTCGTCGGGCAGTGGAGATCCTTGAGCCCCTTAGCTTCTTAGACAAAGAAAAAGATTTGATCTGCCACCATCACGAAAGGTTCGATGGTAAAGGCTATCCTGACGGGATTAAAGGAGAGGCCATACCCCTGGGTTCACGCATCTTATCTGTAGCCGACAGCTTTGATGCTATGAATTCTGAACGGGCCTACAGAAAACCAATTCCTGAAGAAAAGATAGTACAAGAACTGAAAGATGTATCCGGCAGCCAGCTAGACCCTGCTATTGTAAATAACTTCCTGGAGTTACTTAAGAGGAAGCCTAGTCTCTGGGAAAGGACATAGGCCTATTCTGACTGCTCCGGGACCATCCTAGGCCAACTAAAAGATCGAATATGAATATCCACCCTACGGCAATCGTGAGCCAAAAAGCAAAAATCGCCGAGGATGCTGACATAGGCCCCTATGCGGTGATCGAAGAAGATGTTCAGATAGGCCAAGGGGCAAAGATCTATTCCCACGCCCACATTTTAAACCACACCACTATCGGCGATAACTGCCAGATCCACATGGGTGCGATTATAGGGCACCTGCCTCAAATGCGCAAATCAGTAACTACTCAAGGACGACTGGTAATCGGCAACAGAAATACATTCAGGGAATATACCACTGTGCATCGCTCGATAGAAAAAGAACAGCCTACGATGATCGGAGACGACAATTACTTCATGGGCTTTTCACACATCGCCCACGACTGTCAGATCGCTAATCGCGTAACTGTCTGCAATGGAACTCTGGTGGCCGGCCATGTAATAATTGAAGATAATGCCTTTATCTCTGGCAACGTAACGGTGCATCAGTTTTGCCGCATAGGAACATTTGCCATGATAGGGGGACTAGCCCGCGTGGCCAAAGATGTACCTCCATATATGTTACTCAAAGGCGACTCGACCATATGGGCGGTAAACTCTGTGGGCCTAAGAAGAGCAAACTTCTCTATAGAAAGCCGCAGCCAAATCAAAAGAGCCTTCAAAACAATCTATAAATCTGATTTAAACGTAAAGCAAGCGATCGAACGCCTGAAAGACCAAGGCAGCTCCCCGGAAATAAACCACCTGGTTGAATTTATCTCTAATTCACAAAGAGGAATCTGTACCCATAAAAAACCTTCTTTATGGGATAGGATTTTTCTCAGTGACCCTGTTGCTAACAGAACCAGCATATCTGCATATAAATTATTCAGACGGCCCAAGGCGGAAAATAAATAAACACCATTTTTAATTTTATTCTCGGTAATGCCTTAAAACAAAATGCATAACGCCATAAAAACCTTAGCAGTTCTAATCTTATTCATCATATTGGTTCTATCCTTTCTTCGTAACGACATCTGCCTAGAGCTAATCGACCAAGCTTGCGCAAGAACTACGGGCTTGGAGATTTCTATCGGTTCGCTTAATCTGGACCCCCTAAGAAGTAAATTGTCGATGCAGGATATCACGCTATACAATCCGCCGGGCTTTGAAAGCGACATACTCGCGCATGCCAATATGATATCTCTGAGATACAGTCCGTTTAGACTGGCGAGCGGAAGGTTTTATTTCCGCGAGGCAAGGGCAGATATCGAAGAAATAAATATAATCAGGGCTGAGAATGGCGCATCCAATGTGACTAATTTCAAAAAGATGAGGGCTGCCCATAAAAACAAGAAAAAAAGACAGACCTTACCATCGGCACAAAAAGAAGATAAGAAAACAGCGAAGAAAGATGTCCAGCCAAAGTTCTTTATAGAGAAGCTGGAGATTTCTTTAGGCAAAGCCACTTTCTGGGACTATAGGGCCGATGCTGAGAACCCCAACAAAATAGTCTTCGCCCTTCAAGGTCCCAGCACTTTTACCAATGTCAGCGACTTGAATTATGTGGTCGATTCTGTATCGGCAAAAGGCGGTTTTAAAAACGCCTTCGGCCTGCTGGGAATAGCCCCTCAAGGGCTTCTAAAAAGCGCTGGTGAAGCCATATCTGAAAAAATAATAAAGGTCTTTCCTAAGGCAGAAAAAGATGATGGTACCCCGTGAAAAAGAAAGAAGAAGGCGCAAAAGAGTTGATGTTGCACTTCCGATAAAAATAGAATATAATAGGGAGAGGTTGGCGGAAGCCACGGTCAATATAAGTACACTGGGGACATATTTTGAATCTGATAATGAAATCCCTATCGGGACCGCATTGGATATGGTCCTGGAAATCCCCAAGCCGAAAATGCAGACAGCTGAGCCAGTACATATCTGCTGTTCGGGTGTAGTTTTCAGGTGCCAGCTGACTGGCAATCGGGACAGCAAAAGCCGATTTGGAATAGGGGTTTTCTTCCGTTCATTTGAAGAAGGAGGTGAAGAATCATTATCTCAGTATTTAGATCATGTTATATCAGAAGAGAAGATAAAAGGTAAAATATTTATGCAAAAAAGGCAAGAGCAGAAGAGAAAAGGAGGTAGGTAGTGAAAGCGAAGGTAAACGAGGAACTTTGTGTTGGCTGCGAATTATGTGTAAACACCTGTCCCGAGGTATTTGAGATGCAAGACGGCAAGGCTATAGTAAAAGCGGACCCGGTACCTCAAGAGGCCGAAGAAAATTGCAAAAAATCTAAGGAAGATTGTCCAGTAGAAGCGATCGAGCTCGAATGACAACCCCGTTCAATCTGCATCAAGAGTTCGCATTTAGGAGGTAAAATGACGAAGAAAAAAATCGATGTACAAAAAGAAGTATCTAAGATTTGGGAGCAGACCAAAGAAAGATTAAAGGAATTAGGCCAAAGCACTATGATTATGGCCCAAAAAGGGGAAAAGGAAGTCGTGCGGGCCTCAAAGGTAGGAAAATACCAGCTGGACATAGTCAGCCTTAATCTGAAAAAAGAAAACATATATAGGCAGGTGGGCAAGAAAGTCTGTGAGGCACATGCCCGCAAGGGGGACATCCAATCAGTAAAACTGGCATCCTTGTTTAACCAAGTCGATAAAATCAATAACCAAATCAGAAGCGATAAGTCTAAAATTGCCAAGTTAAAGAAAAGCTAAAAAAGGGGAGATAATATTGGAAAAGACAAAACTGGTTATCTTAACTATTATCCTGTCTTTTATTTTGAGTGGCTGCGCCAATCTTGCTGGCTTGGTAAGCTTGGGAGCCGCCGGTTATGGCATTTACCAAGCTGTAAAAGGGGATTAATTATCAATCCTTGTGATCTTAGATAAAGTTGCGAGATCTAAACAATCATACTATTGTTATACGTTGTATCGAAAGAGACAAAAAAGCGTGGGATGTCTTTGTTAGGCGCTTTTCGCCGCTAATGCTCTGGGCGATTAAAGAACGCCTATTTAGGGCAAGCATCAGATACAATCAACAAGATGTGCAAGATATCCTGCAGAAAGTCTTCGTACTACTCTGGGAAAAGGGTAAACTGAAACAGATCAGAGATAGAAACAAAATATCTTCTTGGCTAGTGATGGTAGCAGCCAACTGCGCGTTGAACCATTTCAGATGTCAAAAAGAAATCCCCTGCCAAAAAGAAGACCTTTTCGCAAACACACAATCCACCGATTATATGGGCAGAAAAAATTTTGACCGAGAGAATCTCTACAGTATTTTTGAAAATATGCTTAACAACCTTCCTGCGAAAGAACAAATTATCGTTAAATTGAATTATCTTTACGGCAAAAAACAAAGAGAAATCGCAGAAATCCTAAAGATTCCGCAAAATTCTGTTTCCAGTATAGTCAAAAGGACTAAAGATAAGCTGCAGCAAGAATTAAAAGATTTTGGCTGGGAAAAATTTTAAAATTTATTGCAAGAATTCTTCTCGTCCAAGTGTCTAAAGAGTGAGGGAAAATGGATCAAAAAAAGATTGACGCAATGCTCAAACAATATCTACAAGAAAAAGCAGCCGGGAAAGTGCAATCTTGCCATAGGGACTGCCCCACAGAGTTGGAATTAAATGACTATTTAGAAAACCGGATAAGCTCAGAAAAAGAAAAGGCTATTATTGAGCACCTTGCGCATTGTCCCAACTGTTTATCTTTGTTGGCATTGGCCCAAGAGCAGGAAATAAAAAATGCGCAAGATGAACCCTCCCAACAAATGATTGAAAGAGCGAAAAACATTGTTCAAAAACACCCTAAAGGCCTGATCATAAAACACAAATGGCCCATCTTCGCCACTATATCATTCATTCTTTCTTTTTTGCTAAGACAGTATTTCCTTCAATTTCTTGTCCTGGCATCTGTCTTCAGTATCAAGTGGATTTTTGACACAGGAAGCACCCGCACTTTGATCATGGTCTATGAAGCCTGGCGTAAGAAAGACAAAAACACGGCACAAAGGATCATAGAGGATTTCCAGGACAAGGACGGATTGAGAAGATAGCCTGTCTTTAAGACACTCCTTTATTATTTCCTTTTTGGCTCATCTAGCACTGGCAGCGCTTAACTGTACTGCTTGGACCGGTTTCCTTTTTTGCTGTAGCGCTCCGGAAACCGGTCCCATAAGGCTACGGTTTAGCAACCATTCTTTTGATTTTTTTTGCAAGAATTTTGCCCCTTAGCGTGTCATAACTTATAGAAGCACAAAAAAAGGAAGGGGGGTAAAATGGTTGCCTTAGATATTGAGGTCAAGCGACTGCACAAGCTGGACAGTGAAGGCAAGGTAAAGGCATTTGCCGATATCGCTATCGCAGGCCTTGTATTGATCAAGGGCTTGCGAATTATCGATGGCAAAAACGGTTTGTTTGTAGGGATGCCGCGCAAGCAAGGTAAAGATGGCCAATGGTATCCATCCGTATTTCCTTTGAGCGAGGAAATAAAAAACAGGCTTGATCAAACAGTCATCCAGGCCTATCAAGAGCAGCTTTAACTACGGGCTGTTTAATGCTTGGTCTACCCAACTTGAGCGTAAAGCTTGGGTTGGGTAGATCTGCTGGTAAAAAGACAGTTCCGACATTATGCCGGACAAACACAGAAAGAAAATCGGGATATTAGGGGAAAAACTAGCCTTAAAGTTCCTACAAAAGCAAGGGTATAAGATTGTTGCTAGGAACTTCTACTGCCGATCTGGAGAAATAGATATTATAGCTGAATATAAAAAGGCCACAATATTTATCGAAGTCAAAGCTAGAAAATCGCTTAAATTCGGCACCCCCGAAGAATCAATCACTTCAAAAAAGATCAAACATATGCTACGCACGGCACAATTTTACATTGCCAAATACAAACCCCGCCAAGAGTTTTTCCGCTTTGATGTAGTAACAATCATACTTGATAAAAAACCTCAAATCAGGCACATAAAGAATGCATTTTAGCTTTTGACTTGACAGGGAAAGAGCTATTTGCTAATCTAAATCGAACCTGTTTCTTGAGAGGGAGGAATATATGTCCAAACGTATATTGGAAGAGCTAAGGCATCATGCGCCTTTTACCATCTTAGGGGCGGTAATAGGCATGCTTTTTATGGTCTTTTCAGCAAGGATGCCTCATCAGATCGCTTACAGTATATTTTATATATTGCATCCCATGCACGTGGTGTTAAGCTCTTTGGTAACGGCTTCGATCTATAATCTTCATACCTGCAAACAACCAGGTGTACATCAAAAAGGAAAGTGCAACCTCTGGCTGCTATTCATTATCGGATATGTAGGTTCTGTCGGCATCGCCACTTTAAGCGACTCGGTAATCCCTTTTTTGGGAGAAACAATGCTTGGTATGCCCCATAGACAAGTTCACATAGGTTTTATAGAAAAGTGGTGGTTGATAAATCCTCTGGCAATAATCGGTATAACTATAGCCTATAAAAGGCCAAGTACCAAATTTCCTCATTTAGGGCATGTGCTTATAAGTACCTGGGCTTCGATTTTTCATATTAAAATGGCTGCAGAGGGAACATTGAGCCTCTCTTCCTACGCGGTAGTGTTCGCATTCCTTTTTTTGTCCGTGTGGCTTCCTTGCTGCATAAGTGATATCGTATTTCCCTTACTGTTCGTTAAGAAAAAATAAAATGGAAAAACTGCCCACCAGATATCTAGATGAATTTTTAAGACAAAAGGCCGCTTTGATAAAAAGCCGGGTCCGTTTAAGCGTGGCGGTCTTTTTATCTACTTTTATTATCGGCGGGGCGCTTGCAAATCTGGCAATTTATGGAGCAGTGAGCCAAGAGTTGATGTTTACCTGGCTATTTGCAATACTAATCTGCGCAGTCGCACTTTTTTTAGCCAGAAGAGCAGCCACCTTGCGCAGGGCAAAGATCAGCGCAGCCCTGCTAATATTGATGCTTTTGTTTACAATGGTCAGTTTCCATATTAAAGAAAGCGTGCCGCCGTTTTACGCGACAAGCATCTACCTGATCATGCTTTTTGCGATAACTTTTATTTTTCCCTGGCTGACTAGAGAGATTACGGGCATAGCCCTGCTTCATCTCGGCATTTTCTCTTTTTATTTCTATAGCGTGCCTACTTATATTTACAAGAACCATACTTATTATTCCGATTTCTCCGACTACATCCAAGGATTTGTCCTTTTATCTGTAGCCACATGCATCTGCCTGGTCATCAGTAAACATGAACGTGAGCGGGAAGTGGAAAATTTCATCCTCCTAAAAAGGGTGGAGGACAATAATAGGCAGATGCAAAAAGAATTAAATCTGGCCACCCGTGTACATAAGACCCTGATACCTAAGTCGCTCAACAGCAATTTGGTGGATGTAGCCGTGATGTATTTGCCCATGTATTATATGGGGGGAGACTATGCAAGGTTTAACTTCATCGATAAAAATAGGCTGATCTTCATTATCTGCGATGTCACAGGACACGGCGTCTCTGCGGCACTGTTAGTAAACAGGCTACATGCAGAGTTTGAACGGATATCAAGAGAAGGCAAACAACCCGGCGTCCTATTAAAAGAGCTCAACGACTTTATAACAAAGGACTTTGCCGGGACCAATATGTACCTCAGCGCCTTTTGTGGTCTATTGGATTTTACGAATAGAAAGCTATATTATTCAAACCGCGGTCATCCTGCACAATATATCTACAGGATAACTAAATCCGATATTTTACAGTTGAGCTCACAGGCGACCTGGCTGGGCATTGATTTATACAAAGAGGAGTTATATCAGGCGGAGATCGAATTCAATAAGGGGGACAAGGTCTTGCTTTTTACCGACGGAGTCACAGAGACCAAAAACAAACAAGGGGAAGAATACGGCGGAAAAAGGCTCGAGGGCTTCGTCAAGAATAACCATAGCCTACAAGCAAGAAAGTTTAATCAGAAGTTGGTAGATGAACTGAATGGGTTTAAAACAGGGGAATTTGCGGACGATGTATTTATTTTAAGCATTGATATAAAATAAACTGATGGATGGGGGAAAAGTGAAAACGGCTATATATTATTTTTCGGGAACGGGAAATTCGCTAAAAGTTGCCCGGGACTTGGCAGGGGAGCTGCGAGAAGCCAAAGTCATACCGATCTCTGAAGCGATCAAATACAAAGAGGTTAAACCCGAGGAGCAACGCGTAGGCATTGTCTATCCGGTATATATGTGGGGGATGCCTTTGATAGTGGCCAATTTTATTAATAAGCTGAAATTAGATAAAGATCAGTATGTTTTTGCGGTGGCTACCTATGGCGGGATGCCCGGCAATGCCTTATCACAAACTGCCAAACAGCTGGAAAAACAAGGAATGTGCTTATCCGCTGGTTTTGGGGTAAGGATGCCTGGCAATTATACACCCCTCTATGGGGCAGTCCCGGCAGAGAAACAGCAAGAGATGTTTGAATGCGAAAAAGAGAAAGTCAAAGAGATCGCGAAGTTCATCCAAGCGGCAGATAAGACAAAGATCGAAAAAAGTTCTTTCTTGATTAATCTTATCTTTTCTGGTATTATTTACAAACTTGGCTCAGGGAAGATGTCCCAAATGGACAAATCCTTCTGGGTCAATGGAAAGTGTACAAGCTGCAGCATCTGTGAGCAGGTATGCCCTGTAGACAATATCAAGATGGTAGATGGTAAACCGCAGTGGCAAAACAGATGTGAGCAATGCATGGCTTGCCTGCAGTGGTGCCCGGTCGAGGCGATACAATACGGCAAAAAGACCATTAACCGTAAACGCTACAGACACCCAGAGGCGAGAGTCGAAGATTTTATCAACGCAGCCTCAAAATAGAAAGGGAAAAAATGAGTACTACATTGAGTAAAGTCCTGGGAGAAGGCATTGAAGATCTACTGGAGCATAAATGTCAGACTATACCCAAAGAAAGTCTGCATCTACCCGGTCCTGACTTCGTAGACAGAGTAGTGGCCCTCTCTGACAGAAATAACTCTGTATTGAGAAATATGCAGCACATGTTTAATCACGGCCGACTTGGGGGTAGTGGCTATCTGTCCATACTTCCCGTAGACCAGGGAATCGAACATTCAGCAGGCGCTTCCTTTGCGCCCAACCCCATATATTTTGACCCGGAAAATATAATCAAACTGGCAATAGAGGGAGGGTGCAATGCGGTCGCCTCCACACTTGGAGTATTAGGGGCTTGCGCACGTAAGTATGCCCATAAAATACCCTTTATAGTCAAGATCAATCACAACGAAATGCTTAGCTATCCTAACTCTTTCGACCAAAGGTTATTCGCTTCGGTCAAGCAGGCTTTTGACATGGGCGCCGTAGCAGTGGGGGCAACCATCTATTTTGGCTCTGAGGAATCCCGCCGGCAAATAGAAGAGATATCTGCTGCCTTCCAGCAGGCACATGAACTAGGGATATTCACCGTGCTTTGGTGCTATTTACGCAACGAGGCTTTTAAGAAAGACGGGGTCGATTACCATACAGCGGCCGACCTCACAGGCCAGGCAAATCATCTGGGAGTCACTATCGAAGCAGACATTATAAAACAAAAGCTGCCCACCAACAACAACGGCTACAATGCCATAAAATTCGGTAAAACTCATCCGTTTGTTTACGAAAAACTCTCCAGCGAACATCCCATCGACCTGACCCGTTACCAAATAGCCAACTGTTATATGGGCAGAATGGGGCTTATTAACTCCGGTGGCCCCTCAGGCAAAAATGACTTGCAGCAAGCGGTAAAAACCGCGGTGATAAACAAAAGGGCAGGGGGCATGGGGCTGATCTCCGGAAGAAAGGCCTTTCAGAAGCCGATGCAGGAGGGAATAGAGCTACTCAACGCCATTCAGGACGTCTATCTCGACAAGCAGATAACCATAGCTTAATTTATCTCTTTGCTTTTCCTTGATTGGCTACAGAGTCCATAGCCTTTTTGACTTTTTCCTGGTCGCCGAGATAATAATGCTTGATTGGTTTTAAGTCCTGGTTCAGCTCATAGACAAGAGGAATGCCTGTAGGGATGTTTAACTTGACTATTTCTTCTTCAGAAACACCATCTAAATATTTGACCAAGGCCCTTAGGCTATTGCCCGAGGCAGCGATAAGTACTTTTTTGCCGGATTTAACAGCGGGTGCAATGGTATCATGCCAGTAGGGCAAAAACCTCTGCACCGTGTCTTTTAGGCTCTCCGTAAAGGGAATGTCTTTCTCATCCATATCCTTATACATCGGAAAATTGCCGGGATAACGCTTGTCGGTCTTCTCCAATGCCGGGGGTGGCGTAGAGTAGCTCCTGCGCCAGGTCAAGACCTGCTCCTCGCCGAATTTTTGCGCGGTCTCGGATTTATTTAAGCCTTGCAGGGCGCCGTAATGTCTCTCGTTGAGCCTCCAACAGCGGTATACCGGTATCCACATCAGGTCCATCTCATCCAAGACGATCCATAACGTGCGGATTGCCCGCTTAAGCACAGAAGTAAAGGCGACATCAAAGCTAAAATTTTCCTTCTTTAAGACCCTGCCTGATTCCTTAGCTTCCTCGGCGCCTTTTTCCGTTAAATCGACGTCTGTCCATCCAGTAAACCTATTGGCCTTGTTCCACTGACTTTCTCCGTGCCGTAAAAGGACTACTTTGTACATAACTACAGACCTCCTTAATTTGCATATAGATATTGTTTTATTAATACCATTAATCCGCTCTTTTTGCAATAGAAATATACAAATTAAAAAAAATGGCTTGACAGGGGCGAGAAAATATGTTAGGCTTTACTATGAAAGATAGGTATACCTAACATTTAGGAGGGCCTTATGCAATCCAAAACCAGCATTAAGTTAAGCTCAAATATGGAAGATTATCTAGAGGCTATAGTAATGCTTAAGAAAAGCAAAGGGGTGGCCCGAGTAAGGGACATAAGCCGTTTAATAAACGTAAAAACCCCCAGCGTAAGCGGGGCGTTGTCGATGTTGGCAAAAAACGGCTTAGTAGTCCATGAACGCTATGGATACGCAGAGCTTACCGCCAAGGGACAAAAACTGGCTAAAAAAATCAAGAAAAGGCACGATACGCTGAGTAAATTCCTTACTGAAATCCTAAACATAGAACCCAAAATTGCCGCCGAAGACGCCTGTAAAATGGAGCATGCGATAAGCCCCTATACATTTGGAAAACTGACTAAGTTCCTGGAATTCGTTAAATCTTCGCCCGCTAAAGGTAAGCCACACTGGTTAAAAGGATTCGGCTACTATGTAAAAACCGGCAAACGCCCCAAGTGTGTTTTAAAAGATGGGGGCGCCAAATGAAAAAAGAGGTCCTGCCCTTAACCAGAGTTCCTGCGGAGAAAGAGGTAGTCTTGATATCAATAGAGGCCGGCTGGGGATTGAGAAGACGGCTGCTGGATATGGGCCTGAGGGAAGGCCAGAGATTCAAGATACTACATGCACACAGACCCGGCCCATCGATCATACTTGTAGGCAACACAAGGCTAGTTTTAGGCCACGGCATGGCACACAAGATATTGGTCAAGGAGGCTTGAAATGGGCAAAAAAGTCACTATCGCGCTTGCAGGTAATCCCAATGCCGGCAAATCCTCTATTTTCAACAATCTCACCCGCAGCCGGCAGCATGTGGGCAACTACCCGGGCGTAACGGTAGAGAAAATGGAAGGAAGCTTAAAATATGGCCAATATGACATCAATGTAGTCGATTTGCCCGGGACCTATAGCCTGACCGCCCATTCGCTGGATGAGTTGGTCGCGCGTAATTTTGTTATTGAAGAAAAGCCGGATGTGGTCATCGATATCATCGATGCCTCCAACCTGGAAAGAAATTTATACCTGGCGACTCAATTTATCGAACTGGGCGTACCCTTGGTCCTTGCCTTTAATATGACCGATATCGCTGACGAAGGGGGATTCATAATAGACAAAAACAGGCTTTCGGAACTTTTGGGAACTCCCATTGTCTTTACCGTAGCCACCAAAAAGAAAGGCATGGACGAGCTTCTTGATCAGGCCATCGCCCTATTTGAAGGCAAGACCAAACTTCAAGGCACGGTTGTAAGATACGGAAAAGAGATTCAGGAAGAAATATTGAAGCTAGAAAGCGTTGCCATAAAAGACCCCTCGATAGTGCAAAAATACCCTTCCCGCTGGCTGGCAACAAAACTATTGGAAGGCGACAGTGAGGTAATCAAGCAATTAGAGCACTCTCCGCATTACGAAGAAATCATCTCTCAGGCCAAAAAAAGCACACAGCACCTTGAAGCTATTTTCGGCGATAAGCCTGAAGCAATAATAGCTGAGCGCCGCTACGGGTTTATCAGCGGGGCGTGTTCAGAAGCGGTGCAGCGGACATATGAGATCCGCCACAGTGCTTCTGACGAAATTGACAAGGTACTGGTCAACCGGATCTTAGGGCTACCGATCTTTCTGGGACTGGTGTGGGCCATGTTTAAGCTTACCTTTACCTTGAGCCAGCCGCTTATGAGCGGGATTGAGCTTTTAATACAAAGGCTCTCGCTTATATTCTCCGCTCTGTTACCCCAGGGTAGCGTTATCCAATCCTTAGTGGTCAATGGTATAATCGCAGGGGTGGGAAGTGTGCTCGTATTCGCTCCTGTAATCTTTCTGCTATTTCTGGCCCTGGCAGCCTTAGAGGATTCTGGTTATATGGCCAGAGCCGCTTTTATCATGGACAGGCTGATGCATAAAATAGGGCTGCACGGCCGCTCATTTATTCCTATGCTGCTAGGATTTGCCTGTAACCTGCCGGCAATCATGGCTACCAGGACAATCGATGACAGAAGGGACAGGCTGGTCACTATCTTAATAAACCCCTTCATGAGCTGTGGGGCAAGGTTGCCTGTTTACGCATTATTTATCGGGGCGTTCTTTCCCGCGAGAATGGCTGGCACAGCCCTTTTTTCTCTATATTTACTGGGAATTACAGTAGCCATCATCATGGCTAAGGTCTTTCGCAAATATCTATTTAAGGGGGAAGCAGCCCCTTTTGTAATGGAACTGCCTCCTTACAGGATGCCTACCTTTAAAGGCCTATTAATACATATGTGGGAAAGGGGAGCGGTATATTTAAAAAAAGCAGGGACTGTAATTTTTGCCGGCAGTATTCTGATCTGGGCCTTAAGCAATCTCCCCTGGAATGTAGAATATTCCAAAGACTATGATTTTATGCTAAAAAAAGCACAACAAAACCAAGAACTAATCATGCAATTGGAAAACGAAAAGGCATCCGAGAAGTTAGAAAAAAGCTATGTCGCTAGCGTAGGCAGGGTGCTCGCGCCTGCATTTAAGCCTTTGGGGTTTGGCGATTGGAGGATAGCTACGGCCTTAGTGGGCGGGTTCGTAGCTAAAGAGATAGTCGTGGCAATGCTAGGAACGCTGTATTCATCCTCAGAGGCAGAACAAAAATCAGCTAGCCTGCGTTTGGCACTGCAAAAACAGTCCCGCCCAGATGGAAAAAAAATGTTCACTCCTTTGGTGGCCTACAGCTTTATGGCCTTTGTGCTTCTATATATTCCCTGCATGGCTACTATTGCGGTAATTAAACACGAAACTAACTCCTGGGTCTGGCCGGCCTTTGCCGCCTTCTATACCACGGCTGTTGCCTGGATAGTATCCTTCATAATATACCAAGGAGGAAAACTCCTGGGCCTGGGTTGATGACACTCACTTTCTATTGACATATCCAGCGAGTGGTTATAAAATAAAAACAGATATAAAGAGGGGGAAGATGAAAACCGCAATACTCATCCTTATGCTGGCTTTTATTTTTTCGGCAAACGCCTGCGCCCAAGGGCCTACAGAAAATTACGATTTTGTCCACGATTTGACTACCTGCCTTTTCCGCCTTCAATTAGCCGCCCTTGATACCATAGAAGATGCCGAAGACGAAGTAGTGCTAAGAAACCTCTATAATCAACTTCCTAATCTATTACAAGCAAAAACCTACATGAAAAAATGGCTGGAAAATGAAAACAATGCCATTAAAGCAACAGCAATGGATATGTATATAGATATCTCTAATATAGAAAACGGGGCCAGAGGCCTGATCGATAAACTAAAAGCGCCTAATCCCGAAGAAGTCTCCCAAATCGCAGATCATGCTAAAAACATGACTGATGCCTGGAATAGGATTTTTCAAAGCAGCGGACTGGCAGTCTGGGTTATCGCCGAGCCTGCTGATTCTGAGGATCCCAAAGGCAAGATCCCTTTTATCATTTCCAAAGAAGGACGGCAGGAGCTCATTAAGTATATCGATAAGATGTTTAGCGATGAATTCGCGGAATACCAAGATCTGATGAACAGAAAAAAAGGCGCTTTGATTGAAGAGTTTAAACTTTCCGCTCCGGTGTGGTCGGCCCTACATTTAAGAGAGCTGCTTTCTAAAGAGACGTATGAAGAGGCTCGAGTGCTGGATTATTTACCAGGGGAAGATTGAACAGATGCAGTATTTATTTTTGAAGGGGATAACTTTCTTGTCCTTCTTTTCTATAGCAATCAGCGTATTGCTCGGTCTTTACCTGCACTTCAGACCTGCCTCAGCAATCAAACTACAGAAAAAGTTTTATAAAAAGATAAACTGGCTTATCGAACCCGTCTCTATGCCAAGGGAAATCCGCAACACCAAAATAATGGGTATGTTGCTAATTTTTGTTGCTTTAGCGATGGCGGTCGTGATCATTGTCCAGACCACTTAAGAAGAGGCCTTTCGGCTCAGCAGACCTAAAACTACCCACCAATAAAAAGAAGCCTGTGTAAAATAGAAACTCAAGTCTATTATATTGTGCAACAGAAAAGCGCAAGCCCCGCAAAAAAGGCATATGTACAGGCACAACTCTTCGTTAGCCACTTTTATTCTGGAAAGTCCCTGGCGCAAGAATACCAATACAAACCAAATTAAACTTATCAGCCCTAACGGCCCTGTCTCGACCATAATCTGCAATGGCAGGCTATGAGAGTAATGGCTTATATTTGCCTGGGCGGGTTTATACTTTTCATAAACCAGACCGAAACTCCTCCAGCCGGTACCCGTAAAGGTATAGTCCTTGACCGCTCCTAAGCTAGCCCGCCAATAATATAGTCTTTGCACTATGGGATTTTGGGAATTTTCCAAATTAAAAGCCATGGACAGACGTTCTCTTAAGAAGAAGGCCGATATCAGAACTAAAATTATCAGCCCCGCTACTATTACTTGCTTGATGCGGCGAAAGACACGCCTCTGGTCTATGCTAAGCTGCGCATGAGGCAAGAAAATAAAGAAAAGCATAAATAGACAGCTTATAAACACGATGGTTGCCCCTAAAGAGCGGGTCAGCAACAAGGCTGCTACCATCATCAGGGCAATAACGCCTATGAGCGCGGAGAAAACCTTTTTTTGGGGTCTATTTAACAAAAAACCGATAAGCACAAAAAACATCATCATCTGAAAGCTGGCAAATATATTAGGGGAGATAAAAGTAGCCAAGATACGCCTTTTGCCTAAGAAATCCAGCGTATATTTGTCTGGTGCTATTTGGGAGAGGTTTGCCAAAAGGTATTTGAAGACAAAGAAATATTGGTACAAAGCATAAATGCTTATTAGACCTGCCGCGGCAACAATAGTGGCAATCAGCAGATTCTGTTGTTTTGGGCCCGCCTTGGCAGCAATGTAAAAAATGAGAATATTGGGCATAAACCAATATAGCTCTATGGCACTCCATAACCGATTGACAGAAAAAACAACGGATAATACTATGGCAAATAAAAACAAGATGATGGGCTTATTAAGCGGGGTGCGGGGAAAGACCGGCCGAGCGCTAAATATCAGATAAATCGCGCAAACAAATAGAATACCCTGGGCAAGCCAAAAACCAGTTTTTAAATAGGCATGCTCGCTTATAAGGGGGCGCAAAAACACAAGCCCCAGCAAAACCTTCCAGGATAGCTCAACAATGGATGTTTGCAATTTGTCTTTTGACATCGTATCTAGCCTCAAATGGAAACACGCTACTGCTGTAGATTTTACCAAGTTTCCCCGATCTCTTCAACAACAATTTCCTGGACTTCTACTTCTATTGGAGGTAGAATTGAATTTGAGCTAATGTGAAGAAGGAATGGGCCTATGTTGTTTTAGGCCGAAAAAGTAAGGAAAAATTCATGGCAAAGAAATTTTCTATTATGATCTTGGGCTTTTTGTATATCAGCTTGATTGCATCTGTCGTAAGTACGGCCGGGCCTCAGGAAAGCATAATATTCAAAGTCTCGGCAGCAAACCCCTCCCAAACAAAAACCCAAAGCGTCCCTATTGAGGTCTATCTACCCCCAGAGGTAAAGAAAGACGACGTCTTAAACACAGCAGGGTTGGAACTAAAATATGACAGTGAAAAATCTGCTTATTATCTATACAAAGACGACCTGGAGCTTGCTCCCGCACAGGCTATATCATTTGACGTAAGAGTGAAAGATGTGTGGATTATACCGGAAAAAGAAATTGCCTTACTCAAAGAACAGACAAGCCATATACTGCGCCAACTGGAAAAAACCCCCTACTATGCACAAACCCAAAAGACAGCACAAACGATATATAAGCGTTTAGATAAAATCGCTTCATCCCAGAGCGATGAAAGCATAAGTAGCGCACAGCACATCGAGGTCTATCATTTAAATACAAAGGTCCTAGAAGCGGTCGAAAAAGATATATCGGATATGGAGCAAACCCAAGAGGGAGCAATAGAATCTCTGGGCTGGGTAGAACGAATAAAAAGATTTTGGCGTAATATAAAAAAGTAATATACAAAAAGGGATTATCGGCTATGTCTGAAGAAAGGCGTGAATATATTAGAAAAAGCGGGTCTTTGGAAGTAAGCTACCAGCTGGAACGGACATTTATAAAGAGCGATGCTCATAGCGTTAATGTATCAGGAGCGGGTATTCGCTTAACTACCAACCAAAGGCTAGAACCAGACACGCTAATAAAATTGGAGATCTGCTCAAAAGAAATCAACCAATGCATAAAAGCTACCGGAAAAGTGGTGTGGATAGAGGAAACGCAAGGCAAAGAATATCCCTATGAAATGGGGGTAGAATTCGTTAATATTAGTCGGGGCACTCTAGAAACACTCAAAGATATTATGTCCCGGCTGGGTAAAGAAGATTCAGATCATATCAGGTGGTTTTAAAATAACCCCATCCGCTTAAGCCTCCGTTCAAAGCAATCCTTCCGCAAAGATAAATTATTTTTAGCAAAATCCACCAATAATTATGAAATAGACTGCAAGAATTTTATCCTTTCCTGTGTCTATATAGTGAAAGCAAAATTATTGGGCAAGGGGGATAAAATGCTAGCAAAGGTCAAATCCAGTACAGTTGTGGGAATAGAGGCAAAAGAGGTAGTCGTAGAGGTAGATGTCTCCGGAGGGTTACCTGGCTTCTCCATCGTCGGTCTTCCCGATGTAGCTGTGCGAGAAAGCATCAATAGGGTCAAGGCGGCAATAAAAAATTGCGGTTTTCATTTTCCTAACAGAAAAATAACTGTCAATCTGGCCCCGGCAAATATCAAAAAACAAGGACCGAGCTTTGACCTGCCGATAGCTTTAGGTATTTTAGTGGCTAGCGGACAGATTGCCCTCGAAGCCCTAAAAGACAAAGTAATCTGCGGCGAACTATCCTTAGATGGCAACTTATTACCGATTGCCGGATGCCTTCCTTGCGCTTCTTTAATGGAAAAATGTGCTATTAATAACCTGATCATACCCAGTGAGAACGGCAAAGAGGCAGCTATTGCAAGGAAAATTTTTGTCCGTCCTGTGGAAAACCTCTCTCAGGCAGTCAGTTTTTTGCGAAATGAGATAGAAATACCTGCGCAAAAGGTAAATCTGCGCAGAATTTGGCAAAATAAAAACTGTCACACTTTAGATATTAATGACATTAAAGGGCAGATGCGCGCAAAAAGGGCCTTACAAATAGCGGCCTCAGGAGGCCACAACGTGCTGATGATAGGACCTCCTGGCTCGGGAAAGACCATGCTGGCAAAATGCCTACCGGGGATATTACCAAAGATGAGCTTAAACGAGGCATTGGAATGCACACGTATACATAGCGTATGCAGGCTGCTATCCAAAAAACAAGCTCTTATTGTCAGCCGCCCTTTTAGGGCCCCGCACCACACCATCTCCGATTCCGCGCTTATCGGAGGAGGCAGCTACCCCCGACCAGGCGAAATCAGCTTAGCCCATAACGGTATATTGTTTTTGGATGAATTGCCAGAATTCAGGCGTAATGCCTTAGAAGCCTTAAGACAGCCCTTAGAAGATGGGGAAATTACAGTTTCGCGAGCAAGCTGCTCTGTTGTGTTTCCGGCTAATTTCATGCTTATAGCTGCAATGAACCCATGCCCCTGTGGATATTTCACGGACCCCAAAAGAGAATGTCATTGCACGCCTTTGCAAATTCAGAAATATTTGGCAAAAATATCAGGGCCTCTTTTGGATAGGATCGATATACACATAGAGGTGCCTAGCCTAAACTACCGAGAGATGACTCAAAAACCAAGGGGAGAAGAATCGGCCAGCATAAGACAGACAGTGGAAAAGACAAGAACGATTCAAAAACAAAGACATGCAAAACACAATAACATATTCAACGCCAACCTCAGCCCCAAAGGGATAGAAAAGTACTGTCAAACAACAAAAGAGGCAAAAGAGCTGTTAAAAATGGCTATATATGAACTGGGCCTGAGCGCCAGGGCCTATGATAAAGTCTTAAAAATCGGCCGCACTATTGCCGATTTGGACAACAGGGAATCCATTACCGCAGAACATATTTCCGAGGCAATCAGCTACCGCTGTCTAGACCGTAATATCTGGGCGCATTAAGCAAAACCTATATTTGTCATAGCTATTTAACACCAAATATAGCCTTGACAAAAAGGGTAAATGCGGTATAATATGTGGAACTTAAAGAAGCGATGGGGCTCGCTTTAAAATACTGAACCAAATAGTTCGGTTGACGGCTCCTACCAATAAGGTGGGAGTTTTTTGTTTATATATGAGGGGACCATGCTTGAGTATCTGGGCCATACCATAGACAGGATATCAATCACCCATTTAAATGTGCTGTTGCTTCTGGGGCTGGCGCTTTTTGGAGGCACCATCGGCGGTAGGATCTTCCAGAAGTTATATATCCCGCAGGTAGTAGGCTATATAATGATCGGGCTTTTAATAGGGCAGGGCGGACTTAGCATTATCGACAATGCCATAATCGAGACTCTGAAACCTTTCAACTATTTTGCCCTGGGCCTGATCGGTTTTATGGTAGGCGGTGAATTAAAGAAAGAGGTCTTTGCAAAATACGGCAGGCATTTTCTGTATATATTATTGTGTGAAGGGATCACGCCGGCTTTATTAGTGACTTTATGCATAGGGGCAATAGGAAGTTTGCTTTTCGGGGCAACGCCTTTTGTCTGGGCACTGGCCCTACTTCTAGGAGCCATAGCTTCTGCCACTGACCCAGCCACTACCAGCTCTGTGCTTAAAGAATACAAGACTAAAGGCCCATTGACCACAACTATCCTAGGCATTGTGGCTTTAGACGACGGTTTGGCATTAATACTGTTTTCTATCGCCTCAAGCATAGCCGGGGTTCTAATCGGCTATGGCGGCAATTCGATGATAAGCACTATAATCCATCCTTTCTATGAAATCGGGGGAGCCATTGTCATAGGTATTTTATCTGGCTTTATACTATGCAAGATACTCAACAGATACGCGGAAAAAGAAAGAATCCTCGCATTTTCAATCGGAACAGTACTTTTTGTAACCGGTCTTTCTTTGGCCGCAAACGTGAGCATGCTTTTGGCTGTTATGACATTGGGAATATTTGTCACCAATTTCGCCCCGCGCAAGAGTAAAGAGGCGTTTAGCCTGGTGGAAGGTTTTACTCCGCCAATCTACATCTTGTTCTTTGTCCTAGTGGGGGCACAACTCAAGTTTAGCCATATCACGCTTAAAGTCCTGCTGCTAATACTAGGCTACCTTGTTTTCGGCATGTCCGGTAAGATGTTGGGTGCGCACATAGGAGCGCGTCTATCTCAGGCACATCAGGTAATAAAAAGATATCTTCCGTTATCTCTTTTTAGCCAAGCAGGCGTGGCAATAGGTCTATCTATTTTGGCCGCCCAGCATTTTCCCGGGGAAGTCGGCAGCACGATCATCATAATCATCACAGCCACTACTTTTGTCACCCAAATCATAGGCCCGCCATTTACTAAATTAGCCGTTTCCAAGGCAGGGGAAGTTGGATTAAATATAACTGAAGAGGACCTGATCGCCAAAACTCTGGCTAAGGACATAATGGATAAAAATCCGCCTTTGATCTATAAAAACATGCACCTGACGAAGATTTTGGAGATCTTCAGCGAAAGCACCAATTTATGCTATCCGGTAGTGGACAATGACAAAAAACTGCTGGGTATTATATCGGTAGATAATATCAGAAATATCTTCATTGAGACCGGACTGGATGATTTGCTTCTGGCTGTAGACGTCATGGAACCAAGCCTGGCATCAGCCAAGCCGCAATCCCCCGTATCTTCGATAAAAGAGCTCTTAGGCAGATATAATCTAGAATGTCTGCCGGTGGTAACAGAAGAAGATAAAATAGCGGGTTTTATAGAGAGGCGTATGCTAGACAGACTGATCTCCACAAAGATCATGGAACTGCAAAAACAATCTGAAGCAATTTAACTAAGCATAAACCATTCCCAATTCCCCACCCAACAATTTTAACCAAGACTTGCGCTTTTAATGCTATAATGATATAATAAACTGCATTATTATAGGCTAAAGCGAATCTTCCCGTGCCTTAAAAAGGGTACTGGTTTTAGATAGATCACAAAAGTCAAAATAGATAAAAAAGGAGGTAAGGATGCAAGGTGAATTTAGCGGAATTAGCCTAATATTTCCTCTGATATTTTACTGCTACGTAGCCTTTTGCCTGCAGACCATCGCCACTAAAACAGGGAAAGAAAACGCCTGGCTGGCCTGGATCCCGATTGCCAACATCTATCTCTCTTGTAAAATTGCCGATAAACCCGGCTGGTGGGTGTTGCTTTGTTTGATCCCATTCGTAAACATAATCATAGCCATTGTCATCTGGTGGGCAATAGCTGAAGCCCGCAATAAACCGGGCTGGCTAGGAATCTTGCTTTTGGTGCCTATAGCAAATTTGATAGTTCCAGGGTATTTGGCTTTTGCGGATTAATCCAGCAAAGACTCCTTATTGCTTTAGGTTATAGACTAAGGAAATTTTTAATAAAAAATGGGGCAGATGTCCTGAGCATAGCTAACATATGGCATCATAAGGACATCTGCCTTTCCAAACAAATCCACAATACATACCTAAAACGAAATGCCCGCAAAAGGCAATCACAGACAAACAAGAGGTGCAAACAATGGAAGTGCTTAGTAATCTAGGAGCGCTTTTAGGCGGTTCATGGGCATCGGGAGTCAATCTTTATCTGACTGTCGCCGGCCTAGGAATCGCGCACAGGACAGGTCTAATCAATCTTCCGGGAAACCTGGATTCGATCTCGGCAATTCCAGTGATCGCCGTGGCAATATTACTTTATGCAATCGAGTTCTTTGCCGATAAAATCCCTTATGTAGATTCTGCCTGGGACTCGGTGCACACTTTTATCAGGCCAGTGGGAGGAGCTCTCTTGGCCTATATGGCCATGGCCGATGTGGGGCCTGCGGCTCAGATCCCGGTTGCTCTTCTAAGCGGTGCGGTCTCCATGGATTCCCACCTCACCAAAGCGACTTCGCGAGCGGCGATAAATACTTCGCCTGAGCCGATTAGTAATTCAGTAGCCAGCGTGACCGAAGATGCCCTTGTGGTAGGAGTACTATATTTAATCGCCAAACACCCAATCATAGCCGGAATCTTAGTAATCCTTTTTATTCTGTTTTCTATATGGTTTTTAAAGATGATGTTTAGATTCTTGAAAAAAGTATTTCGTTTTTTCTTTAAAAACCCGCAACCACAAGCAGCGTCATAATAAACACAGCATTAGGGGGGGACATGGCAGAGATCAAAAAAGAAGACCTTGAACATCTGCGGCTGCTGTCAATCTTTCACTATGTTATTGCCATACTTGCAGGTTTGTTTTCCTGTATTTTTATAATCCACCTTATCATCGGTATCGTGGCCATTGTCTCTCCGGAAACACTTAAGGACGAAGCGGGCAAAACCCCTCCGGCTTTTTTTGGCTGGATATTTGCCGTTATAGGAGCAGCGGCGATACTTATGGGTTGGACTTTCGCTATTTGCCTAATTGTAGCCGGGCGCTTCCTGGTCAGGCACAAACACTATCTTTTCTGCCTGATCATGGCTTGTCTAAGCTGTCTTTTTGTACCTTTGGGCACGCTTTTGGGCGTCTTCACAATCGTAGTGCTTATGCGCCCTGAGGTTAAGGAGCTTTTTGGACATCAGGACAAACACTCAACGCAAGACTATAGGATCAAACAGGAGGGGTTAAGTTAAATCTGATCATGGGCCGAGAAAAAATCACCAGAAGACAAAAAAATATCTCCCGATTGCTTAGGGAAAGAAAGCAAATACATAACGACAGGCTAACAAGCAGGAAAGGCAAACATGAAAAGATTAATCATTAGTTGGGTTGTGGCCATAGCAATAGTTGTAGTCTTAGTGGCATTGTATCTTAGATGCACCGGACTTGCTCTCGCGGACTGGTCTTTTTCCGCAATCGATTTTGAATCTTATAGTATCGACTGATTAAAAAACAAAGGAAAAACAAATGATAGATATCAATTGTGAAAAGTGCCCTAAAAAGGACAGTTGTTGTCAAACTGGAGCGTGGGTAGACCTGGAGGAAGCCAAAAAGATATTAGCCCTTAGACTAAAGGGGAGTTTTCATCATTTAAGAAAAGACCGTCAATTTCCATCCGGATATAAAGTCGCCACCAGCTACGAAGATGATGAACCCTGCACCTTTCTCACTAGCGAGGGACTTTGCTCAATACACAAGGTCGATTACGAATTGAAACCCACCTATTGCAAGGAATTCCCCTTGGAGGACGGAAAATTAGCTCCGGATGTAGACGAGATATGCTATATGTATAGGGAAATGGTCAAAAACAAAAGAAAAAAGAAAGCTAAACAAAAAACATGTCTCCCATAAAACATATTGCGGTATCCGCCCCGCTGGGAATAGCTGTAGCAGTTGTGACACAATCAACGCTGGCGGGAATGCTCTGCTTTTTCTCCGGCTTCCTGATCGATATCGACCATCTTGTCGAATACACAATGTATTATGGTTTTGGTGACTTTCGCTTTAAGAGCATTTACGCTGCCTGCGCAAAAATGGCAAACAGAGAAGAAGAAGGAGGGGTAAAAAGAATATTCTTTTTTTTACATACGGCCGAAATCGCAATCCTGCTCTGGGTAGGTTATTTTTTCAGCAAAAATATATACTTTTTGGCCATAGCCCTGGGTTATTCAGGGCACCTGATAATGGACGGCACAGCTAACGCGATAAGTCCTTGGGCCTATTTTATTACCTCACGTATAAAAAATGGCTTTCGCACTGCAAGTTTCGTACGTACAAAATCAAGGAGTAAAACATGAGCGGTATAATCAATCTAGAAAAAATCAATCCCCAGGCAGCTAAACTGATCGAACCTTATGCCAGCGAATTGGTAAAGATCTATCAAGACAACATAGTCTCTATTATCCTAACCGGTGCAGCAGCTGGAGAAGACTATATTCCGGGCATATCAAATATTACCTTCTTGGTAATATTGAACAATCTGGAATTTAAAGACTTACAAAAAATCCTCAAGTTATCCTCCAAAGGGATCACCAAGAAAATCGCAGCCCCTCTTTTGCTCACCTCAACCCATATTCAGACATCGACCGATGTCTTTCCCATTGAATTTTTGGAGATGAAAGAAAACCACTTACTGCTTTACGGGCAGGACATGCTGGATTCTCTTGAGATAAACCCCGAGCACATCAGGCTCTTTTGCGAAGAACAGATCAAAGGCAAATTGATAAGAATAAGGCAAGCCTATTTAGAAATCGGATTGAAGAGAAAAGGCATCGAAGCCTTGCTTAAAGAATCTCTATCAACGCTAACGCCGGTCTTTCGTAATTTAATCAGGCTAAAAGGGAAGACCCCGGCGCTGAAGAAAGAAGAGGTCTACGCTCAGCTGAGCGCTGAATTCGCTTTGGATAAAGATGTCTTTCTGGCGATCTTAAAAGATACGGCAAATGATGAAAAGATCGGCGCTCAAGAGGTAGAGGTCTTTTTTGAAAGATATATCGCTCAAATACAAAAATTGGCTATCGCTACTGATCAGTTATGAGATCTACGAGTAAGATATTAGCTATATTATCCCTGATAATTCTCTGCTGCCTCGGCTCTCTAGATGCCGAAGAAACGGGTTTCCCTTCGCCGCGGGGTTATATAAACGATTTTGCCAATCTGATCGATGCAAATGATTATCAGAGCATCAATTCGCTTGTCATGGGTTTAGAACAAAAGACCACGGCCGAAGTAGTAGTGGTTACACTGAAAACTACTAAGCCTTATGACATCCAAGATTACTCCGTCAGGCTATGGGAAAGGTGGAAAATAGGTAAAGCCGGTAAAGACAACGGTGTCTTGCTTCTAGTGGCCATAGAAGACAAAAAGGTCTGGATAACTACCGGATATGGCCTAGAGGGGGCTATCCCCGATGCTCAAGCAAGTAAGGTCTATCGCGATATCATAGTGCCTTATTTTAAAAAGGGGGAGTATTCAAAAGGAATACTGGCAGGCACAATTGCTCTTGTAGATTTAGCGGCTAGAGAATATAATGTAAGCATAGACCAATTGCCGGCCCTAACCAAACAATATGTAGAACCTGTGCAAGGCTCTTCGCTGGCTCAATTTTTAGAAGGCCTCTTTACGCTCATATTCTTTATACTCTTTTTTGGTTTTCGCATGGGTCTATTTGGGTTCCTGCTCTTCGGTAGGGGAAGAAGAAGGGGAGGCTACTGGTACGGAGGAGGTCTAAGCGGCACCTCCGGTGGTTTTGGCGGTGGCTTTGGTGGTTTTGGCGGTGGTTTTACCGGCGGCGGTGGTGCCGGAGGAAGTTGGTAGAAAAGGAGGTTTAAATGAACAAAGGTCTGTTAGTTCTACTGATAGTCGTTTTTATAATTATCGCTGCCGGCGGTTGGTTTGTGGGCGGGCTCAATAGAGCGGTCGTACTTGATGAAAATGTCAATCAGGCCTGGGCGCAAGTCGAGAATCAGCTGCAGCGCAGAAACGATCTTATCCCTAATTTGGTCAGCACCGTAAAAGGATACGCTCAGCAAGAAAAAGAAATCTTTACCGAAGTAACAAAGTTGCGCAGCGACTGGCAAAGGGCAAAGACCCGTGAAAAAAAGATGGAAGCAGCTGCGGGCATGGATAATGTGCTTTCCCGTCTGCTTTTGGTTGCAGAAAACTACCCTCAGTTGAAATCCAATCAAAACTTCCTGACTTTACAGAGCCAGCTGGAAGGAACGGAAAATCGCATTGCCGTAGAAAGACGCCGTTACAACGAAACAGTAGCCGTATTTAACGCCTACAGAAGGACGGTATTTGGCAGCTTATTTACTACAATACGTGGCATAAACAGACCGGCAGAGTATTTTGCGGCAGAAGAAACCGCTAGAGCAGTTCCCCGGGTAGAGTTTTAAGTGAGAACATAAGTTATGGAGGCATGGCTGGCCTTGAGCGACATAACTTATATGTTTAAACTTATCCCGCACCTTTTTGTTGTCCAGATATTATTCTTAAAAGCGGGTAAAGAAAAAGTTGCCCAAAGGTGCGGGATTAATTCGTCCTTCGCTTCGCTCAAGGACTAGGAAGATCCTGAACGCAGTCAAGGATCTCGCGCAAAAACTGAATCAGAATAACTAAAGCAGAACAATTTATGCAGACAAGAGTAAAAATGGCATAAATTGTGCGCTCATTAAAAAATACAAGGAGGTGACAGATGGCTTGGTTTATAGGTTTGATAGGCCTGGGCTATATTGTGTTGGGTCTTTTCTGGCTCTCGGCCACTAAAAAGACGAATTTGGCTCTGGCCAACTTCATCAAAAACACAAAACACCAGACCATGGGGTTGATCGCCCTTATCTTCGGGGTGCTTTTTATAATCTCGGCTACGGCCACACAAGCGGCCTGGTTTATCCTGGCGCTGGGAATCATGGCCTGCTTAAAAGGGGCTATGTTCATTTTAGTGCCCCATAAAAAGATTAAAGAGGTAATCGACTGGTGGTTCTCCGCACCTGATCTAGTCTATAAAGGCTGGGCGGTCTTTGTGCTGATCTTAGGCATCGCTCTATTTTACATCATTTAAAATAAGCGTATGCGTGCGGTAATCCAACGGGTCAATAGCGCTGCAGTAATAGTTGCCGGTAAGGAAACTGCGAAAATCAACAAAGGGCTGTTGGTCTTTTTGGGGGTAATAAAAGGGGATACTCCTGCAGAAGCCGAAAGTCTGGCTAATAAAATTGCCCAGCTGCGTATTTTCAGCGATCAAAACAGAAAAATGAACCTCAGCCCCCAAGAAGCCAAAGCCGAAATAATGGTAGTCTCGCAGTTTACTCTCTGTGCTGATCTGGAGCGCGGTCGCCGCCCCAGTTTTGACGATGCGGCAGAGCCGGCGCTAGCCGAAGAATTATACCTTAGGTTCATCGAGTGCTTAAAACAGGCACAGCTTCAGGTAAAGCAAGGCATCTTTAAAGCGTACATGACGGTAAAGATTGAAAATGACGGACCGGTAACCTTTGTATTAGATACCTAATAGGGATAGCTAAGATGCGGGACAGAAGAAGATATAAACGTTCTGGCGCAGCGGATAGAAGAAAACATCCGCGGTCCGACGGACTGGTTCTGGTAAACTACAAAGTACCCGACTTGGGCTTAGAGGGCAAGTCCTCTGCTTTTAATATAAGCGGAACGGGTGTGCGCATATCCTTACAAAATAAAATAAGGATTGGCGTAACGGTGGAAATGGAGATATTTTTGCCCGGAGATTCCAAGGTCATCCCGGCAATAGGAGATGCGGTCTGGATACAAAAAGCGGCGCGCGGAGAAATGCATTCTGCAAGCATCAAGTTTACGGTCATAGCACAAAAAAATCGCACCAGAATAATTGAATATGTAGACAGGAAATTCCAAAAGTATGGACAGCGGAACAATTAAGACCATAGCCTTAGAGTGCTTCGGGCTTAAAAAAAGTGAGCATGTACTGATCGTATGCGATGATAAATTATCTGATTTGGCTCGCGATTTTTATGAAGTCATAAAGAATCTGTCTGCCGAATGCGTGTTGATGCAGATGCCGCCGCGCAAGATGCACGGCGTAGAACCCCCGGGAGAAATCGCCTGCGCGCTAAAAAAAGCGGATATCGCCATATTGCTTACAAACATGTCTCTCTCCCACACGCGAGCGCGGAAAGAAGCCTGCGCAAAATATGGGACCAGGATGGCAAGCCTTCCCGGCATAACCAAGGAAATCCTTAAAAGGTCGATTAAGCTTGATTATAGCGCGCTGAACCGCAAAGCCAACAAAATCGCCAAAGCACTGACTAAAGGCAAAGGGGTCCAAATATATACAGACAAGGGGACATCTCTCAAGCTGTCCATTCGGGGAAGAAGAGGCTATGTCGACAACGGGCTTTATGTTAAAGCGGGTGCTTTTGGAAACCTGCCCGCGGGCGAAGCCTGCATTGCCCCTTGTGAAGGCACAACCAACGGCACTTTGGTAGTAGACGCAAGCGCCGCCATTGCCGGAAAAGTCAAGCGGCCTGTCAAAATTAAGATTAAAAACGGATTTATCCAAAATATGCCCTTGCCTAAAATAAAGGCACTGATTAAACCTTTGGGCAAACCCGCCTTAAATATTGCCGAATTAGGCATAGGCTTAAACCCCAAAGCCAAAGTAACCGGAAACATACTGGAAGACGAAAAGGCAAAAAACACCGCCCATCTGGCTATAGGGGCAAACATTTCTTTTGGTGGCAAAGTATCATGCCCCTGCCACCTGGATTTTGTATTTTTTAATCCTCGAATCTTTATTGATGGAAAAAGACTGAGAATATGACCGTCCGCCCACCGCCAGGGTGGGGGAGAGGAAAGGCAAAGAGGGATTGATGAAAAAAACAATTATTTTTGCAACAGTTATTTTTACAGCTGTATTAACTGCGGGTTGCGTACGGCGCGTAGTGACAATAGACTCCAATCCCCAGGGGGCCCAGGTGTATTTCGACCGCAAGCTTGTAGGCGAGACTCCCTGTGAACACGAATTTTTATATTACGGCGGCCATCACCTGGAACTGGTAAAAGATGGGTATGAAAATTATAGGACCGTGTGTACGCTAAAAGGGCCTTTCTATGAATATTTCCCTTTTTCCTTTTTTACTGAAGTAATGTTACCCTGGGAACTGAAAGACGAACACTCCTTCAGTTACGAACTTGCTGAAGGCAAAGGTAAAAAGCCGGTTATTTCTCCGGTCACCAAACCTCAAGAGTCGCTTCCTCCGGTAGAATTAGAACAGATAAAGTTCGATTAGCCAAAAGAACTATGGAGAAACGGATGCTGATATTTATATTGTTAATCCTAACTGCGGTATTGTGGGGCGCATCACCGATTCTGGAAAAGTTGGGCCTGCGGGATGTTTCGCCACTTGTCGCTTTGACGATAAGGAGCATAGGCGTAGCAGTGGTGCTGTTGATAACGATGGGGTGCATGGGCAAGTTAAAGGAAATCTTTACTGTCGACGCCAGGACTATAGCCATATTTGTCTTAAGCGGGATCATGGCTGGATTTCTGGGCATGTGGACTTATTTTGGAGCCTTAAAAGCTGGGGCGACTTCAAAAGTAGTGCCCATAGCCGCCTGTTACCCCTTGGTCACCGCTTTTTTAAGCGTGCTTATCCTTAAAGAAAGTATTACCGTGCCTCGGCTGATCGGCACACTGCTCATTATAGGGGGAATCTGGCTGGTAAAATGAACTGTGAATTCAAGGCGAGAGAGAAGTAAACTCAAGTAAGTCCACGTAAGTTCATAACTAATTAATTTTTTTCTTGACAAAAATTGGAGTATATGTTAAAAGATAAAGCAAAGCAACTATTTAGGAATGAATTCAAAATAAATTATTGAAGGAAAGGAGGTGGAAAGATGCGCAAATTCTTACTCGTTCTAGTAGCTGTCATACTAATTACTAATTTAATTATTACTCCCTGCTTCGCGGACGTATGGCGCAAACTGGGAAGAGGCCTAGCTAATACTCTTACTGGTTTTGTTGAAATTCCCAAGAAGGTGATTTTAATCAGCAAAAACGACAATCCTCTAATTGGTTTAACATGGGGTTTTGTTAAAGGTACAGGAGTAGGGCTTCTCCGCACAGCTGCTGGTGTATATGA
>JAFGHF010000009.1 GCA_016939375.1 Candidatus Omnitrophota bacterium | reverse complement strand
TTAATCCTATGGATATCACAGATAGAAAAATAAGAGAGCATTGGATTAAAAACAAACATATGAAAGCTCTTAATTTTTTCAAGGATGAACTCAAGGAAGTGGACATCATCATAGAATCCCCGGTATCTTTTAAAGAAGCTCGAAAAAATGCAATCTTTATTAGAGTTGATGATATTACATTGCCCGTAATTTCTATAGATAAGCTGATTAAGATGAAAAGAAAAACTGGTAGACTGGTTGATAAATTAGATATTGAGGAACTAAAGAAGATAAAAAAACTGAGGAAAAAGTTATGATTTTCAAATGGGAAAGGGAAGAGGAACGACTTTTAAGATTTATGAGGATATCACCTAAAAAGAAACTAGAATGGCTACAGCAAATGAATGAATTTTTGGTTAAATACTCTTCCAAGCGCAGCAGGTCAGTTCGAGGCCTCCTAAGGAGAAACCATAAGTTCAATTAAGTGTATTAGTTGAAGTTTAGGCCAAGCACATTTTCAATGAGCATGGGGGCTTCGGGGCTGAAGCACCAGTTTGTATATGAAGTGACGAAGCCACCCAAATTTTTTTTGGAAGTCTATTTGAATTGCATGCCCAAACATACCTTAAGTAAAATAGTTATCATTTTGGCCTTTCTTGTGGGCGTAGTAGCAATCATCTTTACCCAATTCGCTACGCCTACGCTTTACGGCACCGACAGTTATTTACACATCCGCATGGCAGAATTAATCAAGAATTCAGGGCCGTTAAATGAATTTCATTGGGCTAAATTCTCTGTTTTTTCAAAGTATTTCGCAGACAAAGAGTTCCTTTACCATGTCATCCTGATTCCCTTTACTCTTGCACCGGATATTTTCTTTGGCGCCAAGCTGGCCTCATGCTTTTTCGGGGTTCTATTCTTGTTTATATTTTTCTTTCTATTGCGCAAGTATGTCAGTACCTCCTTGATCCCCATATTCATTTTGGCCGTACTTTTTTCGGCAAATTTCCTTTGTTCCTTAAGCATAACCCGGCCGATGACTTTGGCCATAAGCTTGTCGTTATTGGCCGCCTATTTTTTGATCGAGAAGCGACTTTGGGCTATTGGTATTATTACGGTGATCTATTGCCTGAGTCACGTGTCCGGCCCCTATATTTTATTTTACGCGCTGGCAACCGAGACAGTAAGATATATTGCAAAAAGGGAGTTTTATTCCAAATCATTAATAGTCGTATCTTTTTCGATCCTGCTTGCCTATTTAATCCACCCTAATTTTCCGAATAATTTTCTGGCATTTTATCTAAACGGGGTCCTGATCCCCGTGCAGGGGCTAAAAGGGGCTTTTGAGTTAGGGGGAGAGCATCTGCCTTTGACTACCAGGGAACTCTTGACCAATTATCCTTTGATTATCCCCGGGATGCTACTAATATTGTTGTTGTCCATCTTCTCCGGGGCTAAGACCAGGTTCGTTACCCAGGTATTGGCCGTATATTCGACAATATTCCTGTTGCTTTCTTTTGTTTCGCATCGCTATATCGTGCATAGCTATCCCTTCATCTTATTGTTCATTGCATCATACCTTTCCGACTATCTCCGGGGCGATTCGGCATTTGGCGCTTTTGCCAAAAACAGATTTTTGACCTTCGGCTCTATGGCGACATTGTCTCTGTTGGCTATAGCTTTAGCTTTTAAGACCGTCGCAGATATTGATCTTTACGCTGCATTTTTCGAGAAAAGAAATGGCCACTACGAACGGATGGGAGAGTGGATGGCCGAGAACATCCCCAAAGGAGAGTTAATGTTTCACACAGGCTGGATAGATTCTTCATTTTTTATAGGGATAAATCCCAAAAACGATTATTTCCTCGCTCTGCACCCCATATATATGTATTGGGGGGAAAGGGAAATCTATAATTTGTATAAACGCCTCTCTTGGGGGCAGGTGAGGGACCCCTATTCTGTTTTAAAATACGTGTTCAGGGTGAATTATGGCTATGCCCGCAAAGATTACAGCCTCAGCAGACAAATTAAAGATGATGAACGGTTTAAGATTCTGAAAGAAGATGCCAAGGGATTCATTTTCAAGCTGATTAAATAAAAAGCCACGGGAAAAAAAGGAGGGCATCATGCTCAAAAGATATCAAGTGCTTTTAAATGATTGGCAAGCGGAACACTACAAGTTAATGTCCAGGAAGTATGATGTGAGCTTTTCCGAAATGATCAGAATGGCCCTGTGTTTAGATATCATATATGCCACTTATTTGGCCTTTCCCAAGCAGAAACTCACAATCGACGCTGCAAAGCTAAAGAGGTCGATAAAGGCTAGAAACATAATCGATGCCATGACTTCCGAGGAGTTCCACAATTTTCTTTCCAAAGTTTATTTTGAGGCCAGAAAAGCAACGGAAGTATGGTCTAAATCCGAGAAGGAAGCCGAAGAGTAGATACGAATTCTAATATGATCAGTTTAGAAAAAAGACTCAATCCATCGCAATTCGCGGCGGCTACTACGATCAATGGCCCGCTGCTAGTCATTGCCGGGGCTGGCTCAGGCAAGACTAGGGTCATAGAGTATAGGGTCCTGCATCTTGTGCAGAATAAGATCGACCCACGCTCTATTTTATTGCTTACATTTACCAGAAAGGCCGCCCGCGAGATGATCTCCCGTGCCGAGAAACACGATCCGCGTTGCAGAGACGTTGAAGGGGGG
>JAFGHF010000008.1 GCA_016939375.1 Candidatus Omnitrophota bacterium | reverse complement strand
TAACCCAGATCAACCGCTTAGCAGGCGGCTCCTTTCAACCACTCAGGCACCTCTCCAAGTAAAACAAGTAGAAGCGTTTTCCAAACCAATCGGGAAACGGTTTCCACTCCAATCGGGAAACTGTCCCCTTTTGGGGACACTTTCGTGCTCAAGCCCAAAACACTTTCCCGATTAGGTTGGAAAGCGTTTCTGTTATTTTTTGCCCAGTTTTCTCTGCTTTTGGAAAAAGCGGCTCATTAGCAAGCCGCATTCTGGGGCCAATACATCCTTTTTTATACTTATGTGATGATTGAGCTTCTTCTGGCCGGGGATATCGATAATCGAACCGCAGGCACCGGCTTTGGGGTCAGATGCCCCGAATACCAGACGCTTGATTCTGGCCAAAATAAGAGCCCCGGCACACATGGGACAGGGCTCTATTGTAGCATAAAGCGTACAGTTTAGCAACCGCTCACTTTTTAAGAAATTAGCTGCCTGGGTGATGGCTATCATCTCCGCGTGAGCGGTAGGGTCTTTGAGCAAACGCATCTGGTTATGGGCCCGGGCGATTATCTGACCCTGGTATACCACTATTGCCCCTATCGGCACCTCATCGGCATCAAAGGCCCTGGTAGCCTCTTTCAAGGCCTCGGACATATATATTTCATCTATCTTCATAATAATCCCTTAGAAACTCTGAAGCTCAATTTGTTTAAACCAATTCGTCAGGCCGGGAGGTTCTACTTCTTCATAGTGGGTATCCATGTAATCGGTAAACTCTTTTTCCAAAGTACGGATATCTTTCCCTACGGCTTCCAATAGCCAGGCAATATCATCGTATTCCCCGGCCTGCTCCGTAGCCATCCTCTTTTGATATTTCATGAACTCATCACGATATTCATCCATCAAAAAGGTGCTAAAGGCCCAGCTTTGGGCATATAGGAACGCTATCGCCCTGGGGCAAGCCCCATGGAAACTGCCAATCCTAAAGCCGGTGAGGGATTCTAAAGGATAAACCGCACCTTCTCTTACCATCTGCTGGTAGTCATATAATAACTCTTTGTCTACGCTGCCTAAAGGATATGTGGCGCAATATGTAGCTATGCCTTCAGCGAGCCAGGAATTGCCGGCCTGCGTTTCCAACTCCTCTGTGTTCTTGGTGATCAGCGATTGCATGATCTCCAATTGTTGCTCTTTGTCATCGGACTCCAGGATCTCTTTCTTTTCCTCTGCCAACACCTTGTCTTCTTCGTTTAGCTTGGAGACTTCGAGCCATTGTAGGCCCCAGTTATCAAATGTCTCATGCGTAAACTCATGACGAATCGTATTCTCGCTTTGCTCCCTCATCGTGCCTTTGACAAAATAATACTGGTCCCAAAGTTTGTCCTTTATTTCCTTTGCCTGGCCATCGATAAACACCTCGTATCGGTCGACAAGTTTCTGGTCGTGGGCCCCTTTGACATATTCAACTGCACTGTCCAACATATCACTGCGTATTCCCACTACTAACTGAAATACTATTTCTGAAGTTATGTCTCCTAAATTATTGTAAGTGTAGAGAGCCTCTTCTCCTTCGTAGGGCAAATAATAACCATAAGCCATCCAAGCGGGAAGTCCCCGCCTAATGCCGTCTATGACATAAAATATCCATTCGTCAAATATTACTACGAAGTTCTGCCTCTGCGGTTTTCTGTCTTTGAAAAGCTCAAAAAAAGTAAAGTAAAGATCAGAGGAAACCTTACGCAGTATTTTTATATACTCCTGGACCCAGGTGTGGTAGGAATCGGTAAAAATAGTAAAATTACCCACCTTGTAAGATTCCATCGGCGGATATTTTTCCCTGAGCTTTTCCTCTATCTTGCGGCTAGCCTGATTATCAACTGGTTTAAACAGCAGATATTCTACCTTGGCCCGTGGTATATCTTGCTCCATGCTGCCGCCTTCGATCTTGTAAGCTAAGGTTATCGCATCATCCGTAACCCTGGTGATCTGGGCATCGGCAACCATCTGGTTGGTCAAACGCACCACTATATCGTTTTCATAAGGCCACAATTCGGTGATCTCTTTGTCGGTGAGAACAGGCTTTTCCTTGGCGATATCTTCTTTGCCGCCTATACGTTCTACCATCTCGGCGTAGACAATGGTCTCCTGGCCTTTCCAGTTGACCACATAGGTATCCCCTGTATCCTCTAAAAGCTCCCCCACCATTGTGGTGCCATTTTTAAAATATATTACTACCGGCTCACCAGAGCGTTCTTTTTTAGAGAAAGTGCTCTTTTTCAAAAAAGGCAGATATTTTTCTTTAAAGCCATCAAAATTGGCGCTCAATTCTTTGAAGGCCTGCTTAAGCCCGACTTCATACTGCTGGTACCTCTTTTTGAACACGACCACCACTAACACTATGATGATCAGTAAAATTATGAATTTTTTCATATTTACCTCGTTATTTTCTTCGGGTCCGGCCTCGGTTTAAAAAATGTGGCGATTATAATCAAGACGCTAAGCGGTATAAATTGCAAAAATGACCTGTTTAAAAGTGTGCCCGGGGAGAGAAACTCATAGTTTTTGGTCAGTAAAAACAGGCTAAAATATAGCGCTAAATAGGCACAGAGCGTGATCAGCAAAAAGGCAATCTTTTGCTCTCTTAATCTTTTAAGGTTGAACAAAATCGCCACTGCCAGCATAAACCAGATTAGATTCCAGTTGCCCACAAAAAACATGCTGTGGTTAAAATGTCTTATAATATCAGGGATCCTCTTTAGACTCTCTACGGAGAAGTCAATCGGCAAGCGCTCATTAGCTATGCCCATGGCCTTCTTATAGATAGTATAGGGCAAGCCTATCACGCAGGCAGGCACTAGAAATGCACAAAAGCTCATAATAGAAAAAGAAGGTTTATTTTTGTCAAATAATTTTGTTTTTAAGATGTACAGGAACAATAGCGCTATTAAAATAAACATGTAGGCTGTGCCTTCCAGTTTAGTAAAAGCAGCTAACCCGGCTGCTATACCCCCTAAGATAAGGTAGGGGTTTTCTTTGCTCTCGATCCACAGGACTAGGGCCATGATACTCAAAATATTATACGTCATAAGCGGCATGTCAGAGTAGGATATCGTGGAATGGAAAGTCAAAAACGGCATGGTAGACAATAGATATACTCCCAAGAGACCATAAATACGCTCGCTAAACCTGCGTAAGAAAAAGTAAAAGACGACAATAAAACTTGTATAAAACAAAGGAAAGATTATTTTGACCAAGCGGTCGTCAAAGATACCCATCGCGTTATATAGCCAGCACTCAAGAAGCGGGATCAAGTTTGGATATGAAGTGTGGGGATAGCTGTTGGCGCCTTTTGAGAAGTCCATAAGGCCGTCAAAATAAAATACCTTGGCTCTATAGGCCCAGGTAGCAAAGGCATCCCAGCTGTATATGGGGATAAGCAATGCCTGGGAGAATATATAAACCAAACGCAAGGCAATCAGCACTACAAGGGATATTTCCCAGAAATTTAGGCTTCTTAATACAGAAAGGTCTAAACTGGATTTGAATTTAGGTCTTTTGCGGACCAATGCAAAAATGCAAAAAGGAAGACATAACAATAGAGGCGAGAAAAAGTTGAATCCTATACCGGCCAACCCCAATAAAAACATCGAAAAGACGATCGCCCCTACGCCCAAAAGATAGGAAAGCGCAAGTTTAAAATATAAAGCAAAGGCATCGCTTTTAAAAATGGAAATAAAAACGCAATAACCTACCCCTATGCTGAGCGCTAATGCTAAAATCAACCTGAAGATTTCCAACATTACTTTTTACTTTCTTTTTATCCGTTCTAATATTATTTGGCCGTCTTTGCGCCGGGCAAATATACGGAACTGGCGCAGTTGTTCATCGTTTAAATCAGGACGGGCGTGGAAGATTATGATGTAATCCACTTCTTCCAGAGGAACAACCCTGCGCGCATCCAAAGGATAAAGATAATAGGCAAGCTGTTTATATCTGGTCTGTACATCGGAGGTGAACAGTTTTACAGATTGAGCCTGGGGAATCTTTTCCTGGCAAAAGCGTGCGAATTCGTATATTTCGTATCCGGTGATGACAGAGCGCGCTTCATCCAATGATTTGCCGGAGAAGTTCTTAAGATGGAAAATAAGGCGCGATCTCTGGAATGAAAGCATTTTTAAGTCGATAAGAAAAAAACACAGGGCCATGACAAAAAAGAGCCATTTCCAATGCCCGCAGACCCTTTGTAAAAACGTTCTTTTGGATTTTAAGTTGAAGAGGGCTTCCCTTATAATAATGCCAAAGACCAAGACCGCTGCCAGGACAAATACATAATAGAATACCGACACCCTGTTTAGATATATAAGGGGCAGGGCGTTTACCTCAAATGCCTGGATCTGCGGTGTAAGTGGATAGTAGATCGCGCTCATTATTTTCCAAAACGGTTTACTATATATTCTGATGAATATTCATTACACTGGCCGCAAAGCCCTGAAAACTTCTTTCTAGTATGCATGCGCCTTAAGGCCTTTACTTTTTCACAATTATATATTTTAGGCAAGCTATATCCATCGGGCCCGACCTTGGCGAAGACCAACTCCCCGCTCCAGTCAACGCAACAAACAGTCACGCTACCGTCCCAAAGGACTTGGGGGTTGCCACGCCATAATTCCCGGCACTTCTGGGTGCGCTCTTTTTGGCTATGCTCGATATAGCTTAATATCTGAATCCTATCGGCCTTTATCTTCCACCTCATCTTGAATGCATCGATGTCTTTTTCGCTTTCTTTTGAGCCTACCATCGAGACATCGATTATCAGCGGAGAACCCAGTTCATTTCTCTTATTGATCAAGGAAACAACCCTATTCTCTATTTCCGGATAGGAAAAATTTCTTACCCTCTCATAAGCCTGATCTACGCCATCTATAGATATGATTATACGGTCAAGCCCGCTTTTTAATATCTCGGTGGCCAACTCACCTTCTATCATCGTGCCGTTAGAATACAAATATACCCTTTTACCTTTGGATTTGGCAAATTTTATGCACTCCAGTATAGCGGGGTGCATAAAAGGCTCACCCCAGCCGTTAAGCTGCACCAGGTTTAAACCCGGGTTTTCGCTGATAATCTTCTTAAACAACTCGAGGTCCATATATCCCTTCTCGCGAGTCTGGGGTCTACTATTAGGACAAATGCTACAGCGTAAATTACAGTGATTGGTCAGTTCAAAGGCCGCGCTTTTTACAAAAGGAGCCAGGGTCAGGCTGAGCCGATAGCACAATTCATTGATAAAGGCAGCCGACTGCAGTGTAAGCGCAGGGTATTGGAAATTCAGGAATTCCGCAAGCTCAGGTCTTCCTAAATAGTTTTTAGCGACTTGCTTATTTATAAAGGCGGATAGGCCCATATTATGCCCAATGAGTGAAGTTTTTTGCCATTACCAGCAGATTTTGAAGGTCTTTTATCGACCTTATATCACGAATGACCCGCCAAATCCTCTTGGGATGCAAATAAAACCTGCTGAATATCTTTTTCCTCAGGCGCATAACTTCCTCTGCTGATATCTGAGGTGTATCCAATACGCAAAAGTTTTGTTCAAACATAGACCAATCATCGGTATTGACCAGACCTTCTCTTTTTGCCTGTGAATACAAAACAGAGCCTGGAAAAGGCACACAACAGTAAAGCTGGAGAAAATCAACATCGAGCTTATTTATAAAAGCCGCGGTCCTTAAAATATGCTCCTTGGTCTCTCCGGGAAAACCGACAATGACATGGGCAGTACTTTTAATGCCGGCTTCTCTTGCCAGGCGTACAGCTTCTTGGGCTTGAGAAAGCGTAGTTCCCTTTTTAACCAAGTCCAGTATGTCCTGGTTTCCGGATTCTATGCCATAGCCGATCATCCAGCATCCGGCCTTGCGCATACGCTTAAGTAGCGCCAAATCCACAGTATCAACACGGCTATTAGCCACCCATTTGAATTTAAGGCCTCTTTCCTCGAGTTCATCGCACAAAGCGTATACGTGCTCTCTATCAGAAACAAAACCTTCAGCCCAAAACAGAAAAGAGCTGACCCCGAAATGATCTTTGCAATCCTGCATCTCATCCACTATTCTTTTTGCCGAGCGGTACCTGCGTTTTTTGCCGTATAATGTGCTGGCTGCACAGAAAGTGCAAGGATGCGGACAACCGCGACTGGCCATCACCAACAAAAAGACCTCGCCTGTAATCGGCATGGTGTAATTGGCGATATTGACCTGTTCCCAGGCGGGAGAAGGCAGGCGGTCTAAGTCTTCAATAAATTCTCTTTCGTTATTTCTGGATATAGAGCCGTCCTTTTGCCAGGAAATACCTTTTATATCTTGATAAGGAGTATTATCTCTTATAGCTATGGCTAAGTCCCTGGCAGTATATTCCGGCTCACCCCTGATGATAAAATCGACACAGGGGTAGCTCTTTAGGCACTCTTCATCCAACGCGGTCACGTGAATGCCAAAAGCCGCTGTTTTTATCGAAGAATCGACTTCTTTAATGGACAAAGCACAAGATAGGTCGTTTTCTATTGAAGGGGTGGCGGTATTTATAATAACCAGGCGGGGTTTAAATTCTTTTATTATACCTTTTAAGCCTTCTAAACCGATGTCCTCTTTTGTACAGTCTTTGATGCCAGTCGCAAATCCCGCTTCTTTTAACACCGCCGCTATTGTAGCTAGAGTAAGCGGAGCCCAACTGGTGCCCCAGGCATCTTCACGCTGCATACAGCGTCCTTCCCGGACAATCTTAATCTTATTTGCTACCGGGGCGTTAATCAGCAATATTTTCATTATTTTAGAATAACAGGTATTTTAACCAGGAAAATACATAGCGCAACCATACCCGGCTTAATACAATGCAGGACTCTCCGTATTTCCGTTTGAATTCGTGGACAGGGACCTCGAAAATCCGATAGCCCTTCTTCAAGGTCTTGATGATCATCTCCTGCTCTATGGTAGTGATATTTTCTCTTAGGCTGAGTTTTTTGGCTACATCCTTCTTTATAGCCCTAAAGCCGTTTTGGCTATCGGTCAGGCGTACATTAAAGCGGTAGTTTATGCCCAGAGTAATGATGTCGCTACCGATCATCCTCAAAAACTTGCCAAAGTCGCCATGCAGTTCATCAGAGCCCCCGCGCATCCGAGACGTAGAGACGTGTTCGGCAGAACCGGCTATTATCGGTTGGATGACCCGCGGGATATCATCGGGGTCGTGCGAGCCATCGGCATCAATAAAGACCAGGATCTCGCCTTGGGCCTTTTCAATGCCGCAGCGCAAGGCCTCTCCCTTGCCTTTGCTGTGGTCCATATAGACTTTGGCCCCGCATTTTTTAGCTATCTCGCGTGTCTTATCTTGGGAATGTCCATCAATGACCATGACATCATCTGAATGCTGCTTGCATTTGGTGACTATCTCGGCAATAGTCCGCTCTTCGTTTCTGGCGGGAATTACTATGGTCAGGTAATGTTTTTCCATATTTTACCTTAAGGGTGGCGCGCTCACAAAGGTATTGAAACAACTACATTTCTCCTATTCATCGAAATGCTTAACGCTGTTTCAATACCAATTTTGCGGAGCAAAATTGGCACGCCCGACAGGACTCGAACCTGTAACAACTAGTTCCGTAGACTAGTGCTCTATCCAATTGAGCTACGGGCGCTTAAAAATATTCTTCTTTAGGACGTAGCGCTCGTCCTCCGAAGCCATATTATCAACGCTTATGTAATGGCTTCGGAGGAAGCTACGGGCGCAAGCTTCTTTAGTGATTCTCCCTTGTCCTCCGAAGCCCTAGCATAGTTTGCCCTACTTCAAGGGGCGTAGGAGGACGGGCGCTTATATTTATTTTGCGTAGATTTTACCACTTTTGCAGGACTTTCTCAAGTGAAATAATCACAATTTACGGGGCAAAAAAAATCTCCGTAAGCAGATTACGGAGATCGAGCGAGAAAAAACTCAACTATCTAGAATTAAATAAGTTGCAACTATGTCGTGTTTGACTCGACTTTTTTGTCTTTTAAGACCCTGTCTATGTGCTTTCTGGCCCCCTGTATTGCCTTTTCTTTGTTAGGATATGATTTTGGGGAAATAGCAGCCGAGGAATCGACTTTAAAAGTGGGGTTGTCATCAAAGATGATCACCTGCCAGTTCCATTTCTCAGCTTGCCCATAGACCATTATACTCTGGCCCTTGTAACTCTCGATATAGCCTTCTTGTGACATATATACACCGCCTCAACTGTTATTTTTGTTACACACTTCTCCTGTGTATAATACTACCACATTATATTGACGTTGTCAAGAGAAAAAATTAAACTTGTTAATTTTAGAAAAATTTTATAGAATGGGTATTAAGGAGGTGAAAAATGTATAAAAGGTATCAAGTGCTTCTTAACGACTGGCTGGCGGATATGATTAAGACGATCGCCAATAAATATGATATAAGCTTCTCAGAAGTAATCAGAGTCTCTCTATGTATAATATACGGAGAGTCTCTTAAACTGGCTTTCCCTAAATGCAAATACGGCATAACCCAAAAAGACAAGCTGGAAGTAGTCAAGAAAAACCGTAAAGAGCTTGGGGTCGCTTCTGAGGAACTGCATAATTTTTTCTCGAAAGTATATTTTGAGACAAGAAAAACGATTGAATGCTGGCAAGCCGAACACGAAAAGGAACTTAAAAGGATAGAGAAAAAAGCTGCTCAGTAGTTCTGCAGGTCAAAGGTAGGGGTCTGGTTGGTATCCGCATCAAGTATCACCTGGTCTTGGTCAATGCTGAATGTCCTGTTGCCCGTCTCGCCTTTTTTCGCCGGAATGGCTTTCACCTTAAACTTATCTTTGTTTATGTAATCATACTTGTAATAATACCCGTATAAAGCATTTTCCGCGTCCGTGGCTTCGATTATATCTTCGGCAATATAGCCTTCTAAGTCCTTTAGGCTCCAAGGGTAAGTAGCCAGGTTTTGGGCCTCTCGATACTCTATACAGGCTATGGCGATAGTATTCAATATCTTAACTGTGGAGATCTCATTATTATTGACCATGATCTGTCTTAACTTGGCCCGGTCGGCCTCTAATTTATTCCTTGTCGACTCTATACCTTTAAGCTCCTCTAATAACGCCTCTATTTCTTGCTTTGTTTCTTCCAGATCATCTTCTTTTTCTGCATCGGGAGCTTGAGGCTGCTGGGCTAAGAGTACAACTGAAACCAAAGACAATAACATGATAAATACTGCGATTTTGGTCTTCATGCCTAGCCTCTTCACTTAGTATATTCGATACTTAATATTTTGCTTTTTTCTACAGTTATTTTGCCGCTGCCCCGGCCCATAGCCATCTCCAAGACCAAGGTATTTTCGTCTTCGGCGACCTTACGCCCTAAAATTACGTCTCCGGTCTTTAAGATGACTTTGGTATCTGTGTCGAATTTTACCGGGATTACATTCTTAAACCCTCTTCCCCCTAAACCTTGGGGGATATAGGCCTTTATTTGGTCTTTGAAGAAATAGCTGCCGACAAATCCCACTATTATAAATACGACTAAAGCCTTGACTGAGAGGGAAACCATTCTTTTCAGTTTATAAAGGCCAATTTTATTGGCGGGTATAGTCATATTACGTCCGTATCTTTTAGAGTAGTACATGGCCTTATCGGCTATCTTCATCAAGTTTTCCGAATCTCTGGCATCATCGGGAAACGTGGCCAAGCCGCAACTTATAGTAATTCTGAAAAGCTTGCCATTAAAAAGGAAAGGGCGATTGCGCATCACCACATTAAATGTCTTGGCCAAGGCAAAGGCCTTTTTGGGATCGGGGTCTTTAAATACTACTACAAATTCATCTCCCCCGTAGCGGAAGATCACCCCCTGATCCTGCAGGGTCAGGCGCAGGGTACTGGATACATATTTTAAAAATTCATCTCCCCAAAGATGTCCGTATGTATCATTGATCTTTTTAAAATGGTCGATATCTACAAGAAGTATGCAGAATTTTTTCTTATGGATATTGGCGTCGGAAATCCTTTTTTCCAGTGTGGGGTTAAGCTGTTCTCTGTTGTAAAAACCGGTCAAAAAGTCCTTTTGTACGCCACTTAGATTGATATCTTCCATGATTATATCCCTTTTTATAACTGTTCCTATATCAATATGTTATGGTATAACGGCTATATTGTCAAGAGATAGATATCTTTATCTTACCTCTACCGTGGCGGTCATATCAAAAGGATTGGTGCGCATCGCCAGAGAAAAAAGATAGGGATAATTATTCTGTAAATGTTTCATATAGCTTAACCACTCCAGGACCAAAATACGATATGCCCTTTTTATGTCCAAGGTTAGGTGCTGAAGGTCGGTCTCGGGCAGCTGCATTATTTCCTTTCTATGTGCCAGCTCTTCGGTAAGGTGGAATACCGCCCAAAGCAAGTTGGTAAAGGATTTGTGCTCCAATAGATTGGGATTTTCCAGCAGGCGCAATAAAAAATTCCTTTTTTCCAACAAAAAGCTCCTTAAAGCAGCCAGGTCTTCCTTCTTGGGCTCGAGAATGCTTTCATAACCTTTAAAATCGCCGCATATCTTCGCGAAGTTCTCATCAGAAGACTCTTTCTTCAGAACAAGCTCTTTCTTTATCTTATCGATATTTCCATCAAATCCGCTAAAGATCTTTATTAAATCTGTGCCTACCTCACTGAAAAAAGCGCCGATGACCATGTTCAGCTTATTAAGCATAGATTGTTTTTCTTTTTCACTGAGCAAGCGATGTATGATCAAGGTCACCAGTAATACTTCAAAGAAAACAAATGCTATGTCGCCGATCAAATATATAAATATGTGGTGGGCATCCCTAAAAATCAAATAATGGATGACATATACAACGCAAGAGAGAATAACTAAAAACAAGCCTAAATTTACCTGCCAATTAAAAATGCGTTTTATTTTAGGCATTTGCCTCTCCATATTCGTTTAAATACTGGCCTAATTTCTTGATCAGGTCTTCGGGCCTGCTATATTCGATAAGCTCTTGCCCCGGGGATGCCTTTTCCACTACAAAAGCCGCTTCTTGCGAGCTGAATATGATAAAGGGGATTCTTGCCATAGCGCTCATTCCTCGCATGACCCGGAATACCTCCGTGGCATTCATATCTTCAAGTATAGATTGACATAATACTATATCCGGTTGCTCCTTGACCGCTCTCTCGATACCCTGTGAGCCATTTTCGGCCGTGAAGACAGAAAATATCTGTGCCCCCAAAAACGCCTCTAAAAGCTCTCTTATCTCTCTGTCCCTGGCTATTAACAGGGCTTTTCTCTTTGCCGCCTTTTTCTGCTCTTGTTTGGACAAAATCCTCTCGACCCTATCCATTAACTCCAGACCGTCAAAAGGCTTGGCTAAAAAGTCACTTATTCCTATCTCTTCAAACAGGCTTTTCATCCTGCCTCGCGCAGATACGACCAATACAGGAGTATATTGGATAGCACCTTTCTCTTGCCTTAGTTTGCGCAACAGGTCATATCCGCTCATCTTGGGCATCAGGATATCCAAGATTACCAAATCCGGCTTTTCTGCTTCTATTTTTTCAAAGCCCTCTTGGCCGTCAGAGGCAGTGACGACTTCATAATCACTGGCCTCTAGCCTCATCTTTATCATATCGACCAAAGCGGCTTCATCATCTACTACCAAGATCTTTTTTTTCGCCACGGCATGCTCCTGTTTAACAATCGAGAAAATTTTTTCCGGCAGGCAATTTTCGCAGTGGTATACGCTATATACTTTCCTATACCAAAAATAACATTAACGCTCGATTTTCAATATCTTATATTTCAGTGTCCCCGCGGGGATTTTGGCCTCTACGACATCGTTTTGTTTGTGGCCCAGTAAAGCTTGGGCTACGGGAGAAGTCACCGAAATAATTCCTCTGGAGATATCGGCCTCTAGCTCCGAAAGCAACGTGTATTTGACCTCTTTTTTTGAGTTCAGGTCTTTAAGAGTCACTGTGACGCCTAATAACACTTCATCCGCGGAGATATTGTTTTTGTCCACCACTTGGGCCTTGATTAATTTATCCTCTAATTCCATTATCCTTTTCTCGTTAAGCCCCTGGGCCTCTTTGGCCGCATCATATTCGGCATTCTCGCTTATATCCCCCTGCTCTCTGGCCTTGCCTATTTCCTGGGAAAGCTCCCTTCGGCGCACTTTTTTTAAGTAATCTAGCTCTTTCTTAAGCTCTTCATATCCTTCAGGGGTCAGGTATATCTCATCCATAATCGGCTATTCCTCCTTCTGCGCTTCTGCAGCTATTCTTTTATAAGCTGTATAGGCTGGTTTTGCAGTAAAATCGTTTCTGATCAGACCAAAATAGTCCACTCCCGATTTAAAATGCTCATCTGTGTCTCTAAAAAAGGCCCAAAATACCTTATCTACGCCGGGCCACTTCAGGCACTCTGAAAACACTGTATCCACCCACTGCGCCTGCTGTTCTTCTGTAGGGCTGATACCATTCCACCAGCCGTTTTCCCGGGTCGACTCTTTTACTCCCGGACAGCCGATCTCGGTAAACCATATTTTCTTATCCTGATCGCCGTATTTGGCCATTTCCTTGCACACGCCATTATATATACCTTTTACATAATCTATCGCATCGGGGGCCAAAGGATCTACAAAGGGATGGATATTGACAACGTCAAAAAAGTCCTTACCGCCGTTTCTGTAGATCCTTTTTAAAGAGACTGTTATGGTTTTGGAGACCCCGCCCATAAGCACTTGAGCGCTGGGGTCGACTTTTTTTATTTCGGGGTAGATCATCTTCAGTAAAGCAGTATATGTCTGCATATCGTCCTGAGGCTGCCAATATGTCTTTTCATCAGGCTCATTCCAGATCTCCCAATATTTGACCCTATCTTTAAAATGTTCTACCATAGCCGTAGCATATCTTTTGTAAAGGTCAAAATCCGGAGGCGCATTCCAGGGTACATCTTGGCGCCAGCGGGGATTATAATGTAAAAGCGCCAGGATCTTTATATCGTTTGCCCATAATACATCCACTACCTGATCATACCATTCAAAATCAAATACACCCGGCTCAGGCTCCAAGTCATACCAGAGAAAATCGAGCCTGACAAAACCCACCCCTGCTTCACTCATCAATTTCACTGCCTTCTCGACCTTCTCAATCGTATCATAATGGTAACTATTCCAGGGGTGCTGCCAAGGCAAAAATCCCAATACTCCATAGGGATTTTCTGAATCCCGCTGGTCCTCTTGGGCATAGCCGCAGGAAAGCGAGAAAAACAAAAAAATAGATAATATCATCTGAGCCAAGACGGCTCTTTTAAGCTTCTTCATTAGCACCCCTTATTCTTTAGAAAGGATATCGATGAATTCCTTTACAACTTGAACATGTCTTTGCTCATCGGCGTAGATCTCTTTAAACTTTTCTAATAATTTGGCGTCCTTTATTCTATCAATATAATATTTATAGTAATCCCTGGCCCTTTCTTCTATAAGCAGGGCTTTTTGAAATTCCTTTTTATAGACCTCGTTAGAACTCATCCTTGCCCGAAACCTCCACATATTTAAGCATATCCTTGATTATCCCCGAATGCCTCTGTGTATCCTGCTGTAGGCTCTTTAGGCCTGACATGATCTTCTCGGAATCCTCTGGAGCAACTTCATTCTTCCAGCCTAAATACTGGAAAAAAGTAGATAAATTCCTGATGATCTCTTCCTCCAGCGCTAAATATTCGCTTAAATCTTTTAACAGCTCGTCCTTAGCAACCATATTTTTTAGCCCTATTTTTTACACAGAGAGGCGGCCTTTTTCTCTATAGCCTTCAACAAAGACTCAAATGACCGTTCAAATGCAATTACTCCGTCTTTTAAGAGTTGCTCGCAGGCTTCATTGACATCAATACCCAAAGCGGATAACCGTCCGATCACCCCTTCGCTTTTAGCGATATCAGCGCCTAAAGCCTCTTCTGCTATACCGTGGTCCAAAAAGGCCTGGAAAGTCACCTCGGGCATTGTGTTTATCGTATTCCTGGCGATAAGTTCGCTTACATATTTGATATCGCTGTATGCGGGATTCTTGGTGCTGGTAGAACCCCACAACACCCTCTGTGCGTTGACACCTTTCTGTTTAAGTTCCTTAAATTCGGGGCCAGAGAAAATTCGCCAATATTCTCCATATATTAAGCTGGAATTTGCCACTGCCGCTTTGCCTTTTAAGGAATTGATTTTTTCTTTTTCATCGTTAGCTTGCTCGGAGCTAAGGGCTTGGTCCAGGAGCTTATCGACAAGCGTATCGACCCTGCTTACGAATACACTGGCTACGGAACGCACGTCTTTAGGCTCTCCTTTATTCTGAAGAAAACGCTTTATACCTCGAATATAGGCCCGGGCGGAATTACGATATTGCTCGACAGAAAAGATAAGCGTTACATTTACGTTTATGCCATGTGCGGTCAATTCTTCCACTGCCTGATATCCCTGCTCTGTGGAGGGGACCTTTAACATTAAATTTGGCCTGTTTACTTGGCGATGAAGCCTGAGGCCTTCTTTGACCGTAGCTTCAGTCGCGTAGGCCAGCTTGGGATTTACCTCTAAGCTTATATATCCATCAAGGCCGGAAGTCTCTTCATGCACCGGCAAAAATATATCTGCGGCATCTTGAATGTCTTTGATAGTAAGTTCATCATATGTATCGAATGTAGACTTACCTGCTGCGAATAGCTCGAATATCTTTTGGTCATAATCTTTGCTTAAAGAAATCGCTTTGTCAAAAATCGAAGGGTTTGAAGTCACTCCCCGCAAACCCTTAGCGATCATTTCTCTCAATATACCTTTCTCGATCATCGACCTGTTGATATTATCCAGCCACACACTCTGGCCCAGAGCTGCTAAATCCTGAATCGATGTTTTAACCATAAAGCCTTCCCTTCCTTTTTGTATCTCTAGATAATAAATCTCGTCTTCTTGACTAACGGGTTATCTTTTATTTCTCTGGCGATTTCCTTAGGCATACCGGGCCTGCGCAGTTTGTAATACATATAATTTTTATAACTTTCCACCCCCGGTTGGTCAAAAGCGTTTACCTCCAATAATTCACCTTCGAAAGCTGTGGCTATCTCAAAGAAAAAGATAAGTTCGCCCCAATGGTAAGGGTTCACCTGCGGCATAATAATAGTGCAATTTGGCCTTTTTTCTCTGGATAGGGCCCATTCAGTGGCCTCGTGCGCCAAGTTCAACAATTTGCAATAGCTCCTATCGCTTAAGAAATCGCCTGCTTTAGGGGTCCTCAGATCCCGGGCAAAGCTTGCTACGCGCACAAAAGTAACAGTCTTATTGTTTTCGCCTTCAATATTATTCTGCTGGATCGAATGCAGGTCGTTTGTGCCCCGGGCAGAGATGGGGGTCCGGCCCAGGTTTACTATGTTAGCCTTTTTCCATATCTCCCTGCCAGATGAATCAGTCTCGATCCTTCTACCGTATTTTTTTCCCAGGCTTTCGGCCAATAACTGCACATACCAATCAGCTGTCGATTTTAGTTTTTCCGAAAAAGGCATTAATATTGCAATCGATTTTCTCTTTTTAATATAAAGGATCGTCTGAAGCAGGGCATACATATAGGCTGGATTTTCATATACTGAAGGGCTACTGCACCGTCTAAGCATGGCTCTGGCTCCCGCCAGCACTTCTTTTATATCTACTCCGATGATCGCCAAATGCAAAAGCCCCATATTAAACTCGGAAAACCTTCCGCCCACACCCTTTAAAAGCGGCAAACTGCGAAAACTTAAAGCATCCCGGCTGTGGGCCGCATTCACCTTCTTCCTTAAGCTTCCCGAACGCGGATCGGTAATAGCGACGACCTGTCGGCCATAACTTTTCCCCACATGCTTTTTAAGCCAGCTTTCTACTATTTGAAACGCCGCTTTGGTCTCTGTTGTTTCGCCCGATTTAGAGATCACCACTACAAAGGTCTTCTTGGGCTCGAGATTTTTTATTAATACGCTGAGCGTCTGGGCGTCTAGATTATTGCCCTCAAAATATATTCGCGGGCGTTTATTGCGCAAGGGACTAAATTCATTATAATAACAGGGGGCCAGGGCATCCTGCGCGGCTTTAAGGCCTAGGTATGAACCACCAATACCTAAGAAGACGACATTTTCAAATCTTTTCGCTATCTCATCGCCTAAAACCTGGATCTGTTCCAGTGTACCCTTATTCTGATAGGGCAGCTGTGTCCATTCAAGGCCGAGGGCAATGCGCTCAAAGGGGCTATTGATTATTTTTTTCAAATGCTTATGTGTTTTCTGTATGACTTTTGTTGCGTTTTTTAGTTCATTTTCTCTAACGCCATGGTCTTTGCCCACATTAGAGCTGAACATATTGTTAAAGTCAAATTTTAAATGTCTCACCTTAAAAAGTTCCTTTCTTTAAAGACCTGTCTTCTATTAATACTGATGGGCCATAAAAGAGGATACGACCTCACGGGCTTCTTTTGCCTGTTGCAATATAGCTTCCGTGCTTTGCGCGGAATCCTGTTTTTCTCTTAATCTATACAATGAAGTGAAATAACTGCCGTCAAGCACGTTGTGCAACAGTTCCAAATGTTCTTCTAGGCCGTTTAAAAATCTTTTTGCCTGCCACCAGCGCGAATTGAGCTCTGTATATCTTTCTCTTATCGGTTCTGACTCCTCCTCGATGCCTTCACGCACGGCTTCATAAGAAAGCTCTGCGTCTTGGCCCAGGATGTACCACTTCTTTTCTATTTCCTGCTGCTGCTGGGAAAGGTCCTGTAACTCTTGCGCATCAGAATCTATCATAACTTCAAGCTCATCCATCGTCTTTTCTAATGCGAATATTTCTTCCCTTACCTGTTGTATTTCCTCAGCGGCCAGGCTGACTCCTTCGACCTTATCCAACGGGCTCGCTGCAAAGGCCAAGGTAGATAAAAAAGACAATAATACACAAAGCGTGGCTATATTGTTTGCTTTTCTCATTTTAAAAGCTCGGATATTACAGAAGGCATACCACTACACACATCGCACACAATATTATTTGGTGAGAAACTATATTGAAGAGGTCTGTTAGTCTTTAGTGCCAAAAGGAAGCTTAAAGGTCTCTTTTAAGCTTTCCGTCGTCTTTTGGATATCCTCTACCGCCTGTTGTGTCTTCTGGGCAGCTTCTTCAGCGATTGCCGTAGTCTGTTTGATGGTCTCCTGGGCCTTTGCCGTAGCTTCGCCTACTATCTTCTGAGCCGAAGCCAAGGTATCGGAAACTGTCCCTTGGAGCCCACGAAGATCAAAGTTGGTCAAGTTGGCTATCGTAGTATTAGCCAACGCCTTTACTACAATCAGGCTTACCAGAGAATAGGGATTTGTGATATTGCTGTATTTTTCGTTCAGATTTACATTGAACTCCCTGACCTGCGGCGTGCCGCCTTTAGAATAGTCCTTATATACGACTTTGCCGATTTTCAGTTGTAGGTTGTCTATCTTTATCTGGGGTGTTTTTCCTTTTTCTTGTTCTTGGGGCTTTTTGCCTTCCTTTTGGGCTTGTACCACTTTTAGCGAATCAAGGTTGAGTTCTCCTCGTTCATTCTTGACCACAAAAAACTCTTGCATATTGATGCGCATCTCTTCCAAATGCACTGTGCCCCTCATGATTGCCGGCAAGTCATAGTCGACATAAATCTCCGGCATATCAAGCATTATTTTGTCTTTATAACCTTTGGGGTTGTGTAGACGCAAGTCTCTTATTCCCACCAAGGTATTTATCACCCCTACCTTAAAGCTGCTTATTGAAAGCTTCAAGCCAGTGACCATCTCCGTTACCTTTTCCGCTGATGTCTTTATGATCAGGTCCTTGCCAACGGAAATGACCAAAAAGATGACGATAACGACAACAACCGTAGATAAGATCTTTTTCATGGCAGAGTTTTCCTTTCCGACTGCGTTTGACTTTTTGTCTTACTGCAGTTTATCCTTTAGCTTCTTCTCAGCTTTTTTGGCCGTTTTCGAGGCCTTCTTCTCGGCTTTTTTCGCTTCCTGTGCGGCTTCTTTCTCCGCTCTTGCTGCGGCCCTTTGTGCTCTGCGCTCGGCTATAATAGCCGCCTTTTCCTCTTTAGACTTGCCCAGTGTAGAAAACCAGTCACCGACGCGATGAAAAATCGCCTCTTCGCTGGCATGCTCATAGGCCTGGCTACTGGCTCCTTTTTTGCCGCCTTCAGCAGCAAAAACTGTAACGCCGCTGATCAAAAATGCCACCAACAACATACAGCTAATCGTTTTTCTCATCTGCCCCCTCCTTTTTTTGCAGCTACTATTTGCCAAACTCAGACAGGCCCTTCTTAGCATCTTCCATGACTTTTTGTGCCTGGGCCGCAAGGGCATCCTTGGCCTTATTGACAAGGTCCTTGGCCTCTTGAGAATCTTTATCCAGATACCTAAGGATATACTGGGCTACATCTATCGCGTCTTGAAATTCCTTGGAGCTGTAAAAGGCCTTTGCCTGGCCAATCAGGTAATCGGCCTTTTGCTCTACTGTCTCCATTGTCTTGGCCTGTTCTATTGCCGCCTTGCTCGATTCAGCTTTTTTAGCGCCACAACCAGCAAAACAAAAGCTGAATAGCAAAGCCACGCAGATAGCGCCTAAGAAAACTTTTTTCATCACCGCCTCCTTTTTCCCCAATAATTTAACCTGTTTATATATAAGAAAATCGCTTCCTGATAACTCTGATGCGATTCTCGCAGTGGTATCTGATATTTTTATACTTTCCTATACCATAAAAAATCGCCTTATGGCGACTTAACTCAATATATTACTGCCCTAAGGCAAGTAAGTCAATAACAATTTGGGCTTTAAGGATTATCCGGATTTTCTTTAAGGTCATAGAGCAATATACGCCAGAAAGGGCCTCGTTTTACCAATTTAAAGCATTCCCGGGCCTGGCCTTTCTCAAAAGTCGTGGCATATTCGATGTTGAATATCAGTCCTACATTTTCATAAAAAAGGCCCCAGGCACCCTTTTTGCTGGCAGTGACACCTCCCAGCGCATCATGTGTATCTCCAAAATATTTGAAAACGGGCTCATAGGCCAGGATCTCTTTGAATTCCTTGCTTGTCATCTGCTCATATATAGCTTTGAAATCCCGCTGGTTATAGCGCTCGTGAAAAACAGCGATAACTTCTTCTGCCCCGGGCATCAGGCTCTTAGCAAAAAGCAGCCAGCCGCCTATCAGAACCGCTATAATGCCGATTGCAATCAGAAATTTTTTCATGGTCTATTACTGTGTTGTTCTGCGATGGGCCTGGAGGGCATCGGAAACAGTGACCACCCGTTTAAGATAAGTAGCCCCCACTACTATTGCCAAAGCAGTATAGAACAAAAGGGCGAATTGTATCCAAGAATAGGGGTTCAAGACTAAATAGTGGCTTTGCCCCATGCGTACCTTCCAATACAAAATACTTTTCGCCAGAATAAAGATAAAAGCAAACCCTACGCAGGATATGTTTATCATGAAACCTCTTTTTCTCATGTCGTCGCTAAAGACCAGAGCCATAAAACAGATAAATGCATAGAAGCAAAGTAGCAAAATATAATAAGGGGATAGGGATGTCGCGGAAAAACCTTTTAAGAACGGCGCCCGGGCATAATTCATAATCGCCAAATAAGCAAAAAGTCGGCAAAGGGCGTCAATAGAAAGTAAAAAAGTAGCTATGCTAAGTATAACGCAGGGTATGGAAAAATCGGAAAGTTGGATAATGTAGTTATTGATCCTCTCTTTATTTTCATCGGAGATATCTGAAAACCGGCAACCTATCCTCTGTTTATCCTTGACGCTAACACGGTCTTTCACCTCTACCGAGATCCTCAGTATCTTTAAAGAATCGGGCAGGCGAAATGACACTTCGAAGGTTTCAGGAAATTCGACCGGCGCCTTGACTGAAAAAGAAAACCCGGCAGTGCTTATTTCATCTATTACTATGTCTGGACCAGGCCGATCCGCAAAAATCGTCTTAGCCCGTACCCTGATGGGCAAGCGAAAGAAAATTCTTTCTTGTTTTTCAGGTGGCGGGGTAGGATTGTTATCCAAACTTAGATCAACTCCCAAATATATTGCAGAAGGGCATTTTCCTGGATTATCTCGCACTGAGAGAGAGGTAAAGTAAAATAACCCTTTTCCTGGGCAAACCAGATATTTCGAGAATCCTTTTTGATTATCCAACCTTGTAATACCGAACCGTCTTTTAAATACAATGTGTCTTTGTCTAAGAGATGGCCCAATGTCACATGGAATTGCGGTCCGATATTAAGGAATAAATAAATGTAACTTGCTAAAAATATACCTACTATCAATCCCAATAGAAATTTTTTCATAGCCTCTCAGCTTTCTATAACTTTTCTCAAGACAATATGTTATGATATAAGGCGCGTGATGTCAAGCGATTAAGCAAATATACTAAAACTGCTGTTTAAGGCCAAAAGACAATTTATTTAGGTAAATTAAACTTGATATCTACGTCTCTTTTTTCTTCCTCCGCGGCCTTAAATAGTTCCTTATCCGCCATTTTTAACATTTGGGCGACAAACATATCCGGTATCTGATGGATCCTGATATTATAGCTGTTCACCGAATCGTTATAAAATTCCCTGCGGTCAGCGATCTGACTCTCAAGGTAGCTGATCCGCTGTTGCAGTTGCATAAAATTCTGGTTGGCCTTTAGATCGGGATAATTCTCGGCCACAGCGAATAAGGTCTTCAGGGCCTTACCCAGCTCTCCTTCCGCCTTGGATGATTGATCTACCGTCCTGGCCTGCATGCAGGTAGTACGAGCGGCTGTAATTTTTTCCAAAGTCGCTTTTTCGTATTGCATATAGCCTTCGCACACCTTTATCAACTTGGGGATCTCATCGTACCTCTGTTTCAATAGCACATCGATGTTGGCCCAGGCCTTATCGATATTGCGCGATAACCTTATCAGGCCGTTGTAGATAGCGACAAAGTAAAGCATGACCCCAATGACGATAAAGACAAAAGCAAAGAGAAAAAACGCTACCATCTTATCTCCTTTCGCCTAAAAGTGTAGGCAGATATATCTCATTAATGACCAAAATGTATATAAAGCTAAGACCCCTCCGCCTATAATACCCAGTCCGGCCTCAAAACCCAGCTGACTAATCAATTCTTTCTGGCTACTATCGGATATCATAAACAGTTTTTCCACATCGCCTTTAGCTACTATCACATCGGCGCTTTCAGCCTGTTGGCCGCCAGCCAAGCTCTCTTCCAATAGCTCCTGTTCGACTTTGGCTATAGCCAGATCCCACTCCTGCTGATCGATCCTGCCGTCTTTATTTAAATCCAGCTTGGACATTTTAAGAGGGTCCGACTTTAACTCTTCCAAGCGTTTGACCAGCTTTTTCTTGTGCTGGTTTAGAAAATCATGGCTTTTCTTGGCCGTGCCCAAAACATAAATTTTCTGCTCGTTTTTGATATGCCACTCTTTAAAAGATAAAATGTAGTTTCTGTAGCGCATCAGATTGTATTTAGTCATAAATTCCGATAATTTGGGCGGGGCAGACCTGCCTCTGGTCCTGTGTTGGAACTTTAGCTTTATGTCGATCTCCGCTCCTTTGGGTAAGACCGGTATCTTACCTGTATCGTCGATCAACCAAAAAGGGCAATCCGCGCTATCGCCTTCGGCGATCTTCTCCCAATGGCTGCTTCTTCCGCTTCTTACAAGACGTTCTATTAAAAAATGGTAATATGTACATGGGGTGCCGGTCAAGGGACTTGTAAAAGGAGCCCCTGTCTTAGAGATTGCCCTGGCCTTTCCTATCAACTCGACCAATCCCAAGGCTAAGCCGCGCACAGTTGAAGTGGGGATATTCTCTACCATCCTCCTTCTGCGCAGGCGCATAAAGCCGACAAAAAAACCGATTACCCCGATAACAAGAAAAGCAAGCGTATAAAATTTGTCTTCAAACAATTGCTCAAACACGCTTAAAGCTCCGCCGGTTCTTCCTTGGCGATAATAAAGAGAGAGTCGTCCTCTCTAAATCTATATTCCCCCTTAGGGTTGATTACCATCACCCGTTTGTCGCTCAATGAATGGACCAATTCACCGCAAAACTGCTTGCTGACATAGTCGTCTTCATCAGTCTCGATGGCGATAAGGATTATGTTCTTGTCAATAAGCCTCTTTGCGATGTCCACAAAACTCTTTCCTACATAATCCTCGGGTATCCTCTTTTTATACCTGTAAAACTCATCTCCCCTGTTAAAAGTCAATAATTCATCGATGATAGATGAAATACCGTGGTTTAATGCCGAGGATACGGCTAATTCACCGCCGACCCTATCCAGGCATATTATCTCATCGGCCTTGGCGTTCTCTAAATGTATCCTGTTTTCCGAAGCATGCAGCTGAACGCATGTATGGATGTTTTTGTTGATATTCTTGATGGCCAAAGTAATCATTAAAGCATCCGAGTCGGGATTTTTGCCCTCTTCCAAGCTCAATCCGGTAAGCACTAAAGCCGCGTATGCCTTTTCTATGTTCGCTCTTAGCAGATCGTCCTTTCTCCAGGGGCAACCTTGAATAAAATCCACGCGCTCTGAATCATAAGGCACTTTATCCATATCCGTTAATATCACGACAGGGCAGTTGAAACCGCTGTTTAAAAGGCTGGTGATGATCTTTTCTCCCTGGTAGTTCCACCCACAAATGACTATATGGCCTTCATGGTTTACCTGTTTCACGATTACGCCTCCTTTTAAAGCCAAATTTATCAGCACTTCCGACAACTTCCCGATTACCAGGCCCAAAAAACATACATATATCACTAAAGACACTATTGAGGTGATATCCCGCGGAGTCGCTTTTATCTCACCAAGCTCTCCGAAAATTGAAGGCATCAATATCAGGACCGCGTCAAGAATATTGACTTTTTCACTCTGTATCACGATCGCTATGCAGATAATATAGATTACCACTAAAAGGCAGGCTATAAAATTCAGCGGGCGCCTGCGGATCTTTTTAACGAATCTTTGCATTATCCTTACCTATTTTTCTATTCTATGGGTATGAGGATCTTCTCACCCGGCTTGAGGTTATCCGGATCTTTGATCGTATCTTTATTTAACTCATAAAGATACTTCCAGCGATGTCCTCCGCCGTATTCTTTTTCTGCTATCTTCCAAAGGCTATCTCCTTTTTTGACCGTGTATTCCCTGGTAGATACCTTTACTTCTGATTCAACGTCCTTCTCTTCCTCGACAACGTACTTGCCTTCATCCACAGCTTTTGCCTCTACGTCCTGGGGCGGCCCGGTGTAGGGCAACATGATCTCTTCTACCTCGGCGATAACAAAATGGGCATTGCGGTCTTTCTGCATACCCACAAGGTCATCCATAGGAGCCAAGGCATCGAGCTTACCGCGGCTGATTATGCGGATACGCTCCTTGTCGACTCCTTCATCAAGCATAAACTGTTTTACGGACTCCGCTCTCTGCCTGCCCAATTTGAGGTTATATTGCTCTGGACCGCGTATATCACAATTGCCCGTGACTAAAAGGTCAGCTTCGGGATTGCGTTTTAGGCTTTTGATTATACCTTCAAGTATGGAGGCATGGTCATCTCTTAAGTCCGCCTTATCCAGATCAAAATAGATTTTCACATTTTTAATCACCTTTTTAATCAAAAGTGACGGCCTTAATTCCTGGGGTTGGGGAGGCGGCAACTCTTCCTCTTTATAGTCAAATATGATTTTATACACATATACGAAGCCCCTGTTTCCCCAGGGCCTGGCTTCGCCCGGCTCTGTAGGCCACCACCAGTATCCCGAGCGCTGATTATCTTTTATCGGGGCTGGTTGGGCATCCGTGGGCCACCATTGGAACTTTTCTGAAGTCTCCTCGATCTCCTGCTGGCGTTTTTCTTCATCGATCCAACTCCAGCCGGCGTAGACACTGTTCGCCAAAAAACAAACCAATATAAAAACCGAAATTTTAAACAAAATCTTTCTCATAATCCACCTCCTAATTTTAAAATGATTGATAACAATTATATGTAAGCAGCGCCACGTTGGAGATAAACTCCTTAGCTTTGCCGCTGCCATTTCCGTTATGCTTGGTCAATACACAGATCACGAAGTCTCCTTTTTCGGTAAATACGACTCCGGCGTCATGACAAACGGTCCTCTCTAACCCGGTTTTATGGGCGATAACGACATCCTCGGGTAACTTGGCCGGTATACGGTCATTGCTTTTTTGTCTTTTTAGCAACTCTAAGGCTTTACATGAATACTCTTTGTCGACTAGATTCTGTTTATATATCTCTTGCAGCAGCTTTGCTATGTCTTTGGCTGAGGTAAAATTCTCTATCCCTTTCTTCCTGCTTCTAAAATCCATCATATGACGATCCACATTCGTATCCTCAAGTCCTAAGGTCTTAAACGTACCGTTTAAATACGCGAAACCGATCCTATCGATAAGCATGTTTGTAGCGGTATTATCGCTTTCCGAGATCATCAGCTCAAGCAATTCCTCGACCGTCAATTCTTTTCCCGGAGATTCGTGCTTTAAAAGCCCTGAACCATAGACTATATCCCCGGCCCTTAGTCGCAGCTTTTCTAATAAATCGACCCTCTGCTCCCTGGCCGCGTAAAAACATGCCGACATTATAGGGACTTTGGCCAGGCTTGCTGAAGGCAATCTCTCATCCTGTTTGATCGCTATCTCGAGACCATTATCCAGATCTCTGACTATGACACTCGCCTCTCCTTCAAAGTCGGCCGCCTCCTTGTGCAGATCTTCGGCCAATTTTCCGAATGAGGCCCTTTTCTTCTCTAAAAAAGCCTGGTTTTCTCTAAATTCAGAAATCCTAATATAAACAAAAGGGGCCGCCAAGCCGGCAAAGATTAGAAGCAATACTAGGATTATCCTTCTTTTTTTCATTTTTACACCTAAGCGCTATCCTTTAAGCAACATTATATCTTCCAGCGAACCGCCGCAGATATCCTGCGTGCGCCGGGCGAACAGCTGCGCCTTTTCTTTTAGCATCTCTAGATTATAATCTAATGGGGCATAGATTAGCAATATCGTTTTTTTAGTATCTAGCGTGACTGCGCTGCGCTGGGAATCTCTCATCGGTGAGCCGAAAGCTCCGGATTCATCCGCCAATAGATAACGGTTATGCACATTAACGGGGCGGCTGTTCAATCCAAGATAAGACTCGCCTTCTGCACCCTTGCGCATTATGACATCGCCCTTGATCTTATCCGCGTCATACACGCATGTGGGCAGCAAAAAGTCCAATGCGCACCAGTTACCTACATCCACAAGAGTATTGATGCTATAAAGTTCTTTGTCTTTTAGGGCCCTGTTTAGCAAAGCCTCTGATGCCGGCCTGTGCTTAGTGGGGTCTATGCCGATAGCGCGGAAAAGCCGGCGCGCATCCTGTACTCCCTGGATTTCGCCTATGGCGCTTCCTGCGTATTTCCTTTTATAATCACTGGCGCAATCGCTCAGGCGCTCAAAGGCCTTTTTGTGTTCGGCTACAGAAACACCAGCAATGCGGATAACTGCCAGTTGAATAGGTAGCTTGCTATCGATGCTCCACATATTTGCACTCTTTTAAGCCTTATTAAAAAAATAAGGCAATTCTCCTAATCAAGAATCACCTTATGTGCCAGCCTATTTAAATCCCATTTCCACTCCTTATGCGGTGCCGACTATTATACACCCAAGGCCAAAACTAAGCAAGTAAGTTGTTGGCCATATTACTTCCTTAGCACAAGGAACCAATCGTCTTGCTTATTTACGAACTCCCACACATCTATGCGCATAGGCGGCACATCATGAGGAGGCGTGACCGCCAGATGGGCCCGCACTGTGACCTCCGCCCTTTCCGTGGGCCCGGGAAAGACCTCGACCGTCATTATCTCTATCTCAGCGCAGGTATAACGGTCTCCGTGATATTGCTTCAAAAACTCATCGATCTTATAGCCTTTGCTGGAGCTAAAGCCTTCATAATAGGTATTATCCACAATCGCAGGATGGTCTGTTCTTAATATGGCCAGGATCAACCGCTCTGTCTTTGCCCTTAGCCGCGCTCTTTTATGCTGCATCTCTTCTTCGATATCCCTTGCGCCTGCAGGAATTGCCAAAGAAGACAAAACGCAAAGCGCCAAAGCACAAAATAGAAGTTTTCTCACCGGCTCCTCCTTATCATGCTAACGATATGATCTCGATTGCCCGGGGACATACTTTAATCTTGGCCGGCGTAGTACCGAATACATCCCCGTCGATGCCCAGTCTGGCCTGGGGCTTGCTTTCTACTTCGATTTCTTTTGCTGGAAAATATAATATACCCTTTTCCTTTATATAAGAGCCGTCGGCCATTTTGGCGATTTCGCTGATGATCTCTGTTTTCGCCCGCGCCGGAACAATCACTATATTTAATTCTCCGTCATCCGTAAGTGCGCCCGGGCAGATCTTCATGCCACCGCCGCCTGCCCATTGGGCGTTTCCGGCAATGACCACCCAAGTGCGACCGCTTTGCTCTTTATCTGCCCACTTTATTTTCATCTGCGGCGGCTTATAAGCAAACAAGCTTAAAAGTGTGGCAAAATAATACGCCCCTTTTGGGCCAAAGACCAGTTTCATCCAAGGTTTAAGTATAGCGAGTAACGCCGCGGCAAAACCAACGCCGCAAAAAAGAAATGAGTAGCGGCAAGCCGGCTTGCCATTCACATGGCAATCTATTTTTATAAGGTCGTGGGATTTTCTCTGGCCGCCTTCTAAGGCGGACAGCGCATCTTTTAAAGAGCGCACGCCTACGGTATGGGCAAAATCGTTACCGGTCCCTATTGGGACAATAGCCAAGGCAGGCCTGGGTGGCTGGCGATCCATTATCCCTGAGGCCACCTCATTAGCGGTGCCGTCGCCACCTACGGCAACGATTATGTCGTAATTTTTAGCGCAAGCGGCTATTTCTCTGGCCTGGCCGGTCTTCTGCGTTAAGGCCATATCTTTACTCTTTATCTGCTCAGGCCATAGCGCCTGAAACCTCTGCCAGGCCCGATAGCCCCTTCCGGCAAAAGCAACAGGATTAACAATAAACAAGATTTTTTTCATCTCTGTGTTTGATTACCGGCGATTTTTATCGGATAACCCCTCTTTTTCCAGCGTTTGTGCGTCCATGTCCATTGAGAAGGAAAAACACGTATTTGCTTTTCTAAAGTACTATTAAGCCGCGCGGTCATTTTTTCCACCCATTTATCGCTGTTTTTATCTTCGTTGATGAAAACTTCGGGCTCTACATGGACTTCATATTGGCCACTTCCTATCCTGATACAATATGCAGGCACAAGAGCGGCGCCCGTTCTTTTTGCCAGGCGCGCGGGCAAAGAAGTGGTCGAGGTGGGCACATTAAAAAAATATGTCCATAAGCCCTCGTTGCCCGCCCACTGGTCAATAGTAATAGCCACTAAGTGGTTCTTTCTTAATTCCGAGAAGATTTCCCTGGGGCCCATAGTTTTGTCGCTATGCTTTAGTTCCATCAGGTTTCTCAAAGACTTGATCCAACGGTAAAAATAGGGATTTCTGATCGGCCGGCCAAGGACCGTGGTAGGATACTTCTTGAGATAGGAAAGGAAGACCAGATATTCCCAGGGGCCCAGATGCGACATAACCAGGATAGCCCCTTTTCCATTAGCGAAAGCACGGTCTAAATGTTCGGTGCCCTTTAATTGGACGTGCCCTTGGGATTTTTTTACGAACTTTGGCAATCTAAAAAATTCCATCAAGGAAATGGCCAAATGGCGAAAAGAACCCAGGGCAATATCTCTTTTTTCTCTATCGGTTTTTGTCTCGCCGAAGGCTACATTCAGGTTCTCCAGGGCGATTTTCCTTCTGCTCGGCAATATTACAAACATCGCCTCGCCAATCTTCCCTGCCAGCCAAGTGGAAGCGCCTATAGGAAAAAGGTTAACTAAACCTATGAACGCGCGCACAAGCGAAAACTCAATAAAGTCCCATCCCGGAATGATCTCACGTATTTTCATTTAACCCCATTTACCCCAGAAACGTTTTCCAAACCCATCGGGAAACTGTCCCAGCTCCAAACAGGAAACTGTCCCCATTTCTAAAAACTATGCAAGAATTCCAACGACTGTTGTGTCATATAAATAAAGGGGGTGGTGTTATGTCTCGCATTGGAAGACCCATATTAGAAAACGCTTGTTATCATATTATCACAAGGGGCAATCAAAAACAAAACATATTTATCAAGGATAAAGACTACCGGGAGTATTTAAATAGAGTAAGATATTACAAAAACGAATACAAGTTCAGGCTTTATGGATACTGCCTTATGCCCAATCATGTGCACATGGTTGGAGAAATAGAAAAGGCTAAGAACTTGTCGAAATTCATGCATGGGATAAATCGTTCATATACCGCTTACTTTAACGATACATATGACAAGGTAGGACATCTCTGGCAAGGTAGATTTAAGAGCAAGATAATAGTAAAGGATAGATATCTTTTCGATTGCATAAATTATGTAGAGACTAATCCTATAAGAGCTGCTATATGTACTGCTCCATATGAATACAAATGGTCTAGCTATGCTATAAGAGTCTTAGAAATCGAAAAAAGAGGGTGCTTGCTTGATAGGCTTAAGATATAGGGCTTGGGGACACTTTCGTGCTTAGGGCTGGGACAGTTTCCCGATTAGGGTGGAAAACGGTTCTAACGTTAGAGTTCTTGCCAGGATAAGATGCGGCGGGCGGGATTTGTAGTGCCCAGGTCGATGTATACCTCGTCTATAGCTATACTATCGTAGCCGATATCCGGGGTCCCTGTTATGTCGGTTGAAATGGTCACATCACATTCTACGAATATAGAACCTAAGATCAGCGGGTTTCCGGCGGCTACTTCCAGTGAGCCGGTCACCCAAAGTATCCCGGTGAATGTACCTCCTGTTATCCGGCAATCACCTTCTATGACCAATAAACCGTTTCCGCTCCATCCTGTTGAGGTAATATTAAACCTATTGCCCGAGCTCATCTCGATCCAAGTTATGTCCTCAACCGGCATCTGGTTATTGGGGGGATCGATATAATCATTTGCCGCCATAGCCCGGACAGCAGCTTTTGACATACCAAAAACTCCAGGGAAAGTAAAATTGGCGTATTCCTCTACCGTACCTTCTATAGTAGGATTGCCATGCTCTGTATCGATGGGACCATTGGAGGTAATCACATTACCTATAGGCCCGATAACCACCTGGATAGTCCGAGATATGCTATTGACTGTCCCTGTAGAGGTAATAGTCCAACGGAACGAATGTCCGGTAACAGGCGCGATAGTAACGCTGTAGGCACCATCTCCCACTGTGCCGGTAAGCGGGTCGGTGCTGGGTATATTATTGATCGCCCTTTCGATACCTGCCTCCGCTACCCAAAAGGCCTCTCCTAATATATGGGTGTCAACGACTTCCACAGCATCTACGCTGCTTAAATACAGAAGCCCATATCCCATGAGGCTAAATACAATTATGAATATGACTACAAATGCTAAGATCGAGCCTTTTTTATTGGATATTTGCATAGGAGTTTTGGATTTTATATTCGGTATGTTATCTCTGCGTTCAAGGTGATGCTATCCGGGCTATCCTGGAGCACCATATTTATATCCACAGAATGCGCGGTTGGATCTTTCGTAAATGTGAGCGAGCTGACCTTATCTTTTATGATCTCCACTTCATCACCCGTAGTCCCCATATCGGGGTCATACCAGAGGCTGGTGCCGCTGAGATAAAAAGATTTAGCTCCGGCTATCAGCGTAGAACCAGAGGCCTGTATGTATGAAGTGTGGCCCGGCCTTATTGCCCGGGAAAACATATCCATGGCAAATGTCGCATCTCGCTGCAACTCTGTCGAGTCGGTGCCTCTGCGCCAACTTAAAGATATAAAGACAAGCATTGTACCGGCAGTCAAGGCTAAAATAGAAGAAACCACAATGCCAACCATCAGTTCTACTATCGTAAATCCTCTTTTTTTTCTTATCTTGATCATCTATATCTTCCCAGATAAGTGGTGAGCGTCACCTGTTCGCTGGAGTTTACCCTAAAGCCTACGCTCACACTGGCTAAAAGATAGTCATAGGAGTCGATGCCATCGGTGGGGTCTTCATCCACATATTGTACAGTGGTGGTGATCGGAAGACTGATTCCTTTTATATCTACTGTCTCGTCGGGGTCTGCTGTGGATACCGCCCAAGCAGAGCTTGAGTGATCGATATAGTGGACATCGTAATCCAATGAAAGAGGTTTAATATTATCAAAACCGGCGGTGCGCATCGTTTCCAGACGGCTGTTGGCGACCTCTAAGGCCAATCTCTTGGTGCCCATTATCCCGATGTATCCGATGCTATGGTAGATATAGGCCGCTCCCCCCAAAGCCAGTATTAAAAGTAGCAACATGGCCAACATTATTTCGATCATCGTGGCCCCGCTTCTATTTTTCAGAGAGAGCCCTCTTGTACATATAAACGGTTTTTTTATTCCCATCTTTGTCCCTTAGCAAAATACTCTGCTCGGCTATTTCTTCTACGTGAAACTGAGCCACCTCATCACCCAGGCCTACGATTTGGTTGTTCACAATAGCAAAAGGGTTATTCGTACTCCACAAGATACCGCTTAACGAGATCTTTATCTGGTGTTTTTCTGACTTCTCGTCGGGCTTAGAAAAGTTAACCTTTAATACTTTGGCCTCGCTTTTCTCTTTTATCGAGGTCATCAACTCATCCATGCGCTGAATGAGTTCGCTTGAGACTTGCGACTTCTCGCTGCTTTTTTGTGAGCGCATAGCCACTACATTCTTAGCAAGTATAAGCACACCCGCCAGTACTATACAACTGACGGCAATAGTCCATTTCAAATGCCTTTTTAATTTTGCCACCATTTTCTAACTCCTTTTTTTAGCCCTATTGCACGCTATAATAGGAAAAGAGAAAGTCCGCCTCATAAGAACGTTCTGCCTCTGCCCCCAACACTCTTAATTTTGCCATATCGATCACAAAAAGATCGTTGAGCTCATAGATCTCATTATAGAAGCCGATCACAGAAACAAGCGATCCCGCACCTTTAATGGCCACTTTAAATATAGACACTTTATCTGCGTCTTTACGGTTCTCTTTTTCTACGCTTAATGAGTTTAAAGTAAACTCGGTTTTATAGGCAATCTGATTAAACCTGGAGTTAAGCATCTCCAGCGCATCCATCTCTGATGTTATTCCTTTATATTCGTCAAGGACCTCCTGGGCCAGCGCGATCTTCTGTTCTAGGACCGGCACAGCTTTGACGAAGTCCTTGCGCTCCTGCAATACTGTGTTCTCAGACCTAAAATAGGAAGAGACTAAGAAATAAAATATGGCCAAAAAGACTGCCGGGGATATAATCCAAAGCAGCAGTCTCCTTTTATTATGTAGATGCAGTGTGATAAATAAATTCATCGCCTTTGTAAGTCCTCTTTAGTATCTTTGGCTCTTATTAAGTGCACAAGAAAACCTGGAGATATATACTATCTCCTCGCCCTTTTGCTGTCTGCGGCTGGAGCTAGAATGTATATTCTCGATATAATTTTTTAAGAAGGAATCTTGTTTCCATGCGGAGATCAGGTTGCTGATATTGAAATTTCCCTGCTGATAGCTTTCAGGAATAACGACATCAAATTCAGAATTTCTAGTGATATTATCAAAATTAAAATTATCGATATAGCTGCCCGCAGGCAATGGTCGGGAAAGCCTTAAAAGCAGGTTTATCATATCAACGCGTTTAGATAAGACTCCGTCTACTAGCTCAAGCTTATCGATACATTTGAGCACTTCCTCTTTCATGGCCAAAGTATAATCTAAGCCGTTTTTCCTTTGGAAGTTTTCCTGGAAGAAAGAGCTCTCCAGATGGCCTACGTCGTTTTTGGATTTTGCTATCTCGATAATATCGGAGGCCATCTGATATAGCAAAAAACTAAGAATAGATACACATATGGCTAAATATATGATTATCGCCAGAGACAAAGCTTTCCTTTTCTCCAACGGTATTACCTGGGTCTTAATAAGATTTACTTTAAAATTCATCGGACTTCTCTCGGCGCATGGCCAGCCCTAGACACACTGACATTGCCGGACCAAGCACTTGCAATTTTTTGTCGGGAATATCTCTTTTTAAAGAAAGCTCATTTAAAGGGTTCCAAAACTCTACAGGTAAGTCCAGTGCCTTTTTTATTTCTTTCTGCAATCCCCCGTTAGCAGGAAGCTGTCCAGTAAAGATAAGTTTGTTAACGGGTTTACGACGGAGCTTAAATTGATAATATCTTAATATATCTTCTATGTTTTTGATTAAATAATCCAGGCGCTCGCTCCAGGAAACAGCCTGTGAATATATGACCCGTGGATAGATGAAGGGGCCTGCGGAGAGGATAGAGACATCTGCACGGTGGTCCGCAATATTGACCAGGCAATGGACATTATCAGGCGCAGGATTTCTTAATTTTAAAAACAGATTGCTCGTGGCCGTACATCCGACATCCATCATAACCGGATAAAGGCCAGCCATCTCCAGAATTGAGAGTTGTTTTTTTACTGTTTCTCCTGGAACAGCAAAAAGTATTCCATGCTGAGTTCCGTTTACTATCTCTTTTCGAGCACTAGAATCGGCAGAAAACAAATGCCAGTCTATAAAAAGTTCTCTCTGGGGTTTGTTGAAGATCTGTTCGGCCTCTAGCCGCAGCGTAGATTCCAGCTCCTGGGATGGAAGGTTAGAATACTTAAAATATTTCAACACCAAAGAAGGAGAGTGCAGACAAGTTGAGACTGTGCGGGTGGAAATACGATTTTTCCTCCAGAGACCTTTTATCAAAGAAGCGACTACTTTCAAGGAGGCATCTGGTCTTTTATCGACCCATCCGAGATGTTCTACTTTTATATGCCCATCTCTTTCGGGAGAGAGGCAGGCCGCAGCGATATAGTTTTCGCCTACATCTAGCCCTGCGACTGCCTCTTTCCCAAAAAAGAAAGGTATCGAGTGTAAGGTTTTCACTGCTTTTGACAGTAACTGGTATTAATAACCAGTACGGCCCCAGGCCCCGTCCTGATCAAGTGTCGTTATAGCGTCTATTGCCCTGACAGTACTCTGCTGAGGTGCGTCATTAGTAGCATCGCTATCATCGGCATCCCAATCGCATGTAACGGTGTAACCGGTGCTAGTAGATGAAATTGTAAAATTTTCACCACTAAAATATGTTCCTGTCAAATCGCCAGTAGTAATTCCAGAGACATTTCCTTCTACTGCTGTTCCCGCAGCGATGGTGGGATAAGCGTCATTCGCGGCAAAATACTGACGTAAACAGGTACGCACTGTTCCTAATGATGCCTCGGCCTCGGTCGCATATGCCTGTCTTTTATTGCCGGTGAGAAGAGGCACAAGCACTATTGCCAAAATGGCAACGATAATCGCTACTGTCATCAGCTCTACCAATGTAAAGCCTTTTTGTTGTCTTAGTACTTTAAACATTTACTTTTTCTCCTTTTTTTGTTTCTTTGTTTAACTTACGACTTTATTTCTTTAGATTCACCTTGCCGTTAAAGCACCACCTCCTTATTAACCGCCTCGCATTGTCATGGCCACTTTGAATACAGGAAAATAAATAGCTAGAACCATAACTAGAACTATCCCACCAAATACAACAATCATCACCGGCTCAAACAACGAAGTGGCCACCATAATTGTTCCTTCGACTTCATCCTCATACATATCGGAGATTCTATCCAGCATCTGTACCAGACGCCCGGAAGACTCCCCTATACCTACCATGCGCACCATCAGCCTAGGAAAGACTTTTTCTCTACCCAAGCTACCGGAAATATCGGTACCAGTAATAATCCTCTGCCTCACCTTCTCAAACGACTCCTCCAGCAGTTTATTATTACAAACATGGGAAGTGATCTTTATAGCTTTCTCTATAGACACTCCGCTAGATACCATTACACCTAGGTTGCGGCAAAATTTACAAAGAGAAGATTTTCTTATCAATTCACCAAAAAGAGGTATCTTAAGTTTGAATTTATCGATGTTGTATCTACCCTTTATGGTGCGTCCATAAATTACTACTGCCACCATTACGGCAACGACGGCAGAAGCAATAATCGGAAAATGCCTGATTAAAAATCGATTTACTCCGAATACTATCTGTGTGATCTTGGGCAGCTGCGCCCCGAAATCAAAGAAGATCGCTTCAAAGCGAGGGAGCACAAAAAGCGTAAAGATCAAAATCGCAAGTATGAAAAATATGAAGATAAAGGCCGGATAAGCGGTGATGCTGTGTATCTTACGGTTGAGACGCTCGCTTTTCTCCAGGTAATGCGATAGATAATCAAGCGTCTTGTGCATAGTGCCCGATTCCTCGGCGGTTCTCATCAAAGCGACGAAAAGCGGTGAAAAGATCTTTTTATGTTTTGCCAGGGCTTCGGAAAAATGTTTGCCTGCGCGCAGGTCATTGACTATCTCAGTGAGCACCTGTTTAAAATATGGCTCTTCTATATCTTCAGCGATAAAACGCAAGGCATCCATTATGGTAATACCGGCGTTTACCGCTACGGAAAGCTGCCGGCAAAAAATGGCCGTGGCCCGCAAGCCTATTTTATGTTCCCGGACCCGTTTTTGCTTCTTCTTTATCTTCTCTCTGCGGGTCTGGGTCCTTATTCTTTTCTCAATCAAAGGGGCAACAGAGACGACTGTCAGGCCCTGGCTTTTAAGCATACCTATCGCTTCAAAACGCGAAGGGGCTTCTATCACATTCTCGACTGAATCTCCTTTTTTATCTCTGGCAAGATATTGAAAGTTAGCCAAGGTCAAAAACTCCTTAACAATTTATATCTGGCGGCGGGCATACAGCCAAGACTTCCTCGATGGAAGTCTGGCCCTTTTTGACTTTAAGAAAACCGTCGGCAAGCATCGTCCTCATTCCCAGTTCAATAGCCCTTTTTCTTAAAAGCCCCTCCCCTCTTCCGTCCAAAATAATATCTTTTATCGCTTCGTTCATCTCTAAAAATTCAAATATCCCCGTCCTGCCTTTGTAGCCGGTGTATCTGCACTCGGGGCAGCCCTCACCCATGCAAAACTTCCATTTTCCGGCCTCGGGATATACGGACTTGACCATTTTCATACTGCTGAGTGGCTCAGTGATCTCTCTTTTACATCTCTTGCAAACAACCCTTACTAATCTTTGGGCAATCACAAGATTTATGGTAGAGGCAATAAGATATGGTTCTACTCCAATATCGATAAGGCGGTTAAAAGCGGAGGTAGCGTCATTGGTATGTAAGGTACTCAAGACCAAATGGCCGGTCAGAGCCGCGCGCATAGCAATACGGGCTGTATCCAGGTCTCTGATCTCGCCGATCATGATAATATCGGGGTCCTGTCTTAATATAGAACGCAAGGCGCTGGCAAAAGAAAGGTCAATCTGGGGTTTTATCTGCATCTGATTGACGCCTTTGATCAAGTATTCAATAGGGTCTTCTACGGTCTGGATATTTTTTTCAGGACTCTTTAAGAAATTTAAGGCGCTATAGAGAGTGGTGGTTTTGCCGCTTCCGGTAGGACCGGTTAACAGGATAATACCGTGCGGACGCTTGAGGATTTTTTGGAAGCGATCCAGGGTATCCGTCTCAAAACCTAAATCCTCCATGTTTACGATCAACGACTGGTGGTCTAATATACGCAATACCAGCTTTTCTCCGTTGGCCTCAGGCAGGCTTGAGACTCTGACATCGATTATTCGACTATAGACTTTGAATTTAAATCTTCCGTCTTGGGGCAATCTTTTCTCAGCGATATCCATGTTAGAAAGGATCTTGATTCGAGTGACCACGGCCTGATAGAGCGCTTTAGGAGGAGGGGTCACCTCTCTTAACAATCCATCTACCCTCAAACGTACAGTCACCTCTGATTCTGCCGGCTCAAAATGGATATCGCTGGCTCTATCCCTGACCGCTTTAAGCAACAGTAAATTGACAAACCGAACTACCGGCACATCATTAGCCAATACCCGCAATTGATCGACATCAACGCTGCTCTCAGCTATATCGTCTTCATCCAGCTTTTCCATTTCTAAGTCCACGATATCTTTAAGGCTACGGTCTATATGCGCTTCTTCTCTATAGCATTGATTTATCGCCGCTAAGATCTTTTCTTCGGTGCTTACCGCCCTGTGCACCTCTAAGTTTGTCAAAGAACGTACCGTATCGATCGCTTCTAAATTAAGCGGGTCTTTCATCACAATCGTGATCGCGTTCTTTTTTCTTTCCAATGGCGCAAGATGGAATTTTCGGGCGACAGTTTCAGGGATAAGTCTTACTTCTTCCGATCCAAACTTAAAGCCCTCGCCTAATTCGTGGTAGGGTATTCCCAGCTGTTTGGCCAAGGCTATGGCTATGTCTTCCGAGGTGATATAGCCCAACTTGATCAAGACTTCCCCTAAAGGCAGACGAAGCTGCATCCTACTCTGTTCTTCAGCTGCCTGAGTAAGCTTCACCTCATCGATTTTTCCCGAATTCAAAAGGATTTTTCCGATCGCTTCGCTATTTTTAAACATAATTTTGCTTCCTCTTTTTTGGCCTAGAGACAGAAAAACACAAGATCGGTCCCCCTCACTTGTGTCCCCCCTTAAATTATAGTATTTATTTATAACTACCGACTATTATATCCTACCTATATTAAAGCAAAAACCGTGCCAAAGGGTGCGATGCAATGTTCCAAATCCTTCTATCTTATTATACCACTTAAGATAATTAAAATTGGGAGTAGAATTCGAAGGCTGAAAAGATGTGTAACTATTTATACATGTCTATTTATCACTGCAAAAATGCTATTTACTAATACTTATTTCGAGGGCTTTATTATACTATTGAAGGGTATATTTGGCAAGCATTTTTTTAAATTATTTTTACATAACTGCCTATTTTACAACAAGTTAAGAAAATAATGCTTTTTTATACTGAAAGTAAGACCTTTATACCCCCAAATCCCCCTTTAGAACCGTTTTCCAAACCCATCGGGAAAGTGTCCCCACGCCAAACAGGAAACTGTCCCTTTTCCAAAACAACGAAAAAAAATTAACAGTTGTATAAGAAGCTTATATTTTTTCCCTATGAATGGGCTGGCTACGCTATGTGACGAAATATATTAAGCGTCGGGGACACTTTCCTGCTCAGGGTCAAAACAGCTTCCCGATTATGGTGGAAAACGGTTCTATTTTTAGTCTTCTTCGAGAGGAGAGTCCCCGGGTGTTACCGTCCCATCATTTACCGTTTGAGAAAAAAGCCAAAGTGGAGGCATCTGATTGCCGGTTGTAGGATTCAATTGGCCTTGAACTGTAGGAGGAGCACCGCCAGTTGGTGGTGGAGGTGGTGGAGGTGGTGGAGGTGGTCCTGGATTTAAAACTGTGCCGTTAAATATAACGGAGCCCGGCGGGCTGTTAAGCATAGCCAGAGTATTAGATGGTAAAACCGTGCCGTCAATATGTACAGAGACATCATCTTCTACTCCTTCGGCATAGACAGATAAACTGCCTCCGTTTACATTGACATCCAAGGGCTCGGGTTCTGTCCCAACAATCTCTTTCGCCCAAAGGGTAGAATCCGCACCGGCTGTGATATTATTAGTATCTCCTATACCATCGAGTATAGAGCCATCACTAGATTCTACTGTTACTGCGCCGGTAGCGGTCAAGACACCTAATGTCGCGTCATCAGTAGCATCTATATCTATTGTGGCCTCGGTCAAAGTATTGCTGGAAGTATCAACTGTCGAGCCGCTGATAATCTGCATGCTATCAGTGTTAGCGGTATCTATATCTGACGTTAATGTTACCGGCCCGGAAGTGGCGCTACCTATTATTATCTTATCTGCGTTTATCATATCCAGTTCTGCATCAGTAATTCCTAACTTACCGGCTGTGTTTGTACCTAGGTCAATTTCACGGCCATTGGCATTGGGCCTTAGGGTGACATCTTGGCCAGCGGCCTCTACTGCCATGCTAGTTAGAATCAAATCGTCTGCCTGCAAAGTCAAAGGTCCTCCCGTGCTCATTAAAAAACCGTCGTCAAAGTCGATTGCGTTGCCGGCACCTGTCACTGTCATTGATATTCCATTAGCACCTTCAGTAAATATACCTATTCCGCCCGCCTGAACAACTGAGTCTGAATTAGTAACAAGATGGTCTAGAGCAAAATCGCCACCGATTACTAATGCTAAATCAGTAAATGTGAGCGCGCCTGTGCCTGTCTGGATAGTCAATCCTTGCGTGTCGCCGATTGCGCTATCGACTGTACCCGTCCAGGTTTGGTATTCTCCTGCAGCAGCAGTAGTAACAACCGTTGGCCCGCCAGATAAGGTGAATGCATCTCCCGGGTCATTGCCGAACGTGACTCCTGCGGCTGCTGTAAAGGTCAATCCGTCAAAGGTAACATTGTCACTAAAAGTGCTGTCAGTATCACCGGCAGCCACAGTTACATCATCCTGAAATACTAAGTCTGCACCGAAATCAACCTGGTTAATACCGGAAGCTGTCTCCAGTGTACTGGCAAATACTATTTGATCAGAACCAATCTCCACAACTAAGGCTGGATCTGTACCACTTCCTATAGGCGTTACGCTGCCCACAGGCGCATTAAATGCCGATGGATTGTCAGTATCTATCTGTAAAATAAGATTCTGAGCACCATCTACCAGGCTGTTGACCGTGAACGTATTAAGGGTAGTTATTGTTACCGGGCCACCTGATAATGTCAACTGGTCTGTCGCTTCATTACCGATGGTAAGAGGCTCTGCGCCCATTACAAACTCTAGACCATCAAAAACTACATCGGCGTTGAAAACAGTACCTGTTCCTAAAGGAAAAATAGCCACATCGTCTTTGAAAGTCACCGGCCCGGCTGTATCTGCTTGGACTATGCCTTGTTCACCGCCTCCGATTTCGAGTGTACTCTCAAACGAAGTTGGCCCTGTTGAGTTTATGGTTAAGGCTACGCCTACTCCCACCTCGCCAAGTGCCGTATTAGCGCCCACCGTACCATTAAAGGTCGTTGTTCCACCGATATTTAGCGTGAAGTTGACCTCTCCATCTAGCGAGCCGTTAAATGTCAAATCGCCGTCATTGGTTGTGCGATCGGTAGTGAGGGTTGTATCTTCCAAAAATTCGACCATACCACTGATGACAATATTATTGCCCGGTGAATCTGCTGTACCCATGTCTCCAAAAAGATTCATCGGGGCATCCATACCACCTACGCCACCAGTCGAATCAAGTAAAATGCTATTTACATACTCAGCACCCCCGCTATTATTACCAATCTCACCCAACACTATCCCGCCGCCGCTACAACCTGCGCCGTCAGTGCTGGCATCGATCGCGAAATCGTAAGTTGGATCGTTGGAATAAATCTTCGATTCCCCCATGCTAAAAGCAACCCAACCACCGTCAGCGTCATCGCCTTGTTCTGTATCTATGGTCACGTCGGCATCGATAATCACATCTCCTTCGCCTTCAACAAGAAAATCGGCTGTATCGGCCGCATTTGTATCCAGAGAGATATTATCCCGCAAAGCCAATGATCCGGGGGTATATCCAGGTCCTGCCGTGGTGGTCACACTTAAATCATTGACATAGAAACCGCCTCCGTTAGAGAACTCGCCAAGTATTACATTGCCTCCCACCATAAATTCATCCGAAGTGGAAGTATCAATACTTAGATCATATCCGTTAGCATCCGCGGATACCGTAGAGGCAGATAAATCTACCGATCCCCCGCTAGCGTCACCTGCATTTTCCGTATCTATTGTAACGCTGTCGGATAAAACCACATTACAGTCGATATTCACCGAACTAATATCGCCTGCTCCGTCATCATCAACAGATATGTTGCCGTTAAGGGTTACGGTCCCGTCTGTAGTCCCTCCATCGGCATCAATCGATAGGTCATTTAAGAAAGAAGCGCCTCCTGCATTATTATCGACTACTCCAATTGTTACGTTGCCGCCATTTTGAGCATAGCTGGGATGTCCCGCGGAAAGCACTAAATCATAGCCTGGTGCATTCGCATATATATTAGATGAACCAAGGTCAATTGATCCGGCATTAACAATGCCCGCTGCTGGTGCAGTTTCTACCGTTATGGAAGTATCGATGATAATATCGCCCGCTCCGCCGACTGTTACATCTCCGCCCCGAGTGGTAAGGTCAGCTGCCAATGTCAGTGAAGTAGGATTAGTAAAAGAAATCGCTCCTCCTATAAGATTAGTACCTGTATTAATTGCCGAACCCACAATTACCGCTCCGGTATTATTAATGGTAACAGCCGCACCGTCAACCATGATTGTTCCACCATCAGAATTGTCAAAATTAGTCCCATTAGAAGTAAAAGTGCCTCCACCCGTATCGACTGCGGCGTTTATATCTACAGCAGCGGTGGCATCAAGCACAAGATTAACAGCATCTATACCGAAAGGAAAACTGTCTTCAAAAATGGCAACACCTAAAACAATATTATTGTCTGCATCAAGAGTCAAGGTAGTACCATCGCAACTGTCTTTATCGATAGTCGAACTGACAGTAATATTACCATCTTCTAAACCACCATCAGTAGTAGAAATTGTTACATTGGTACCGTCATCTAATAGATCCTCTATCGATTGTTCATTTACGGTTGAAGGCGTACCTGCAGGAGTCCAAAGACCTCCGGCAAATCCGCCATTAGCATTGGCATTTGTGATTTCTACATTATAAGGATCAATGAGAAATTCCCCTGGGTTGCCATTGACGGCACCGGCATCTGCACTGCCGTTTATCTCAACATGCTCTTTTCCTGAAACCTCTATAAAACCTCCGTCTCCGGAAAGCTCACCACCTTTAGCTTCTATTTTTGCATCTTTATGGAATAATGCGGTATCGGGCGAAAATACGATGACCTCACCGCCATCACCATTGGCTCCAGCATTGGCACTTGTGAGACTATCGGGGCTTAAAACAACAATATCCTCGGCGTAGATATCAATCTCACCACCATCGCCTCTGGTGGCATCGGCATGGACCTGGCCAAACTGGCCTACTTGTGAGCCATCGACATTGATTTCTCCACCGTTTGCGCCGTCTTCTTTTGCTGAGGCATCTATCGTTCCTCGATTTACTATTTGTCCCTGTTGGCCTCCTACCAATCTTATGCTGCCACCATCATTGACTAAAGACTTGGCCTGGATTATTCCTTCATTGTTTATTACTTCCTCAATCACTTCTTTGGCCGCATCCACGGCTATTAATACCTCTCCGCCATCCGCTGAAATCTCACCCTTATTCGTAACGAGGGCGTCTTCTACGCTCCCCTCTACCGCAAAATTTATTAAACCGTCTCCGGTAAAGTCTAGGCTTACGTCTTCGCCTGAGGCCAAAGCGACTTTTCCTAAGTTTACCTGTATTAAGCCCTCATTTGATATGCGGGGTGCGATTAAGGCCACGAACTCTCCGTCTGCTACCCTAATCTCTCCTTGGTTGACTATGGATGAGAGCATCGCGTCTTTTAGAAAGAAGTTGTAATTCTCAGCCAAAAAATCCTCATTGGCGATATCTAAAGTAGAAGCAATGAAACTACCCGTATCTATTCTTGAGTTAGGGCCGAAGAATATCCCATTGGGATTGACCAGAAATATCCTTCCATTGGCCGATAGACTTCCCAAAATATCCGATGGGATAGAGCTGACCACCCTGTTTAAGGCACAGGAAGTCGCCGAAGGCTGCAGAAAATTCACTGACTCTGGTTCGCCAATACTAAAACTATCGTAGTTGATTATTACTTTATCCGATGTCTTTACCTGCATGGAATTCCCGGAGACTTTAAAATCGGCGCTGCCTGCGACGACCTCTTTAGGCTGGGGCAGGCAAAAAACTTCTAGGGGAATACTTAAAGTTATTATCAAAAAGCTAGATAGAAAGACTAAAAATTTATTGGGCTTGGGCATTTTTAACCTCCACTTACATAAGCAAATCAAAATAACTTTTTCTCTACCCTGACATAAAATATGCAGTCTTCAGCAGTCGATGGTTCGTCTCCGGCAACACTAAATCCCCAATCAAGGCTTGCATTAAACCCACACACCGTCAATCTTAGGCCGGGGCCTGCACCTGTTATCGTGTTGTCGTCAGCCTCGCCCGCCTGGGGGTTTCTCAAAAAAGTCTTTCCGTGGTCTAGAAAAGCCGTCAATTGTATAAACTCTTTGAATTTCCTCTGATTAGTAAAGGGAACATTCATCTCTGATATAAAAGGTATAGGAGTCCTTAATTCCAAGCTGCCAAAATAGCCCTGGTCGCCTAAATATTCCGAAATGGGATAGCCCCTTACGCTACTTCCGCCTCCGATAGAGAATTGCTCAGAAACCGGTAAGATATCTGGAGTGGTTTGTCCGGAAAACTTAAATATCAAAAAAGAAGACCAAGGTATTTTTTGAATTCTGGTAAAATCTAGGTTGAACTTAACAAACTCTCCGCCGGATCCTACCCTGCTGGCCAATACCGGTTCATCGCTACCCATTGCCCCCCAGAGGTCGTCTACTCCCACTGATAATAATGAATTGAGCAGGTTTCTGCCCTTATAACTATCCAGATGATTGAAATTTAACCCTGCCTTAAAAATACTTAGTTCATCATCGCTATCGAGGTCACCCATTAAATAGTTCTCTATGTCTTTATAGTCAAACCCGACTAAACAGTCCAAGCTGGTAACACGGCTTCTGATTATAGGATGGTTTATCTCTGCGCTGATTATCTTAGATTCTCCTCCAGCATCTAAGTTCTCATATTCCTTGCCTACATCAAAATCGGACCAAAGATAAGATAGACTCCCCTTTGTGCCATAATTGGCTATCGGGAATTGATACCCGGCCTTGGTAAACCATAAATCCTCGCCGTCTATACCCCCTACCCCTCTAAAGCTCAACTTGCTTCCCTGCATAAGGATATTTCCCACCTCTGCGCTGGTGCCCATTCTATGCTCTGCATTATACTCAGAGCCGAAATTGTTGTAATCCCAAGATAAATCAAAAGGGAAGTTATCCTCGGCTTTTATAATAATATCCGTAGTGCCGAGTTTCTCTCCTTTTTTTAAAGTCGCTTTTACCACTAAGTCCAGGTTCTCATTTAACAAAAGCAGGCTTTTGATAAGGCTGGGGTGATGGATTATGCCATTTTTTGTGGGATGAAAATGAGCTATGATAAAATCTTCCCGGTAATATTCATCCGGTTTTATCCTTATGACGCCCAAAGTTCCCTCTAAGATGATGATTTTGACTATTCCTTTATTTATCTCCTGCGCGGGCAATATGGCCTTGGCCAAGAAGTACCCCTGCTTATGATATTCCTGAGCTATCAGCTCACATATCTGCTCAAGCTCTGTCAGGGACAACTCTTTATTTATATAACCGGAAACTAAATCATTTAAGAGCTCATCATCTAACACTTTGTTCCCCTCAAATTCAAATCCCAAGACTTTGACTTTTTCGCCCTTAGGCATCTCTAGTTTCTGCTGCTCTTCTTCAATGACAATGTCTTCTGGTTTTCTCTTCTCGGCCTCTGCCTCGGGCACCTCCAGGTTTCTTTCCACTGCCCCGGCCCTTGTCTTAGGTGGAACTTGAGAATAAGCCCCGGGTATATAAAAGAATAATAATAAAAATGCCAAAAATAGAGATTTAAGTCTCAAATCCATATTTTTCTCCTTTTAACTCTTTTTCTCTAATTAAAAATCGCAAAAAAAATCCCGCTCTCTCTTATCAAGAGGCAGGCCCGTTAATTAACAAAAGCCGATTTACTTTATTCTTCTTCAATATACCACCCCTCTGTGGCTAAGTAATATGTTAACACTATTAGCCAGCTATTTCAAGCTAATTTGGGTGTAATTGAAGTGTGTAAAAATGGCATCTATTGGCTGATCCTGGTGGCTTTATAAAATCCCCGCGCAGGGCCTTCTCTTCTCTCAAATGATATGCCTTTAAGGCTCATCTGCCAGACGATTTCTCCTTGGGGGGTAACTTCAAGTATCTTTGTTGTTGCTGTAATCAATGTATTTCCATTAGCAAGTCTGTTTGCGTCCCTGATAGGCCATGCGCTAGGATCGGGCACATCGAATTGCCATACTATTTCGTCAGTTTGTGGATCGACCTCAATCGCGCCTTGAGGTCTACCGTGATTGGCAATAAGTATATTTCCGCTGGCAAGGACTTCCGGGTCATGTTGATGTTGAAGGATACCCTCTCCTATTTTTCTTACAACAGCTCCTTGCGGGTCAACTTCGACAATAAAATGGAAATTTCTTAAACTGATCAGTGTGTTGCCGTTGGACATCCTGGAGGCCGCATTTGTGTGGGTCCAGCCCTGATGGTAAATATCTTTATAGGGCTCTTTGTAAAAATGGTCCTTGGCGTGCCAGGACCAGACTATTTTTCCTGAGGGGTCCACTTCTTTGACCTGGGCATCTTCTAAGCCATCTTCATTTCCAAACACTAATAATGTATTGCCATTTGCCAGGCGGTCTACATCGTGGGATACCTTTCCATCCAGGTATGTCCATAGGACGTTGCCATTACGATCTATCTCATATATGCCCTTACGAGGCAACTCAAGCACAAAGTTCCCGTTGGATAAAGATTCCACATCGAAGCCAGGGTTAGTATAAGGCCTTAGGTTGTGCGGGAGGACATATTCCCAGACAATATTGCCTTGCATATCTACTTCTACTACCCGGGGTTTTCCTTTGATATGATTATCGGGAAATAACGTTGTCCCATTACAAGCTTTATCTGGTTTATAAATATCGACAGAGAAATCCTCTTCTGCCATAGCAGCGCTATAAAACAAACTGGCAACCGCCAACACAACGCTAAAGCCCAAAAAAACATTATTCTTACACAAACGCATATTCTTTACCTCCCCCCCCCAAATCAGAACCGTTTTCCAAACCCATCGGGAAAGTGTCCCAGTTCCAAACAGGAAACTGTCCCCTTTTCAAAACAATGAAAAAAATTAACAGTTATATAAAAAGCTTATATTTTTTCCCTATGAATGGGCTAGCTACGCTATGTGACAAAATATATTGAGTTCTGGGGACACTTTCCTGCTCAGGGCCAAAACAGTTTCCCGATTAGGGTGGAAAACGGTTCTACAATTGGGTTTTTCTTAGGAATAAAACTATTAATAAGGCGTATGAAAAATACATAAAAAACACGGGCTTCTCTTGAGTGCCCGGCTTTTTGATATAGAAGTAGTTAGCCAGGCCAAATAATAAAGCTGAATAAGTAACCAGTGGGCTATAAAATAAGGGGTAGAGAAAAATCGGCACCAATAGATAACTTAAAAATACCAAAAAGCCGATGGTCATCCTGGCTTTGGTTTCTCCGAAAATAACCGGAAGAGTGCGGATATTGCAATTTCGGTCTCCCTCAATATCCTTTAGATCCTTTATGTTTGAGCTGAGTAAAAAAACCGTAAAAATCATTATCCATACATTGGAATAGGCAAAAAACCCCTCGCTCTCCCCTTGCAGCGACATCTGCCCCAAAAGAAATGCCAACAATGCCTGGATGCCTATTACAAGCGAAGAAACGGGAAAAAACCTTTTCAGCCGCAGAGGCGGAGCGGAATATACAAAGTAAAAGGCAATATAGACCAAGGTGATCATAAAACAGGTACCGCTGACCCAGAATGCAAAAAGCAAGGCAAGGGCTAAATATACATATCCGACTTTTAAATATTCGCTCTTGCCCAAGGTTCCTGTTACAAGCGGTCTTTGACTATTGGATGCCTTGTCACAATCTATATCGAAGATATCGTTGACTACCACGGAAAACTGAAATGCGAAAAATACCGCCAAAAGTATTCCTGCCATCTTGAGCAAGATAAATAAGTCTAAAACGCCACGCACTTCTGACAAATATAAAACAAAACCCATCAGTACCAAAAGCATATAATGAAAAGAACGGTTAAGCCTTAAGTTGGCAAAAAGCGCCTTGGCCTTTTTCAAATCATAACGCCAGAACCAGATAGCGCCTAAGATAGCCGTAAATATAAGTTCCTGGATGACCACCACCTTTTCATCGACTATCCCGCCTAATCCCGCCCCCCCTAAGGGCAGATGGGCAAAGCGCAATATGGAGCTCAAAACCTTTAGGAAAACGACACAAGAGCCGACTAATATACCCGGAACGGCGATGTAGAAAAAACAGATGATAAAGGCTAAAAACGCGCCCAGAAGCGACCAAAGGATTTTATTTCTTTTTATGAAAATATAGAGAAATGAGCAAAAAGTGATCGCGGCTATCTCTATCCTGATAGTAAAAGGTATAGCCGGCAGTGTTACGAAAGGATTGAAGAAATTGACCAGTGCCTTCCAGATATCTTCGGTAATATATTCATAGTCGACCTCTCTGCCCACGGATAAGGATAGTAAAAAGTCAAGCGCCGCGGGCAGGATGATCACCGCAAAAAATATCAAGCATATCTTTGATACCTTTATAATATCTGTCTTAGTGAAAAAATGTAGCAAGATAATCAAGGCTAAGAGAGCAGAGACGAAAAATACGGGAAAATGTAAAAGGTGAAATTCATTGAATTCGGGGAAAAAGTTAGAGACCACCAGACCTTCGATGCAATCGCGGATAAAGACTATGGCCAAAAAAGTACAGATCCAAAGACCCAAGCCGATATTGATTCCTTCACAACGGGCAACAAAATCTTTTAATCTACGCATCTTGCCCCTTTCGGCTTATACAAATTAAAAGTCTGGCGGAGAGGCTGGGATTCGAACCCAGGGTAATCCGAAGACTACACATGCTCTCCAGGCATGCCGTTTCAACCGCTCACGCACCTC
>JAFGHF010000007.1 GCA_016939375.1 Candidatus Omnitrophota bacterium | reverse complement strand
TGGTTATGCGATTCTATCTTAAAGGCCACTCCCATGCCGTCGCCGATATCGACTATACCGGTATTTTCTTCGCCGGCGCCTACCAATACCTGTTTTCCCTTGGTGGGAAAAAGCTTAAAGAGCTTGCGTGAATTCTTATAGCTGCAGTGCTCCGACCACATCGCCGAGAACACACCCAGCTCTGTAAAGTTCGGGTCGCGGCCCATAAGCTGTTTAATCTTGTTAAACTCCTCTTCGGTCAAGCCCAATTCCTTGGCCAAATTGAGGTCGACTTTGATCTCTGTCTCCATTATTCATCCTCCTTTTTCGCATTACCGAAGATGGTTCTCGATAATCCGACTGTCGTTTGGGGGACACTTTCCTGCTTGGAGCAGGGACAGCTTCCCGATTAGGTTGGAAAACGTTTCTGTTTTTTTATTCCCATTCGATGGTGCTGGGGGGTTTGGAAGAGATATCGTAGACTACCCTATTTACCCCTTTGACCTCATTTATTATACGATTGGAGACTCGCTCCAATAAATCCTGAGGCAACTTTGCCCAGTGCGCGGTCATCGCGTCTTCGCTGGTTACCGCCCTGATGGCGATTACATACTCATAAGTCCTTTGGTCGCCCATTACGCCCACAGTCTTTGCCGGTATAAAAACACAGAATGCCTGCCATAGCTTGCGGTATAGTTTGGCTTTCTTTATCTCGTTTACCAATATCCAGTCGGCCTGGCGCAATATACCAAGGTATTCTGCCCTTACCGCGCCCAAGACCCGTACCGCAAGACCGGGCCCGGGAAAGGGCTGGCGGTGCACTAAATCATCGGGAAGGCCTAATTCTTTTCCCACTAAGCGCACCTCATCCTTAAATAAATCCTTAAGCGGTTCTATCAGTTCAAAATCGAACTTTTTGGGTAAGCCCCCTACATTGTGATGCGTCTTAATCGTCGCCGATGGCCCACCTATAGGAGAACGCGACTCTATTACATCGGGATAGAGCGTACCTTGAGCTAAATACTTGATCCGGCCTAATTTCTTAGCCTGGCGCTCAAAAATCCGGATAAAGAGCTTACCGATGATCTTGCGCTTTTTCTCCGGGTCTTTTACTCCCGCCAGGGCCTTTAGGAATTCTCTTCTTGCGTCGATTACTTTTAGATTTAATTTGTAATAGTTCTTAAAACGGGCCTCGACTAACTTGGCCTCATCTTTGCGCAGCAGGCCGTTATCGATGAAAATAGCAACCAGATTTTTTCTGATTGCCTTATGCAGCAACAAGGCCAATACCGATGAGTCGACCCCGCCGCTTAATGCGCAAAGCACTTTTTCCCGGCCGATCTTTTGTTTTAACTCCTTAATGGAGCTCTGCACAAAGGAATGCATGTTCCAGCCGCGTCTGCATCCGGAGATATCAAAGATAAAATTCCTGAAAATCTTTTTTCCTTTTGGCGTATGCACTACTTCCGGATGAAACTGCACGCCGTAGAAATTCCTTGTGCTATCTGCCATTGCCGCGATCTGGGCATTTTCAGTCGAGCCGATGATTTTAAAGCCGCGGGGCAATGCAGTTATCTTATCGCCATGGCTCATCCAGACCTGTTCTCTAGCGCTTAAGCCTCTAAATAAGTTTGCGGCGGACCTGACTTTTAGGCTGGCCCTTCCATATTCGCGGGCCTTGGCAGCGGCTACCTTGCCGCCTAATACTTTGGCCATCAGTTGCGCGCCATAACAGATGCCTAAAACCGGAACACCGATATTAAAGATATCCTTGGAGCATATGGGACTTTTGCGTCCCGTGACGCTGGCCGGGCCTCCGGATAAGATAAGCGCCGAGGCCCCTTTAGATAAGAGAGTCCGGGCTTGGATATTAAAAGGCACTATTTCAGAATAGACACCACATTCGCGGACACGGCGCGCAATAAGGTGGGTATACTGGGAACCAAAGTCTAAAATCGCTATCCAGTCTTTACGCCTGTGCATTTATCTTTTAAGACCTCGTAGTAGTCTTGTAAGGATTTAGGCTGACTTTTTGATCTTCGCGTCGACTCGATACCCTCGACGCTGGCCTCGGCGGCGGTCAGTGAAGTAATATAAGGGATCTTATGCTGTATCGCTTTGATGCGGATGTAGCTGTCATCGTATTTTCCGCTTCTGCCCACCGGTGTATTGATGATCAGGTTGATCTCTTTGTTCTTGATGGCATCGGCTACATTGGGCCTGCCCTCATGGATCTTCTTTATAAGTGTATTTTCGATGCCGTTATCTCTTAAAAACTCGCTTGTATTCTCGGTAGCGTAGATATTGAAGTCCATTTTCTTAAGCCTCTGGGCTATGGGCAGCAAAAATGGTTTATCTTTATCGGATACGGTTAAGAGCACATTGCCTTCTAGAGGGAGTTTAGTGCCCGCGGCTTCCTGGGCCTTATAAAAGGCCAGGCCAAATGTATCGGCAATGCCCATTACCTCACCTGTTGCCCTCATCTCCGGGCCCAAAACAGGGTCCACCTCAGGAAACATGTTAAAGGGAAATACCGCTTCTTTGACTCCCACATAGGGAAGCGTATGGGTCTTTAATTCGGGGAAGTCTTTTATTTTCTTACCCAGCATTAGCTGTGTGGCAATGCTGGCTATTGGTACACCGGTAATCTTAGAGACCAAAGGAACGGTCCTGGAGGCACGGGGATTGGCTTCCAATACATACACCTTGTCGTCACAGATAGCATATTGCATGTTCATCAGGCCCACTACCTGTAATTCTTTTCCGATGGCCTGGGTGTATTTCTCAATAGTCTTTAGGTGTCTCTCTTTTATTGTCCTGGTAGGAATAGCGCAAGCCGAATCGCCTGAATGTACGCCGGCCAATTCGATATGTTCCATAATGGCGGCGATAAAGGTATTTTCGCCGTCGCAAAGGGCATCTACTTCGGTCTCCACCGCCTGCTCTAAGAAACGGTCGATAAGCATAGGGTGCTCGGGGCTGACCTGGATGGCCTCTCTGGCGTAATTTATCAAGGTCGGCTCATCATAGACTATCTCCATGCCTCGTCCGCCCAAGACATAAGAGGGACGCACCATCAAAGGATAACCTATCCTATTGGCGATGGCAATGGCTTCTTCCAAAGAACGGGCTGTGCCGCTCTCAGGCTGAGGGATATTTAAGTCTATCATAACCTGGCGGAAACGCTCCCTGTCTTCTGCCAAGTGGATGCTCTCAGGCGTAGTGCCTAAAATCGGCACGCCGTTTTCCTTCAACTCCTTAGCGATATTCAAAGGCGTCTGGCCGCCAAACTGCACAATAGCCCCTATGGGCTTTTCCTTCTCATAGATAGCCAATACATCTTCCACGGTCAGGGGCTCGAAATAAAGCTTATCGGAGGTATCATAGTCGGTAGATACGGTCTCGGGGTTACAATTGACCATTATCGATTCTAAGCCTTCATCACGCAGGGCAAAAGCCGCGTGCACGCAGGTATAGTCAAACTCGATACCCTGGCCTATCCTATTGGGGCCTCCGCCTAAGATCATCACCTTTTTATTAGCTGAGACATCTACTTTATCGGGCGCATTGTAGGTGGAGTAATAATAGGCAGCGTTTTTCACGCCGCTTACCGGAACAGGCTCATAAGAGGCGATTTTTCCTATGGAGATCCTCTTTTCCCTGACCTTCTTTTCCTCTACCTTGAAAAGGCCGGCTAAGTATTTATCGGCAAAGCCAAGCTCTTTGGCCTGGGCCAGTTTTTCATCCGGCAGGTTCTGCCAGTTGGATTTAAGCAATTCTTCTTCGAACTCTACCAGCTCCTTCATCTCCTTAATAAAGTAGCGGCCGATGTGAGTGAGTTTATAGAGCTCCTCCACAGTAGCGCCTTTGCGCAGCGCCTCATACATCAAAAATACACGTTCGCTTGATGGATGAGCCAGCTTTTCTTTGAGTATATCCAGCGTGAGTTCTCTAAAGTTCTTTGCCCCGCCTAGACCATATCTTTTGATCTCCAAAGAACGAATGGATTTCTGAAAGGCCTCTTTGAAGTTCTTGGCAATGCTCATCACTTCACCTACGGCCTTCATCTGCGTGCCCAGGATGTCTTTAGCTCCGGGAAACTTCTCAAAGGCCCAACGGGCAAATTTGATGACTACATATTCGCCCCAAGGCTCGTATTTCTCTAAAGTACCTTTTCTCCAGTAGGGGATCTCATCCATAGTAATGCCGACAGCCAGCTTCGTAGAAATCCGGGCAATAGGAAAGCCCGTAGCCTTAGAAGCTAATGCCGATGAACGGGATGTCCTGGGATTGATTTCGATGACTACCAATCTGTCATCTTGCAGATTGTGGGCAAACTGGATATTGGTTCCACCCACGACCCCAATGGCATCTACTATTTTATAGGAAAGCTCCTGCATCCTCTGCTGTAGGGGTTTTGGCACGGTAAGCATGGGCGCGGAGCAGAAGCTATCCCCTGTATGCACGCCCATGGCATCTATATTTTCGATAAAACATACAGTGATCTTCTGGTCTTTCTGGTCCCTGACTACTTCAAGCTCGAGCTCCTCCCAGCCAATCACAGACTCTTCCACCAAAACCTGATTGACCATACTGGCAGCCAGACCGCGGGCAACGATAGTCCTTAATTCCTCCACATTATAGGCGATCCCACCGCCTGTCCCGCCTAAGGTATAAGCCGGGCGCAGGACGACCGGATAACCAAGCTTCTCCGCTATCTGCTCGGCTTCTTCCACCGAATAAGAAGGCTCGGAACGGGGCATAGGGATATCCAATTTTTTCATAGTTTCTTTAAAGGCAATCCTGTCTTCGCCGCGCTCTATCGCGTCGGCCTTGACGCCCACTATCTCCACGCCGTATTTATCCAGGATGCCTCTTTTATAAAGGGTGGAGGCCAAGTTCAAGCCGGTCTGACCCCCTAAATTAGAAAGCAACCCATCGGGCCTTTCTTTCTCTATTATCTTCTCTAAGCTCTCTACGGTCAAAGGCTCCACATATGTCTTATGGGCCGTTTCCGGATCGGTCATAATCGTAGCCGGATTGGAATTGACTAAGACTACCTCATAGCCCTCTTCTTTTAAGGCCTTACAGGCTTGAGTCCCGGAATAATCGAACTCACAGGCCTGGCCGATAATAATCGGGCCAGAGCCAATTATCAGTACCTTGTGTATGTCTTTTCTTTTGGGCATAAATTCTCCTTATACTACCCCTTGGTCTAACATCGCATCAGCTACTTTTACAAATCCACCGATGTTAGCGCCTTTTACGTAGTCGACGTGGCTGCCTTCTTTGCCGTACTTAACGCACTGCTCGTGAATAGCGATCATGATATTATGTAATTTCTTATCGACTTCTTCCCTGGTCCAGGAAAGCCTAAGGCTGTTCTGTGACATCTCTAGACCAGAAGTGGCTACTCCTCCGGCATTAGCCGCTTTGCCCGGGCCATAAAGGATCTTGGCCTTCTGGAAGACCTTGATCGCCTCCGGACGAGTAGGCATATTAGCGCCCTCGGCAACGCAGATACATCCGTTTTTGACCAGTTTCTTAGCATCGGCTTCGCTGACCTCATTTTGTGTGGCTGAAGGAAAGGCACAGTCACATTTTACTTCCCAGGGCCATCTGCCTGCCTCATGATAATCGCAGCTGTATTCCTTGGCGTATTCCTTTATCCTTCCCCGCTTGACATTCTTTAATTCCATGACAAATTCCAGCTTTTCTTTATCGATGCCATGCTTGTCATATATATAGCCATTGGAGTCAGATAATGTCACCGGCTTAGCGCCCAACTCAAGCAGCTTCTCTACCGTATACTGGGCGACATTTCCTGAGCCCGATACCGTGCAGAGCTTGCCTTCTAAGGTCTCGCCTCTAGTCTTGAGCATCTCCTGGGCAAAATATACACAGCCATATCCTGTGGCCTCGGGCCTGATCAAACTCCCGCCCCAGTTTAGGCCTTTCCCGGTCAAGACGCCGGTAAACTCATTGCGCAATCTCTTATATTGGCCGAAGAGAAAGCCTATCTCTCTGCCCCCCACTCCGATATCACCTGCGGGCACATCAGTATCAGGGCCGATATGTCTAAATAATTCACTCATGAAGCTCTGGCAAAAGCTCATCACTTCATTGTCCGATTTTCCCTTAGGGTCGAAGTCCGAGCCGCCTTTTCCACCGCCCATAGGAAGAGTGGTAAGGCTGTTTTTGAATACCTGCTCAAAGGCCAGAAACTTCAATAGCCCCAAATAGACCGTGGGATGCAAGCGCAGACCGCCTTTGTATGGCCCTAAGGCACTGTTCATCTCGATGCGAAAACCGCGGTTGACCTGGACCTCGCCCTTATCGTCCACCCATGGCACGCGGAACATTATCACCCTCTCCGGCTCGACGATACGCTCCAGTATCTTGGCCTTCTGATACTTGGGGTGTTTCTCCAGATAAGGCATTACCGAGGTCGCCACTTCCTCTACCGCCTGGTGGAATTCTGCTTCCCCGGGGTTTTTCTTGAGCACTTGCTCCATAAATTTCTTCACTTTTATCTCTGACATTTGTTCTCCTTTCACCATCAACTGAGCATAAAAAAAGACGTCCTATCTCTGATTATAATTTAGAACGCCTTCATTATTGTGCTGTCTAAGCCCTGCCATGGTCCCTACTAAGTCGATTTTAGATGAATACTGTCCTCCAATTATCTCTGATTTGTGCCTAATAGTCAAGAAAAAATAATTGATTTTTTTGGCCAAATTTTAACTCCCTCCTTTCTAAACAAATAATGGCCTAAGCCCCTTTTTTCTCAAGCGTTGCCCTTATAAATTCGCGGAAAAGCGGGTGGGCCTTATTGGGTTTTGACTTAAATTCTGGGTGAAACTGGCAGGCCACAAACCAGGGATGCCCTTTTATCTCGATTATCTCTACCAAGTTTTTGCCTGGATTGACCCCTGAAAAAAGCATGCCTTTCTCTTCCATAAGAGCGCGGTATTTGTTGTTAAACTCATACCTGTGGCGGTGGCGTTCTGAGACCTCTTCCTTTTTATATGCCTGGTAGCTCAATGAGTTTTTCTTCAGCCGGCAACGATAGGCGCCCAAGCGCATGGTAGCGCCTTTATCCCGGATGTTTTTCTGCTCTTCTATCAGGCTAATCACCGGGTATTTGGTCTCTGAGTCGAATTCAGTCGAGTTTGCCCCTTTTAACCCGCATACGCCTCTGGCAAACTCTATTACAGCTGTCTGCATCCCTAAGCAAAGTCCTAAAAAAGGGATCTCTTTTTCCCGGGCAAACTTAATAGCCATTATCTTACCCTCGATACCGCGGTCGCCAAAGCCCCCGGGCACAAGTATGCCTTTTGCGTCTTTTAAAAATTTCTCTGGCCCGAATTTTTCGATATCCTCTGAATCGACTCTTTTAATGGTCAATTTGGCGTCATTGGCGATGCCGCCGTGGACCATGGCCTCATAGATAGATTTATAGGCATCTTGGAGTGTGATGTATTTTCCTACTACCGCGATCTTGACTTCTTTTTTAGGCCGTTTTATCTTATTGACCACGGTATTCTCCCAGGAGCGCAGGTCTTTTTCATCATGTTTTAAGTTCAAAAGGCGCAAGATAAGGCTGTCCAATTTTTCTTTTTTATAGCAAAGTGGGACTTCATAAATACTGCGTACATCAATAGCTGGTATTACCGCCTCTTTGTCGACATTACAAAAAAGTGCAATCTTATCTTTTGCCTCTTTGCTCAGCTGCTTTTCCGTGCGACAGATGATGATATCGGGGATAATGCCTATTTCGCGCAAAGTGCCTACACTATGCTGTGTGGGCTTAGTCTTTATCTCACCGGCTGATTTTATATAAGGAACTAAGGTCATGTGGATGTTGACGGCATATTCTCTTCCCACCTCCAGCTTTAATTGTCTGATCGCCTCAAGAAAAGGCAGGCTCTCGATATCGCCTACTGTGCCTCCTATTTCAACGATTACTACATCTACCCTTTGGCTCTGGGCTACTTTCTTTATCGCCTCTTTTATCTCATTGGTGATGTGCGGGATTATCTGCACTGTCTTTCCCAGGTAATCTCCTTTTCTCTCCTTAGATATTACCGAATAGTATATTTTACCTGTAGTGATATTATTGTCCTTGGTAAGGTGGGCATTGGTAAAGCGCTCATAATGGCCAAGGTCAAGGTCGGTCTCGGCCCCGTCTTCGGTGACATAAACCTCACCATGTTGATAAGGGTTCATGGTCCCGGGGTCAACATTGATATAAGGATCGCATTTTATCAGGCTCACCTTCAAGCCCCTTGATTCCAGCAACTTTCCCACCGAGGCAGAAGTAATCCCCTTGCCTAAGCTCGATACCACTCCGCCGGTCACAAAGATATATTTAGACATTTTTCGCTCCTTTTGGTAAACTCCTGGAATATAGTCCTTTTCAAAATATCATTTTTTCTAAAGAATCGGACCAGGCCGTAGACATCATCTGGCAAGGCAAGTCCACTATGACCTTATCCCTACGCGATATCTTCAATCGCTCAGCACATGTCTTTCCGATCACGCGAAAAGGGACTTTGGACTTGGCAGCGATAGTCTTGATTTTAGGGACGTTCTTTTTCTCGCAAGAGATTATGACCCTCGACTGCGATTCGCCAAACAATACAGCATCAGACCTACTGTTGAAAGTCAGGCCGTCGATGACCGCTCCCACCATGTTTTCTCTATCCGAAATACAACACTCCGCCAAGGCAACCGCCAGACCGCCTTCGGAACAATCGTGCGCTGAACTGACTAATCCTTTTCGTATCGCCTCTAAAGTCGCCCGCTGGAGCGCCTGTTCCCTGCGTAGATCCAATGCCGGGGCATCCCCCCTTACCTTTTTATGCGCTATCTTTAAATATTCGGTTCCTCCTAGTTCCGCTCGGCAAAGTCCCAGGAGGATGACCACATCATCCTCCTTTTTAAAATATTGAGTGCAAGCTAGCTTTACATCATCTATTATCCCTATCATCCCGATAGTCGGGGTAGGATAGATAGCCTCCTTGGGGCTCTCATTGTAAAAAGAGACATTTCCGCTTACTACTGGCAGTCGCAAAAATCTACATGCCCGGGCAATCCCTTGCACACAATTTTTAAACTGCCAAAATCTATCCGCTTTTTCGGGGTTGCCAAAGTTTAGACAATCAGTAACGGCTGCCGGCTGGGCACCCGAACAGACCAAGTTTCTGGCTGCCTCCGCTACAGCTATCTGCGCTCCTCTATATGGATTTAGGTAACAATAACGGCTATTGCAGTCGGTTGTCGCGGCAATGGCTTTATTTTTACCTTTTAGCCTTATGACTGCGGCGTCGGAACCTGGCAAAACCACTGTGTTGGTCTGAACCATATGGTCGTACTGCTCGTAGACCCATTTTTTACTGCAGAGCGAAGGAGAAGACAAAAGTTTAAGCAGGACCTTGTTACAATCCTGGGGTAAAGGTATTTTGCTTAAGTCTAACTTATTTAATTTGTCTAAGTAGGCCGGTTTTTTATATGGCATATCATATATAGGGCTATCGGTCAACGCTCTGGCCCGAATATCCGCTACGACATTTCCTTTATATTTGATGCGCACCCGTCCATCATCAGTGACTCTACCGATAACGCTAGCCTGTAAATCCCATTTCGCAAAGATATCCTTTATCGTCTTCTCTTTGCCTTTTTCAACGCAGAGCAACATCCTTTCCTGGGACTCCGACATCATCAACTCCCAGGCCTGCATATCCTTTTCTTTTTTAGGCACACGCTCAAGCTCTATCTCCATTCCTGAATCGCCCGCTTGGGCCATTTCGCTTGTGCAGCAGGTAAGGCCGGCGGCGCCCATGTCTTTAAGGCCCAGCACATATCCCGTATTTAACGCCTCCAGGGTCGCCTCTATAAGACATTTTTCGGTAAAAGGGTCTCCTATCTGGACAGCAGGCCTCTTTTCCTCGCCTTCTTTGAATTCCTTAGAAGCCAGGACGCTACAACCTCCTATGCCGTCGCGGCCTGTGCTGGCACCGGCGTATATTATGGCATTGCCATTGCCTTTGGCCCGGGCCCTTACTACTTTATCCTTCTTGGCAATGCCTATACTCATAGCGTTTACCAGACAATTGCCATTGTAGCTTTTGTCAAAATATATCTCTCCGCCTATGGTCGGCACCCCCAGACAATTACCGTAAGATTGAATGCCATCCACCACTCCTTTTAGAAGATATCTATTATATGGCTTGGTCAACTGGCCAAAGCGCAAAGAATTCAATGAAGCCACAGGACGCGCCCCAGCCGTGAATATATCCCTGATTATACCTCCCACCCCGGTCGCGGCTCCCTGTTTGGGTTCGACCTGCGAAGGGTGATTATGGCTTTCCATCTTGAATATGACCGCCAAATCATCTACGATTATTCCTCCGGAATCCTCGCTTAACAAATTACGATACTTGCCCTTTTTGGGCAATAGCTTCAGCCACTTGCGTGAACGCGTATAACCGCAGTGCTCTGACCATTCTACGGAAAACATGGCCAATTCCGTGTTCGATGGCTCGCGGCCTAATATATCAACTATACTTTGATATTCCTGATCACATAGACCTAAAGAATGGTATACATGTGGTTTTATCATATCACCTTCCTTAACCAAGTGATAATCGAGTCAAACAGATATATCCCGTCATCGCTACCGAGTGAGGCCTCAGGCGACCTCTCGGGATGCGGCATCATCCCCAATACGTTTCCTCTTTCATTGACAATACCTGCTATATTACCTTTCGCCCCGTTAGGATTATATTCATCGCTTACTACCCCTTGACGGCTACAGTAACGCAAGACAATCTGCTTGTTTTCTTTTAGTCGACTATAGCCATTCTCATCGATATAGTAACGACCCTCATTATGGGCTATGGGTATCTTGAGAATCTGGCCTTTTTTACATGAATTCGTAAATATTGTGCTGTCATTCTCCACTCTGGTATACACATATTTGCAAATAAAATGGATATTATCGTTCCTTAGCATCGCCCCGGGCAAGAGTCCGGCCTCAAGCAAAATCTGAAAACCATTACATATTCCCAGCACGGCACCCCCTTTGTGGGCAAAGTCGATTATCGGTTTCATAATCGGCGAAAATCTGGCTATGGCTCCGGCGCGCAGATAGTCTCCATAGCTGAATCCCCCGGGGAGTATGATACAATCGTAATCAGCAATACGTTTATCCTTATGCCATATGTATCGTACCGGCTGAGCAAGCCTATCTCTAATCACATAAAAGCAGTCCTGGTCGCAATTAGATCCCGGAAAAACAACGACACCAAATCTCATCTTATTCCCCTTTGATATCAAAACTATAATCTTCGATGATGGGATTAGCCAGAACTTTTTTACTCATCTCATCAATCTGCCGCGTGGCGGTTTTTTTGTCTTTTGTATCGAGCCTTAAGGTGATTACCTTCCCCACGCGCACCTGCTCAATATCTTTATAATCCAGTGAGTCTAATGCGTGCTTGATGGCCAATCCTTGAGGATCGGTTATCGTCTTTTTGAGTCTGACGTAGACATTCGCCTCTAACATATCTTGCTCCTGTTCTTTATATATTCCTGCACTGGTTTGACAGAAAATTCTCCCTTGATAATAGATTCAATACCGTTTACCGCGGCCTGGGCACCTTGTAAGGTGGTAATACATGCGATACCGTTTAACACCGCGGCATTTCTTATCGGTCTCATGTCAGAATGGCTGCTCTTGCCCGAAGGCGTATTGATAATCAAGTGAATCGAATTGCTCTTTATCAAGGTCAATATCTCTTTGCTGCCTTCGCTTATCTTTCCTATGGAGTGGGCCTTGATGTTATTTGTGCGCAATACCTTATAAGTGCCTTTGGTGGCAATGAGCTCAAAACCCAGGTCAAATAGTTTCTTGGCGATAAAGGCGATATCGCGCTTGTGTTCATTGCGGACGCTGATAAATACTTTTCCGCTTTTGGGTAGGTCTGAACCAGCGGCCAGCTGCGATTTATAAAAAGCTATGCCGAATGATTTATCGATGCCCATGACCTCACCTGTCGATTTCATCTCCGGGCCCAGGATAATATCCACTCCCGAAAATCGCGAAAAAGGAAGCACCGATTCTTTGACCGCGTAATGCTTAAGTCTCTTCTCTTTGGTAAACCTTAGTTCCGTAAGTGTCTTACCCGCCATAAGCTTGGCCGCTATTTTAGCTAAAGGTATACCTGTGGCCTTGCTGATAAAAGGCACGGTCCTTGAGGCCCTGGGGTTTACCTCAAGCACATAGATGATATCGCCCTTTACGGCAAATTGGATGTTTAAAAGTCCTATCACTTTCAACTCTTTAGAAATGGCATAAGTATGTTCTCTTATGCGCGCGATGATATCGTCGCTTAAAGTATGCGGGGGGAGTACGCAGGCGGAGTCCCCGGAATGCACGCCGGCCTCCTCGATATGCTCCATGATCCCGCCAATTACCGTCATTTTTCCGTCTGAGACTGCGTCGACATCCACTTCCACGGCATCCTCTAAAAACCTATCTATTAAAATAGGATGCTCTTGGGAAGTATCTTTGGCCTCTTTGATAAAACCTTTAAGTTCCTTCTCGCTGTAGACTATCCTCATCGCCCTGCCGCCCAATACATAAGAGGGCCTGACTAAAATCGGATAGCCTATTTTCTTAGCGATTTCCACCGCTTCTTCTTCGCAGGTGGCCGAACCATTAGGCGGCTGGCTGATCTTGAGCTTCTTTATAAGCCTGGCAAATTTATCCCTGTCTTCGGCTAAGTCTATCGATTTTACCGAGGTACCGATAATGGGCACGCCCGCTTTCTCTAGATCTCTGGCCAGGTTAAGAGGAGTCTGTCCTCCAAACTGTACTATCATACCATCCGGTCTTTCCACATCGACGATATTCATCACATCTTCGAAAGTAAGCGGCTCGAAATATAATTTATCTGAAGTATCGTAATCGGTGGAAACGGTCTCGGGGTTGGAATTGACCATAATAGTCTCATAGCCCAATTCTTTAAGAGCAAACGAGGCATGGCAACAACAGTAGTCGAATTCTATACCCTGGCCGATACGGTTAGGGCCACCGCCTAAAATCATAATCTTCTTTTTCTCAGAAGGCCTGGCCTCATCTTCGCTCTCATAAGTAGAGTAATAATAAGGCGTGAAGGCTTCGAATTCGGCGGCACAGGTGTCCACCAATTTATAAACGGCTTTTATTTTCTTTTTCTTTCTCATCTTCCTGATATAAAGTTCATCTGACTCTATCAGCTGGGCGATCTGGCTGTCACTAAAACCAAATTGCTTTGCCTGAAAGAGAAGCTCTCCTTTTGTCTTCTTAGCGCCTCTGGCGCCATGGCAACTTAAAGTCAGCAGTTCATCTTCGAATTCAACAATCTGCTTAATGTTGTCAATAAACCAGGGGTCGATGCCAGTAAGCCTGTATATCTCTTTTATGCTCATTCCTTTTTGCAACGCGTATTTGACATAAAATATCCTTGAGGCATTAGGTTCTCTTAAGCGCTTGCGGATCTTGCTCATCGGGATACGCAGATAGTCCTTCTTATTGTCCAGTCCGCAATGGCCAATCTCCAGACCGCGCAAGCCCTTTTGCAGGGCCTCTTTGAATGTGCGCCCGATAGCCATAGTCTCGCCCACGGATTTCATGGAGATACCCAATATATCTTTGGCCTCAGGAAACTTCTCAAAAGTGAAACGGGGAATCTTGACCACGCAATAGTCTATTGTCGGCTCAAATGATGCCGGTGTCTCTTTAGTGATGTCATTTTGGATCTCATCAAGTGAATAACCCACGGCCAGCTTGGCCGCAAACTTGGCTATTGGAAAACCGGTAGCCTTGGAGGCCAGGGCGGAACTGCGCGATACCCTGGGATTCATCTCGATGACCACCATCCTGCCGTCTTTGGGGTTTACGGCAAACTGGATATTAGAGCCTCCTGTCTCCACTCCTATCTCCCGTATTATAGCGCAAGCGGCATCCCTCATATTCTGATATTCCACGTCAGTCAAAGTCTGCGCCGGGGCGACAGTGATCGAATCTCCGGTATGTACACCCATGGCATCGAAGTTCTCTATAGAACAGACGATGACTACATTGTCTTTTAAGTCGCGCATTACTTCTAACTCATATTCCTTCCAGCCGAAAACCGATTCCTCAATCAAAATCTCACTAATCATGCTGTTTTTTAAACCCAGCTCGGCCATATTCTCAAATTCCGCTTTAGTCCTGGCAAATCCGCCACCGGTACCTCCCAGCGTAAAGCTGGGCCTGATAATCACAGGCAATCCTATCTCTCGCATCGCCTCTTTAGCCTCTTCCATATTGTAGGCCAGTGCGCTACGCGGTAAGTCCAGGCCTATTTTTTGCATCGCCTTCTTAAAATGCTCTCTGTCCTCGGCCTTTTTTATGGCCTGGTAGTTGGCCCCGATAATCTTGACCCCATATTTATCCAATACGCCTTTCTCGTAGACCTTTATTGCGGTGTTTAGACCGGTCTGCCCGCCCAAAGTGGGCAAGAGTGCATCCGGCCTTTCTTTCTCAATTATCTTCTCCACGACCTGCGGGGTAATCGGTTCGATATAGGTGGCATCGGCCATCTCCGGGTCGGTCATAATCGTAGCCGGGTTGGAGTTGATAAGCACCACATTAAAGCCTTCTTCTTTAAGTGCCTTACAAGCCTGGGCCCCGGAATAATCGAATTCACAGGCCTGGCCGATCACGATCGGGCCTGAGCCGATTATCAAAATCTTGTGGATATCAGTTCTTTTTGGCATATTTGGAAATTTAAAATTTAGAATTCAAAATTGTAATCCTTAGTTTTTAATTTTTAATTTTGAATTTTTAATTAACTCGATAAATTCGGCAAATAAATATCTGGCGTCATGTGGTCCGGGCCCGCTTTCAGGATGAAATTGTACTGAAAACGCGGGCATCCTCTTGTGTCTTATTCCTTCAAGTGTATGGTCGTTTAGGTTAACATGGGTTATTTCAATATCATTTTTGTTTAACGAATCTATATCCACGCAAAAGCCGTGGTTTTGTACAGTAATCGATATTTTTCCTGTCCTTAGATCCTTGACCGGGTGGTTGCCTCCGTGATGGCCGAATTTAAGTTTATAAGTCTTACCCCCTAAGGCCAGGCCTAACATCTGGTGGCCCAGGCATATTCCAAAAAGTGGGACTTTGCCTAAGAGTTTCCTCGCCGTCTCTACTACATAAGTAACCGCAGCAGGGTCTCCCGGGCCATTGGAGAGTAAAACACCTTGTGGCTGCAACCCTAATATCTGCTCTGCGCTCATTTTTGCCGGCACAACTACCACCTGACAATCATTGGCTTCTAGTTGCCTTAAAATATTGAATTTCACTCCGCAGTCAATGACAACCACTCTATATTTGCCTTTATTATTCAGAAATTGATTTATCTCTAAGGTGACTTCTTTGACCAAGTCCCTGCCTATTAGACCGGGTGAGGCCTTGGCCTTTTTGATTAAAATCTTCTCATCGCTGTCGCGGGTGGTGATTATCGCCTTCATCGCCCCTTGAAGACGTATATGTTTGGTCAAGGCCCTGGTATCCACTCCCTCGATGCCGATTATGTTGTTTTCTTTAAGATACTGGGCGAGTCCTTTTTGCGAACGCCAATTACTGGCCGTGCGGCTGCATTCCCTGACAATAAAGCCATCCAGGAAAGGCCTGCTTGATTCGATGTCCTCTTGGTTTACACCGTAGTTTCCGATAAGCGGGTAGGTCATGGTGACTATCTGCCCCTTATAAGATGGATCAGTAAGTATCTCTTGATAACCGGAGATACTGGTATTAAAGACTACTTCCGCGCATTTCTCGCCCGTAGCGGCGAAGGCATAGCCTTTAAAAACTCTTCCGTCCTCAAAAACTATTCTTGCTCTCATCTATTTTCCTTTAAGACTTTGTAAGCATATTACCTTCTGCGAGACCACATCCGAGAGTATCTTTACGCCGCCTTTGTCAAGCTCATATACTCTGATCACGCCTTCATATTTGCTCGATCCAGGCGCAAGCTTTGTAAATGAGTCTTTGCTTTTAGAAAACCATTTTGTATTTAACACTATACCTTCTTTTTCCGGAAAAAGCGCTACGTAGAAAATACTTGTCTCCACCAGGTCCTGGAAAAAGTGCGTACCGAAGGACAATTCCGGCATCAGGTTTCCTTGGGGAAAAGCAATCTCGGCAAGTGCAGCCACATTGTTTATTTCGGCGAATTTTACCGGAACGCCCAGAGAAGGCGTAGTGGTACCCCACCTTCCCGGGCCCATCAATAAAGCAGGCATCTTTTCTCTATCAATTATGCTTCTGTTTAGACTACCTACTATTCGGGCAATCTCATATTTATCCGAAAGATTAAGCTGGATGTATTTCTGGGGCTCGACATAGATAATCCTTTTGATCTGTTGTGATACATTACCACCTAGAAAATACCCCTTTGATTCAAAAAGGACGTCTTTGCTATCCACCTTCTCGGGGATTTCTACTTTGCGCCCTAAACCAGCAGTCTGCAGCGGCCTACACTGCAAGAGGTTAATCTTAAATGCGCCGCCTTTGGTAAAATTCACCGTAAATTCTATCTCTACCGGATAATCATAGTCTTCTTCTAAAGTGGTGAGTATTTTTTTGAAGGCACCCTTGAGCTGATTGTCCTGGAAGACATTATCCAGAGTCAATATCCAATATTCCTTCTCTTCTTTTCCTTTCGCGCTCATAATTTCCTCGGCTTCATAATCTCTTACTGCTATACGCTCGATGTCTGTATAAGCTTTCTCGGTTATAAGTCTGTTAAAGCTGATGGTCTTGAAGGCATTTTGCTTTGTGTTTATCATGTCCAGCTCATGCTGCGAAAACTTTCTTATATCTTCTTTCTCGGCATAAGGCCTAAGCAAGGGATCATCCAACGCAACCATCCTGGGATAGTCACCTTCTACTCGGTTTACCGCCCTTGTGCCCAGCCCGAATACAAGCCTGAGCATCCCTGCCTTGGGGTCCATATCTTCATTCCAGACATATGTATTATGTGATATGCCCACGCCGGCTAAATCGGGGAAGAAATAATCCTTATGGTGTGCTCCTGATACACGCTGAACTAATAGCGCCATCTGTTCATCCATCTTATCCAGGCCTCTTTGTTTTCTATAGACTAAGGCGTCTTCGTTCATGGTGCTGGAATAAATTTTCTTTACCGCCTCGGCAAATTGGATGTATCTCTGCTCAGGGGTCCCTTGGTTGGCCAAGAATATACTTTCATATTTTCCGGCAAAGGCGTTACCGAAGCCGTCTTCCAAAAGAGAGCTTGAGCGGATAATTATGGGAGAGGCCCCAAAATACTCGATTATCTGCTGAAATTGTTCCATGATCTCATCGGGAAATACTCCATAGAGCATCTTTTCCTTCAATATTTTGGCCACGCTGAAATAGCCGCTTTCTGTCTTCTGCTGCATGCGTAATTTCCACCAGTGGTTCTGCACGATATATGAATAAAATATGTCCGAGCCTATATAGAATGAATCGTGGGCTTCGGAGAGTTTCTGCCAATCAAGCGATTTGCTATTGGAGAGAATCTTTCTGGCCAAAAGCATTCCTACGCTCTTGCCACCGATAAAACCTGTACCTATCAGTCTGGATTTAATATCGACAAGTTCTGAGAGAGAAAAGTTGCGTATGGCTAAAGAAAGAATCTTTTTATTTTTACTGATCATCACGCTGCAGATCTTTTTTATCGCCTTGGTTATTTTTTCTTTAGCGCCATGGTCTTTGGCCAGTCCTTCGGCCTCAAGAAATAACCTGTCCCAATAATCGAGGTTTCTTTTGGCGCTCTCGGCCCCTTTATCGCGGATGTCGGAGAGAATTTTTACGGCGTTGACGCTGTCGGTTATGGGAATAAACTTATCCTTTTCCTTCTGATGCGGGAAAAACATAGTCGGCGAATAGCGGTTCCATATCTTTAGAGGGTGTATGTAATAACTGCCTTCATAATGATAGACGTCTATTAGAAGCTGCGTGGTCTCACGGATACGGGCAATGGATTTATAAGAATGATTATTGCGCAGTATGGAAAAGTAAGTCACAGTCTTCAGCTCAAAAAGATAAGGGCAGGTGACCATAAAGAAGTTGCCGATCATAAGGTCGGTGGCCCAGGCCGAAAGCAGCTCGGATAAGCAATCGAAGACGTAATAGGCCCCTTCTCCGTGCTCGGTGATGATATGATTTACCCTGGTGGTGAAAGATTCAAATCCGGCATAGGCATTGAGCTCATAACGCTTTATCTTTTTTGAGGGCTTAAGCACTTCTTGATGTGCGGCAAACCTTAAATATATCACTTCCTTGCCGTTTTTTAGCGCTTCTTTGACAAAAGGCCCGACCAAGTCGATATAATCCTTAATATCTTCTATCTGCCAGACCACATTGTCCCCGACTTTTAGGCCGGTAATCACATTATCCAAACCCTTTATTCCTGTGCTTATCATCTTAGTAATCCTTTTTTATCCTTCGACTCACTTTCGTTCGCTCAGGATTCCGTTTGCCGGTTCAACCTCTGAGCTTCAGATACTCGGCAAGTTGGTCTCACCCATCAAGTATTTATCGATATTGTGGGCGCAGCGTCTTCCTTCAGAAATAGCCCATACCACCAATGATTGTCCTCGTCTCATATCACCGGCACAAAATACCTTTTCAACAGAACTCATGTATTTTTCATCTGTCTTGACATTACCGCTTTTAGCGAACTCCAATCCCAGGTCAGTCAAAAGCCCTGAATGTTCGGGATGCAAATACCCGATAGCCAAAATGGCCACATCCGCCTCTATCTGGAATTCGCTGCCCGGCACCTCTTTCATAGTAAGACAATCCTGACCGGGCTCTTTGATGAAATCCACCCTTACGCATTGCAATCCCTTCAGATGGCCTCCTCTTCCAATAAAGCACTTAGTCAACACTGACCACTGACGCTCGCCTCCTTCTTCGTGGCT